>NZ_CP107929.1:6665000-6965000 GCF_036017915.1 Micromonospora sp. NBC_00421
CGCGAGTCCGACGCGGTGCTCTACACCCACGGTGGCCCCGAGATCGCGGTCGCCTCGACCAAGGCCTTCCTCACCCAACTGGTCGCCTGCTACCTGATCGGCCTGCACCTGGCCCAGGTGCGCGGGATCAAGTTCGCCGACGAGGTCGGCGCGGTGGTGGCCCAGCTCCAGGAGATGCCGGACAAGCTGCGCGAGCTGCTCGGCCGGATCGAGCCGGTACGGGAGCTGGCCCGGGAGCTGAAGTCCGAGCCGACCGTGCTCTTCATCGGCCGGCACGTCGGCTACCCGGTGGCCCTGGAGGGCGCGCTCAAGCTCAAGGAGCTGGCGTACATGCACGCCGAGGGGTTCGCCGCCGGTGAGCTGAAGCACGGCCCGATCGCCCTGATCGACAAGGGCACCCCGGTGATCTGCGTGGTGCCGTCGCCGGTCGGCCGGGGAATGCTGCACGACAAGGTCGTCTCCAACATCCAGGAGGTCCGGGCCAGGGGGGCGCGGACGATCGTGATCGCCGAGGAGGGCGACGAGGCGGTGGTCCGCTACGCCGACCATCTGATCTACGTGCCGCGTACGCCCACGCTGCTCGCGCCGCTGGTCACCACAGTGCCGTTGCAGGTGTTCGCGGCCGAGATCGCCGCCGCCCGGGGGCACGACGTCGACCAGCCGCGCAACCTGGCGAAATCGGTCACCGTGGAGTAGGTGACTCCGCGTCACCGTCGGTGGCCCGGTCATCGGCCGAGCACGATCCGGGCCATCCCGTCGAGGGCCGGGTTGTCGGGCTCCCAGTAGCCGGTGTGGCCGTCCCGGCTGCTGGGGAAGGTCCGGCCACCGAAGCCCGGATCGCTCGGATCGTGCCCGAACCACAACTGGTGGTCGTCCGGGCGGAGCAGCCAGGCGGCGCTGGCCAGCGGCGAGGTGGCCAGCACCGCCCGGCCGGCCAGGTCGCGGGGCGGCTCGACCAGCGCGATCACGTCGTCGCGGGCGGTGCTCGACCAGACCCGGTCCGGGGGCAGCCCCAGCGCCCCGGCCCGGTCCACCCCGACGCCGGGTGACCCGACGAAGGCCAGCGCGTCGGCGGCCAGCCCGTGGTCCCGGGCGGCGCTGCCCACCACCAGCGAGCCGTAGCTGTGCCCCAGTACGGTCTGCCGGGCCGCCGGCCCGTCGTGGGTGGCGCGCAGCCCTTCCTGGAAGCGGTGCAGCGCAGGCCCGGCGTCCCGGGCCTGGGCCGGCGAAGAAGCCTCGGGCAGGAAGTCGGGGGCGTCGTAGTCCAGCCAGAGCACCGCCGCCGTCTCCTCGCCGGGAGCGATGACGGTGCACCTGGCCTGCACCCGGGCGGCCCGGCTCAGCTCACCAGGGACGTCGGCGAGGTCGCTTGTCATCCCCGGCACGTAGGTCAGCACCCGACCGGCCCGGTCCGGGTTGCCCAGCGCGACGATCGCCCGTCCGTCGCCGCGCGGGTCGAGCCCGAGCAGGTACGCCCGGGGCGTCGTCGTCGAGGCCAGCCGACCGGCGAGCCCGTCCAGGACGGCCAATGCCCGATCGATCCGCCGCAGACCGGTGCGCTCGCCCGGCCGGTGGCTCGACAGCGACAGCCGTTCGGTCGACAGGGCCTCCCGGTGGCCGGCCAGCAGCAACCGGTTCGCCTGGTCCCGGGCCGCCGCAGGCACCCCGTCGCGCGGGCCGATCCGGGCCGGTTCGTGGAGCACCAACCAGCGCCGCTGGGCCGGGGTGAGGGCGGCCCACCAGGCGCGGACCACCCCCGGGGTGGCGTCGTCCGCCGGTCGGCCCGGTGGTGGCCGCTCGACCCAGCCGGTGCGGGCCGCGCCGGACAACTGGGCCAGCCGGGCGGCGGCCTCCCGGTCGGCCGCGTCGGCCAGCGCGAGCGCCTCCCGCAGCGCCGCCGCCACCTGACCCACCGCCGCCGGCGGCCCCACCCCGCCGCCGGCACCGCCCCCGGCACTGGCACCGGCACTGGTCGCGTCCGGGCCGGCTCCGGGGCCGGGAGCAAGGCCACGGGTGTCGACCGCGCCGGTGCCGACCGAACTCCCCGCTGGGGAAGAGCGGGCACCCGTAGCGGCCGGGAGTACCCCCGCCTCGGGGCCGCGCCAGGTCGGCGGGACCGCCCGGACCCCGCCGTGCCGGTCCACCGCCACGCCGGTGCGGTCGGCCAGTGCCACCGCCTCGGCGAGCCGGCCCTTGGCCACCCGGAGCCGACCGGCGAACTCGGCGAGCACCTGATCGGTCTCGACCAGCGCCGGCAGGATGGTGGCCAGCTCCGACCGCAGCCCGTCGAGCCGACCGTCGGCCGCCGTGGCCGCCCCGCCGCGCCAGCCCGCCCGCAGCGCCGTCGCCCGGTCGGCCAGCCCGGCCCGCCGCCGCCCGACGGGCGCGTCCAGCCCGCGCCAGGCCACCCCCGCCGCGTCCCAGTCGCCGGGGGAGGCGGTCCAGAGCTGGGCGTACCCGATCATCGGGGTCGGCCGACCAGTCGCCCGGCGGCCCGGTCGTCGGCCGCCGTGTACGCCTCGGCGGCGGCCCGCAGGGCGGCACCGGTCTCCGCCACCCGGACGCCGAGCGCCCCGTGCCAGGCGTGCACCGCCGACTCGAGCCCGGCCAGGGCGGTGCCGGCCCGCCACCCCGGCGCGGACAGCACCAACCCGGGTCGGCCCACCAACCCCTGCGCCAACGCGTACGCCTCGTCGGCCAGCCCGCCGGCTGCCACCCGCAGCACCGACAGGTCGACCTCCACCGGCTCGTTCGTCATCGCCCGCCTCCCGCGCTGTCGGCTCGCCTCGTCGTCGACCCGCCTCATAGGCGACCCGCACTCTCGTCGGCCCCCGCTGCCGACCGTGGCACCGACGCTAGGTGACCGGGCCCCGGTCGAGCCGGCCCTGTGGACGACGGGCGACGGGCGGAGCCGAGGGTTGTCCACAGGTCTTGCCTGGCGTGCCGCCGGTGGCTAGTCTGCCGCCCCGGCGCCGGTAGGGTGATCCGGGCCATGATGGACGCGGGACGCCGACCGCGACGGACGGGTCGTCCCGGGACGGAACGGACGCCGGAGCGGGACAGCCGGTCGGCAGGACAGACGGGGACGGTATGGAACCGGTGTGGCGGGTGGCTGACGTACGCGCGGCGGAGGCCGGCCTGATGGCCACCCTGCCGCCCGGGACGCTGATGCAGCGGGCGGCGGCCGGGCTGGCCCGGCGCTGCGCCCTGCTGCTCGCCGACCGGGGCGGGGTCTACGGGGCGCGGGTGCTGCTGCTGGTCGGCTCCGGCGACAACGGCGGTGACGCGCTGTACGCCGGCGAGCGGCTGGCCCGGCGCGGCGCGCAGGTCTCCGTGCTGCCGACCAGCGACGGGCGGACGCACGCCGAGGGGCTGGCGGCGTTGCGGGCTGCCGGGGGGCGGGTGGTCGACGCCCTGCCCGCCACCGTCGACCTGGTGCTCGACGGGATCGTCGGGATCGGCGGCACCGGCGGGCTCCGGGAGACCGCCGACCGACTCGTCGCCGAGCTGTCCGAGTTGCGGGGCCGCGACGGCGGCCGGGCCACCGTCGTCGCGGTGGACGTGCCCAGCGGGGTGGCGGTGGACACCGGAGACGTGCCGACTGACACCTCCGGCCGGCCCCGCGCCGTGCGGGCCGACGTGACCGTGGCGTTCGGCGCGCTCAAACCGGCCCTGGTGGTCGGCCCGGCGGCCCCGCTCGCCGGGCAGGTCGAGCTGGTCGACATCGGGCTCGGGCCGTGGCTGCGCGGCACCCCCGCGCTGCGGGTCACGCAGTGGTCGGACGTGCGCGACTGGTGGCCCCGCACCGGCGCGGCCTCGGAGAAGTACAGCCGGGGCGTGGTCGGGGTGGCCACCGGCTCGCGGACCTACCCGGGGGCGGCGGTGCTCTCCGTGGGTGGCGCCCTGGCTGGCCCCACCGGCCTGGTCCGGTATGCCGGCGGCGCCCGGGAGGTGGTGGTCCGGCAGCACCCGTCGGTGATCGCCACCGACCGGGTCGCCGGGGCCGGCCGGGTGCAGACCTGGGTATGCGGTTCCGGTCTGGGCACCGACGAGCAGGCCGGCGCGGAGCTGCGCGCGGTGCTGGCCGCACCGGTGCCTGTGGTGCTCGACGCGGATGCGCTGACCCTGCTGGTGGACGGCTCGCTCGCCGACCGGCTGCGCCACCGGGACGCCCCGATCGTGGTCACCCCGCACGACCGGGAGTTCACCCGGCTGTGCGGCGAGGAACCGGGGGCCGACCGGGTCGCCGCCGCGTTGCGGCTGGCCGCCTGGATGAACGCGACGGTGCTGCTGAAGGGGGACCGCACGGTGGTCGGCACGCCGGACGGCCGGGCGTACGTCAACCCGACCGGTAGTCCCGCGCTGGCCACCGGGGGCACCGGGGACGTGCTGGCCGGACTGCTCGGTTCGCTGCTCGCCACCGGACTGGCCCCGGAACGGGCGGCGGCCGTCGCGGCGTACCTGCACGGGCTGGCCGGGCGGGAGGCGGCCCGCGGCGGTCCGGTGACCGCGCCGGACGTGGTGGCCGCGCTGCGCCCGGTGGTGGCCCCGCTGCTCTGACCGGCCCACCGGGGCGGGGCGGCGCTGGTCGGCCCACGGGGTGCGGCGGCGCTGGTCGGCGTCCACCGACCGGGTGATCACCGACGCAAGTAGGCTGGGCGTATGTGGCAGGCCGAGGTGCGCGTCGATCTCGACGCGATCCGTGCGAACGTGGCCCGGCTCCGGGCGGGCACCAGCGCCGAGCTGATGGCGGTGGTGAAGGCCGACGGGTACGGCCACGGCATGGTCCCGTCCGCGTGGGCCGCGCTCGACGCGGGGGCGGACTGGCTGGGGGTGTGCACCCTCGACGAGGCGTTGACCCTGCGCCGGGCCGGGATCACCGCGCCGGTGCTGGCCTGGCTGCTCGACCCGGGGCTGCCCCTGCACGAGGGGGTGGCCGCGGGGGTGGACCTGGCCACCGCGAGCCTGTCCCAGCTCGACGAGATGGTCGAGGCGGGTCGGGTGGCCGACCGCCCGGCCCGGCTGCACCTGAAGATCGACACCGGCCTGGCCCGGGGCGGGGCCACCGTCGCCGACTGGCCGACCCTGCTGGAGGCCGCCGCGAAGGCCCAGGCCGACGGCCTGGTCGAGGTGGTCGGCGTGTGGAGCCACTTCGTGTACGCGGACTCGCCCGGCCACCCCACCACCGACCGGCAGCTGGCGGTCTTCCACGAGGGGCTGGCCATGGTCGAGCGGGCCGGGCTGCGCCCGCGTTACCGGCACCTGGCCAACTCGGCGGCCACCCTGACCCGGCCCGACACCCACTTCGACCTGGTCCGGCCCGGGATCGCCGTGTACGGGCTGTCGCCGGTCGCCGGTCAGCAGTTCGGGCTGCGTCGGGCGATGACCGCGCGGGCCCGGGTGATGCTCACCAAGCGGGTCCCCGCCGGCACCGGAGTGTCGTACGGCCACACCTACGCCACCGAGGACGAGGCGAACCTGGCGGTGGTGCCGCTCGGCTACGCCGACGGGGTGCCCCGACACGCCTCCAACGTCGGCCCGGTGCAGCTCGGTGGGAAGCGACGCACCATCTCCGGCCGGGTCTGCATGGACCAGTTCGTGCTCGACTGCGGCGCGGACGAGGTGGCCGCCGGTGACGTGGCGACCCTCTTCGGCAGCGGCGACGACGGGGTGCCCACCGCCGACGACTGGGCCGAGGCGGTCGGCACGATCAACTACGAGATCGTCACCCGGTTCGGCGGGGTCCGGGTGCCCCGGGTCTACGACGGCGAGCGGTCGTGAGCGCCGTCAGCCGGTTCCGGGTGCCCCGGCCGAGGACCGCCGCCGGGAAGGTGGCCGGCGTGGTCGGGGCGGCGGTCGGGGTGGCCGCCGCCGGGCTGGCCGCCGGGGTGGCCACCGAACGCGCCCTGGTCCGCCGGCTCAAGGCCGACCCCGCCGACCCGTACGCGGGGGAGGACTTCGGCGCGCAGCGCTACGACGAGGCGTACCGGCTGGAGTTGCCGGACGGCACCGACATCCACGTCGAGGTGGTCGAGCCGACCCGGCCGGTGCCGGGGCACCCGACGGTGGTGCTGGTGCACGGTTTCTGCCTGGACATGGGGACGTTCCACTTCCAACGCCAGTTGCTGGCCGACCGGGGCGACTACCGGATCGTCGCGTACGACCAGCCGGGGCACGGCCGGTCGGGCCGGTTGGAGACCGGCGAGTACGACCTCGCCGCGCTCGGGCACACCCTGCGCAAGGTGATCGACCGGACCGCCCCGGAGGGGCCGTTGGTGCTGGTCGGCCACTCGATGGGCGGGATGACCATCATGGCGTTCGCCGAGGCGTACCCGGAGTTGTTCGGTGACCGGGTGGTCGGCACGGTGCTGATGGCCACGTCGGGCGGGTTGCTGGCCGAGACGAAGCTGGTCGCGCCGGCCCTGCTCGGCCGGGTCGGCTCGCCGGTGCTGTTCATGATGAGCACCACCACCAGGTACGGCGGGATCGTCATCGACCGGGCCCGGAAGTCCACCGCCAACGTGGCCTGGCTGCTGACCCGGCGCTACGGCTTCGGCACCCCTAAGCCGAGCCCGGCCCTGGTGTCGTACGTGGAGCGGATGAACTCCCGGACGTCGGCCGACACGGTGACCCGCTACCTGCGTACCCTGGCCACCCACTCCCGGTTCCCGGCGCTTGCCGCGTTGAGCGGCACGCCGGTGCTGGTCGTGGTGGGCGACAAGGACATGATCACGCCGGTGGTCCACTCCGAGGAGATCGTCCGCCGGCTGCCGCACGCCGAGTACGTCAAGATTCACAATAGTGGGCACGTGGTGATGCTGGAGCACGCCGACGAGGTCAACGCCGTGCTGGAACGCTTCCTGGAGGCGCTGTGAGCAGGCTCGTGGTGTCGGCGCGCGGCCCGGCACGGGTCGCTGCCGGGCCGGGCCGATTCGGGGAGGCCTGGTGACCGTGACCGGCACGCTGCCGACGGTCGAGGACACGCACGCCTTCGGCCGTCGGCTGGCCGGGGTGCTGCGCGCCGGTGACCTGTTGCTGCTCACCGGCCCGTTGGGCGCCGGCAAGACCGCGCTCACCCAGGGCATCGGTTCCGGCCTGGGTGTACGCGGTGACATCACCTCGCCGACCTTCGTGATCGCCCGGGTGCACCGACCCGACCCGGCGCGCGGCGGCACGGTGGCCCTGGTGCACGCCGACGCGTACCGGCTGGGCGACGCGACCGATCCGCGTGCCGAGATCGACGACCTGGACCTGGACGCCTCGGTGGACGACTCGGTGACCGTGGTCGAGTGGGGTGAGGGCCTGGTCGAGCAGTTGGTCGACGCCCATCTGCGGGTACGCCTCGACCGGCACGACGACGACACCCGGGTGGTCGAGTTGGAGCCGGTGGGCGGGGACTGGGCGCAACGGCTGAACGCCCTGGGCTGAGCTGCTGCCCGGCCGGACCGCCCTGGTCTGAGCTGCTGCCCGGTCGGGCCGGACCGCCCTGGGCTGAGGGGTGTCGTACCCGCTGCCTAGAGTGCCGGGGACTTCGTTGCGAAAGGTTGCCGATGCCCGACGACACCCCCACCCTCGACCTCTTGGCACTGCTGCCGCAGGCGTGGCGTGCCGTGCTCACCCCGCACCTGGACCCGGCCCGCACGACGGCGCTGGCCGAGTTCGTCGCCCACGAGTACGCCACCCGGACGGTCTTCCCGCCGCTGGACGATCTCTTCTCCGCCTACCGGCTGTGCGGTCCGGAGCAGTGCCGGGTGCTGATCCTCGGTCAGGACCCATACCACAAGGCGGGGCAGGCGCACGGGCTGAGTTTCAGCGTGCGGGAGGGGGTGTCGGTGCCGCCGTCGTTGCGCAACGTCTTCAAGGAGTTGGGCGAGGACGTGGGCGTGCCGAAGCCGCGCAGTGGCAACCTCGACGGTTGGGCGGCGCAGGGTGTGCTGCTGCTCAACGCGGTGCTCACCGTCCGTGAGGCGAGCCCCGGCTCGCACGGCAACAAGGGGTGGGAGGAGTTCACCGACGCCACCATCCGCGCCCTGGACGCCCGCGACGAACCGGTGGTCTTCCTGCTCTGGGGTGGTTACGCCCGCAAGAAGGCGACGCTGGTCACCAATCCACGGCACGTGGTGCTGGAGGCCGGTCACCCGAGCCCGATGAATCCGCGCGGGTTCCTCGGCAGCCGCCCGTTCAGCGCCACCAACAAGGCCCTCGCCGACGCCGGCCTGCCCCCGATCGACTGGGAGCGCTCGGCCGGCTGACCCGCCCGCCACCTACTCGCGTCCGCCGCCCGCCGCCCGCCACCTACTCGCGCCCGCTGCCCGCTGCCCGCTGCCCGCTGCCCGCTGCCCGCTGCCCGCACATCGCCGGCTGCCGCTGGCGGCGTGCGGTGGCGGCGTGCGGTGCTGCATCACGGCGACGGCGTGGCCGCCGGAGTCGTGGCCGTGCTGGGGCGGCTCGCCGCCGGTCGAGCGGTGGGCGCTGGCATGGCGACCCGGGCTGGAGTGGCAGATTGGCGGCCTACCGCAGGCTTCGAGGGGCAGGGCTGGTGGCTGTGCGTTGGCGGTGTCGGCGGAGCAGCGTGGCGGCCTGCGGGTCGGTCAGCTCCACCGTGACCAGCGGGACCACCCGGTAGCTGCGTTCCCCGTGCCGTACCTCGATCGCCTCCGGAAACTCGTCGCACATCTGGGCGCGGATCTCGCCGTACCGGGTCATCCAGTAGTGCTCGCCTGGCTCCTCCGGTTCCAGGTACAGGCCGCCGAACTCACGCCACCTGGCGTTCCAGCGCTGCCCGTAGGCGGCGGTCAGCCAGGCGGTGAACCGGGCGGAGTCGCGCCACCGGACGGCGATCTCGACCGCGTCGACCGGCACCGGGGCGCCCTGGAGCAGTGCGGCGGTGCTGCCGGTCAGCAGGTGGGGCAGGTCGCCCAGCCGATCCAGCAGCCGATCCAGGCCCAGTTCGTCGATCCGGTCGTCGAGCGACCGCGCGGCGAGGGCATCCATCCCGGCGTCGAGATGGCTGTCGAGCTGCTCGGCGGTGACGGCGAGTTGCAGGCCGAGGGCGGTGAAGAGGCGCTCGATCAAGGAGAGGCTCGGTACCCGTCCGCTGCGTTCGACGCGGGCCACCGCACTCTGACTCGTCCCGGCCCGGTCCGCCAGTTGCTGCTGGGTGAGCCGCTGGGCGCTGCGTTCCCGGCGCAGGATGGCGGCGATCTCCGTGGTGAGGCGACTACTCTCAGGCATCTCCGCATGATGGTGTAGTGGAAGTGAGCGGTATGCCTGCCCGTCATATTTATGACAGACAGGCATACCGCTCTCCGTGGGGTACAACACTTCGCCGCCCGCCGCCCGCCGCCCGCCGCCCGCCGCCCGCCGCCCGCCGCCCGCCGCCCGCCGCCCGCCGCCCGCCGCCCGCCGCCCGCCGGGAACCGGTGGGATCGATGGCCGACGCCGACGGCCGAAGGGCGCGGTGTGGGGCGTTGGGCGCGGTGTGGGGCGATGGGGCGTGGTGTGGGCGGGGGCGTGGCGTGGCGTGGCGTGGCCGGGCGTAGTGGGGAAGTGTCCCTATGGGTTTCGTCAAAGCCGGGACGGGGCTGGTGGGTGTGGTGTGGGCGGGGGCGCAGTGTGGGTGTGGAGCGCTGTGTGGATATGGGGCGGCGTGGGATGTGGGGCGGGGCGTGGGTTGTGGAGCGGGGCGGGCTGCGACCGGGGCGGCACGGGTGGACGGCTAGGCTGGCTCACCGTGCTCGTACTGGTGGTGGACTCCTCGACCCCCGCGGTCACCGCGGCGCTGACCGAGGTCACGGCGGACGGCGTCGCGTTGCGGGCGCACCGGCGCACGGTCGACGCCCGGGCCCATGGTGAACTGCTCGCCCCACAGGTCGAGGCGGTGCTCGCCGAGGTCGGTGCCCGGCCGGGCGACCTCGGCGCGATCGTCGCCGGGCTCGGACCCGGCCCGTTCACCGGGCTGCGGGTGGGGCTGGTCACCGCCGCCACCATGGGCCAGGTGCTCGGCATCCCCACGTACGGCGTCTGCTCGCTCGACGGCATCGGCCACCCCACCACCGCACCCTCGACCACGCCGGGAAGCCCGGCCGACGCGGCAGCCGGCCACGCTGCGTCTGGCCACGCTGCGTCTGGCCACGCTGCGTCTGGCCACGCTGCGTCTGGCCACGCTGCGTCTGGCCACGCTGCGTCTGGCCACGCTGCGCCCGGGGACGCCGCGCCGGAAGACGCCGCGCCCGGGGAGCAGCGGGTGCTGGTCGCCGTCGACGCCCGGCGGAAAGAGGTGTACTGGGCGGTCTACGACGATGCCGGCCAGCGGATCGCCGGGCCGGCGGTGGACGCACCGGTGGTCGCCGCCGCCCGTGCCCGGGACCTGGCCGTCACCGTGGCGGTCGGGGACGGCGCCCACCGGTACGCCGACGTGCTCGGCCTGCCGCTGCGCGTCGAGCCCCGTTATCCGGACGCCGCCGCGCTGGTCACCCTGGCCGCCGAGCGGATCCGGGCGGGTGCCCCCGGCGAGGCGCTCACCCCGCTGTACCTGCGCCGGCCGGACGCGGTCGCGGCGACCAGCCGCAAGTCGGTGCTGCCGTGACGGTACGACTCGACCGGTTCCGCTGGTGGCACGTCGCCGAGGTGCTGCCGATCGAGGCGGACCTGTTCGGTGCCGAGCAGTGGTCACCGGCAATGTTCTGGAACGAGCTGGCCAACGGCCACCACTACCGGGTCGCCCTGGACACCGACGGGTCGCCGCTGGGTTACGCCGGGTTGGCCGTCGAGCCGGGCGGCGAGGCGTGGGTGCAGAACATCGCGGTCCGCCGGGACGCCCAGCGGCGCGGGGTGGGCCGGATGCTGCTGGAGGACCTGCTCGCGGAAGTCGCCCGGCGCGGGGTGGGCAGCGTCCTGCTGGAGGTGGCCGCCGACAACGCCCCCGCCCAGCGGCTCTACGCGACGTACGGGTTCGAGCCGATCGGCGTACGACGGGGCTACTACCAACCGAGCAACACCGACGCGCTGGTCATGCGGCGTGACGCGGAACCGGTCGCAGACGGGATGGACCATGGCTGACGAACCGCTGATCCTCGGCATCGAGACCTCCTGCGACGAGACCGGGGTGGGCATCGTGCGCGGGCACACCCTGCTCGCCGACGCGCTGGCCTCCAGCGTGGACGAACATGCCCGGTTCGGCGGTGTGGTGCCCGAGGTGGCCAGCCGGGCGCACCTGGAGGCCATCGTGCCGACCATGGACCGGGCACTGCGCCAGGCCGGCGTGACGATCGCCGACATCGACGCGATCGCGGTCACCTCCGGCCCCGGCCTGGCGGGTGCGCTGCTGGTCGGCGTGGCCGCCGCGAAGGGTTACGCGGTGGCCGCCGAGAAGCCGGTGTACGGGGTGAACCACCTGGCCGCGCACGTCGCGGTGGACACCCTGGAGCACGGCCCGCTGCCTGCGCCGGCGATCGCGATGCTGGTCTCCGGTGGACACTCGTCGCTGCTGCTCGTCGACGACCTGGCCCGGGGGGTGACCCCGTTGGGCGCGACCATCGACGACGCGGCCGGGGAGGCGTTCGACAAGGTGGCCCGGCTGCTCGGGCTGCCGTTCCCGGGCGGCCCGTACATCGACCGGGAGGCCCGTTCCGGCGACCCGGAGTCGATCGGCTTCCCGCGTGGCCTCACCGCCGCCAAGGACCTCGCCGCCCACCGGTACGACTTCTCCTTCTCCGGGCTCAAGACGGCGGTGGCCCGCTGGGTGGAGGGCCGGCGCCGCGCCGGCGAGCCGGTGCCGGTGGCCGACGTGGCCGCGTCCTTCCAGGAGGCGGTCTGTGACGTGCTCACCGGCAAGGCGCTGGCCGCCTGCCGGGAGCACGGGGTGGACACGCTGGTGATCGGCGGGGGAGTGGCGGCGAACTCACGGCTGCGGGCGATGGCCGAGCAGCGGGCGCAGCGGTACGGCATCCGGGTCCGGGTGCCCCGACCGGGGTTGTGCACCGACAACGGGGCGATGGTCGCCGCGCTCGGCGCGCACCTGGTGGCCGCCGGCGTGGCACCGAGCCGGCTGGACCTGCCCGCCGACTCGGCACTGCCGTTGACCACTGTCAGCGTGTGACGGGAGGAGGCCGACGTGATCGTACGGATGTGGGAGGCGCGGGCGGAGTCGTACGGCTTCGCCGACCTGATCACCTGGGTGTGTGAGACCGCGTTGCCCGAGTTCGAGCACGACCCGCTGCACGTGTCCAGTGAGGTCTTCTCGTCCACCGACCACCGGGTGGTGGTCATCTCGAAGTGGCGCAGCAGCCCCCGCGCGCTGCCGGAGCCGCCGGCCACGCTGGTCGCCCGCCCGCCGCACTCCTGGGACTTCACCCAGGTCGACCGCTGACCACAGCGGGCCCCCGGCCGGCCGCCGGACAGCCGGACGGCCCGCGGGCGGTGGTGCCGCCTGCGGGCCGTCGGTCAGGTGCGTGGGATCAGCTGCGGCGCATGATCCGCCAGGTGGCGTAGCCGCCCGCGCCGAGCGCGAGCAGGAAGACCGCCCAGACGACGGTGGTGCTGATCGCGACGGACGGGCCGGCGGCGGCACCGGCCTGGGCGGCGGCGACCAGCGAGTCCTGCTGCGCGGCCGGGATCGCGGCCGGCGGCATCTGCTGCCAGCGGACCAGCCCGGTGCTCTCCAGCATGGCCATGTGGTCGTTGACGAACTTGTTGGCCTGGTCGGCGAGCTTGCGGACGGTGTTGTCCCGGGTGCTGGCCCGGACCGCACCGATCACCGGGAAGATCTTGCCGTGCGCCACCCGGAGCCGGGTCACGAAGATCTGGTCGAACTGAGCACCGGAGGCGTTCTGCATCTCGGTCAGCCACCCCTTCTGCTCGGTGGTGGGATCGCTCGGCAGCGTCGCGCCCAGCTTGTTGGCGGCCTGCACCACCAGCTCGTCGAGGATGCCGTGCTGCCGGGCGATCTCCGCGCCGACCTCCCGCACCCGCGCGGACTGACCCTTGTCGGCGGCCATCGTGCCGGCCGGCATCTCCCACAGGCCGGCGAGCCGGACGCCGTTGAGCAGCGCCACGTCGGCGGCGTTCATCTGGACGCCGGGAGCGGCGACGGCCATGCCGGGTAGCACGACCAGCCCGGCCAGGAAAGCGACGAGCAGCACCGCCACCCGGTAGGTCCGGTGCCCTCGCCGACGACGTACGGAATCCAGCGGTGCCATGCTGCGGTGCCTCCTCGATCCGGGCCGACCTGTCCTGCCGGGCAGCGACCCACAGGCTGCCCGTCCGTCCACTGGTACGGACCACCGGGCCGATCAGTTCATCGGGCCGACCAACTCGCCGGGCGGGGGAGGTGCGGGCGGGACCGCGCGGCGGCTCAGCTGACGTCGAGCGGGTCGGCGAGGAGCCGTTCGAAGGCCAGCTCGGCCGCACCGATCAACGCCGCGTCGTCACCGAGCTTGGGGGTGCGCAGCCGGACGTGTTCCAGGCAGGCGGGCAGCCCGGTCTCGTTGAGCCGGCTGCGGACCTGGGCGGCGGCGGCCAGGTAGAGGTCCCGCATGGTGCCGCCGAAGATGACCATCTCGGGGTTGAAGATGTTGACCAGGTTCGCCACCCCGAAGCCGAGCCAGTCCCCGGCGTGCCGTACCGCGGTCTGGGCGCGGGCGTCACCCCGGTCGGCGGCGTCGAAGACGGCCAGCAGCGCCTCCCGGCCCCGGGCGTCGGAGCGGCCGGCGGCCCGGAGCAGCCCGTACTCGCCGATCTGGGTCTCCCAGCAGCCCCGGGAGCCGCACTCGCAGGGAGTGCCGTCGCGCACCACCACCATGTGCCCGACCTCGCCGCCGTACCCGCCGTGGCCGGTCAGCCGGCGGCCTCCGGCGATGATGCCGGCGCCCACGCCGACGTCGCCGTAGAGGTAGATGACGTTGTCGCAGCCGGCGGCGACCCCCCGGGCGTGTTCGGCGAAGGCGGCGACGTCGGCCACGTTGCCGACCGTGACCGGCAGCTCCACGCCCACCTCGGCGGCGAGCGCCGCGCCGATCGGCTCGTCCACCCAACCGGTGGTGGGGCCGAGCCGGACCAGCCCGTCGGCCTTGCGGACCATGCCGCAGACGGCGACACCCGCGCCGACGCAGATGGACCCCGGCGGCACCCGCTCCCGCATCTGCTTGAGCGCGCCGGCCAGTATCGGGGCGGTCTCGGCGGCATCCAGGTCACGCGGCCGGTCCAGCTCACGGCGGTCGAGCACCTCGCCGCCGAGCCCGACCCGCGCGGCCCGCAGCCGGTCCACCTCGATCGAGTACGCGTACGCGTAGACCCGGGCCGACTCGGGCCGGACGACGAGTGACGGTCGCCCGGCCCGGCCGGTCTCCTTGGGCGTGCCCTCGCTGACCAGCCCGGCACCGGCCAGGTCGGTGGTGAGCGCGCCGATGGTGCTGCGGTTGAGCCCGAGGGCGGTGGTGAGTTCCGCGCGGGAGGTGGCGCCGTGCACGTGGACGTGCCGGAGCAGCGCCCCGAGGTTCTGCCGTCGGATCTCGTCCTGGCTCGGTCCTACCCGCATCGTCGCTGGCACCCCACGTCCCGCCGGTGGTGAACGCGGATCAGCGGGTGCCGGAGGCGTTGGCCCGGCGGCGTGACAGCGCGTCCACGCTGGCCGCGAGGAGCAGCACCACGCCGGTGACCACGTACTTCACCCCGGCGCTGTAACCCATCAGACCCATGCCGTTGTCGATGACGGCGACCACCGCGCCACCGAGCACGGCGTCGAGGACCCGGCCCTTACCGCCGAAGAGGCTGGTGCCGCCGATCACCGCCGCGCCGACAGCGTAGAGCAGCACGTTGCTGCCGCCGGTGTTCGGGTCCACCGAGTTGGCCCGGCTCGCCGCGACGATGCCGCCGACGGCCGCCATCGACGAGCAGATCACGAAGACCGAGATCCGGATCCGGTCGACGTTGATGCCGGCCCGCCGCGCGGCCTCCTTGTTGCCACCGACGGCGTAGACGTGCCGGCCGTAGCTGGTGCGCTGGAGCACGAAGGTCCAGACGATCAGCAGCACCGCGATGACCGGCACCACGATCGGCACGCCCTTGAGCGAGTTGATCAGGACGTTGCGGCTGCGCTCCTGGTTGAGGATGTAGACCGCGAGGCCGAGGATCAGGGTCAGCCCGCCGATCCGGGCGAGCACGACCGCCATCGGGTCGGTGGTCAGGCCCCGGGCCAGCCGCTTACGGTGCCGCAGCAGTTGCACGGCCGCGTACCCGCCGACCGCGATGGCGGCCAGCGCCCAGCCGAGGGTGGGCGGGAGGTTGCGGTTGGCGATCGCCACCAGCACCTCGTCGTTGACCGGGATGTTGCTGCCCCCGCTGATCAGCATCAGCACGATGCCCTGGAAGGCGAGGAAGCCGGCCAGGGTGACCACGAAGGACGGGATGCCGATCTTCGCGACCAGGAAGCCGAGCACGGTGCCGATGACCACGCCGGTGAGGATCGCGGCGAGCACTGCCACGTACCAGGGGTAGCCGGCCTTGGTGGCGACGTTGGCCAGGATGGCCGCGCAGACCCCGCTGGCGAAGCCGGCGGAGAGGTCGATCTCGCCGAGCAGCAGGACGAAGACCAGCCCCATGGCGATCAGGGTGACCGCCGCGCCCTGGGTGAACAGGTTGGCGAAGTTGCCGGCGGTGAGGAACGACGGCCGCATGATCGAGAAGACCGTGCAGAGCACGATCAGCCCGAGTACGGCGGGCAGCGCGCCGATGTCGCCGCCGCGTACCCGACCCCAGTAGCCGCGGAGGTGGCTGCCGACGGTCGGCGTCGGGGTGACTGCCGCCGGCCCTTCCTTGTGCACGGCGGTGGTGGTCATCGAACGCCTCCTGGAGTGGTGTCGGCGGGCCGCGCGCCGTTGCCGTTGCCGGCCGTGACCGGTTCGCCGGTGAGGCCGAGGTTGCCGGAGCGGCCGGCGGTGATCAGCTCGACGACCTGCGAGTGGGTGATGTCGGTGGTCTTCACCTGGGCGACCATCTGGCCGAGGTAGAGCGCGGCGACCCGGTCGGAGACGGCGAAGACGTCGTTCATGTTGTGCGAGATCAGCACCACGGCCAGGCCGTTGTCGGCCAGCCGCCGGACCAGTTCGAGGACCTGGGCGGTCTGGGCGACCCCGAGCGCGGCGGTCGGCTCGTCCAGGATGACCAGCCTGCTGTTCCAGAGCACCGCCTTGGCGATGGCCACCGTCTGCCGCTGGCCGCCGGAGAGGCTGGAGACGTGCTGGCGCAGCGACTTCACCGTCCGCACGGAGAGCCCGGCGAGGGTGTCCGCCGCCATCTGCTCCATGGTCGGCTCGTCGAGCACCAGCCCGCTGTGCTTCTCCCGGCCGAGGAACATGTTCTGCACGATGTCGAGGTTGTCGCAGAGCGCGAGGTCCTGGTAGACGACCTCGATGCCGAGCGTGGCGGCGTCCCGGGGGCTGTTGATGCTCACCGGGCGGCCGTCGAAGAGGAACTCGCCGGCGTCGGCCGGGTAGATGCCGCTGATGCACTTGACCAGGGTGGACTTGCCGGCACCGTTGTCGCCGACCAGTGCGGTCACCTCTCCGGCGTGGGCGGCGAGGGCGACGTCGCGCAGGACCTGGACGGGACCGAAGCTCTTGTCGATCCCGCGCAGTTCCAGCAGGGGGGTCGCGGACACGGGGGTCTCCTTCGGACGGAGGGAAGATCTCGGAGCCCGTCCGGCGTCGAGCGCCGCCCGGCACGAGGCTCCGTGCCGGGCGGCGTCGCGTCGACGGGGTACGACGCTTGTCGTACGGGTCAGCTGATGCCGTTCGCGGTGCAGAGCGCCGCGTACGCACCGGTGCAGAGCTTGGCCTTGTCGACGTAGCCGTCGGCCACCACGTCCTTGACGGTCGACTTGTCGATCGCCTTCGGCTCCAGCAGCACGGACGGAACGTCCCGGCCGCTCTCCGGGTCCTTGACCGTCTGACCGGTCTCCTTGCGCTCGCCCTTCGCCACGGCGATGGCCAGCTCGGCGGCCGCGTCGGCCTCCTTCTTGACGGCCTTGTAGACGGTCATGCACTGGTCACCGGCGAGGATGTTCTGCAGGCCGGTCACGTCGGCGTCCTGGCCGGTCACCGGGACCTTGCCGTTGAGCTTGTTCTTCTTCAGCACCGAGATGGCCGCGTTGCCGAGGCCGTCGTTGGCGGAGAGCACACCGTCGATCTTGCCGCCGGTCTGGGTGAGCATCTGCTCGAAGATGGTGGCACCCTGCGCCGGGTCCCAGTCCGGGACGGCCTGGTCCGGGCCCTTGGTGTATTCCTTCGAGTCGAACTTCGGCTTGAGCACCGAGTCGTAGCCGTTCTTGAACAGGGTGGCGTTGTTGTCGGTCGGCGAGCCGTTGAGGTAGGCGACCGTCGGGTTCTTGACGCCCTTCTCGGTCAGGCACTTGGCCAGGCCCTCGCCCTGGAGCTTGCCGACGGCCTCGTTGTCGAAGCTGACGTAGTACTGGGCGGAGCCGCCCAGGGTCAGCCGGTCGTAGTCGATCGTCGCGACACCCTGCGACTTCGCCTTGTCCAGCACGGCCTTGCCGGTGCCGGAGTCCAGGTTGACGATCATCAGGGTGGTGACGCCCCCGGTGATCATCTGGTCGGCGATGGTCTGGAAGGCGTTCTTGTCGTTCTGCGCGTTCTGGATGTCCGACTCGACACCGGCGGCGTCGAACGCCTCCTTGAGGAACCTGCGGTCAGCGGTCTCCCAGCGGGCGGAGGACTTGCTGTCCGGCAGGATCACGCCGATCTTCGGCTTCTTGTCGGTGCTGCCACCGGCGTCGTCGCTCTTGGAGTCGTCGCCACAGGCGGCCATGCTGCCGGTGGCCAGCAGGCCCACGGCGGCGAAGGTGAGGAAGCCCTTGCGCATGTCTGCACGGGTCCTTTCGAGGGTGGGGGAGGAGTGGTTCGGTGTTTTGTTGTGTCCGGCAACGTATTCCCGCTCGCGTTCCGGGCGCAAGACTGCCGAGGTCAGAAGTTTGTTGGCGGCGGTAACAATTCAGCAACGCGGTTGTCACCCGCAGGACACCCGTCCCGCAATCACGCTGCGTGTCCGTTCCGCGACTACTCTGGTCGCGGTCGGGGGGTCCGGTCAGCCGGCGGCGATCCGCGCGGTGCCGGCCCCGGTGAGGGCCACCAGGTCGGTCGGGGCGAGCTGGAGCTGCAACCCCCGCCGGCCGGCCGAGACATAGACGGTGTCGTGCTCCAGCGCGGAGACGTCCACCACCGTCGGCAGCCGTCGCCGCTGCCCCAGCGGGCTGATCCCACCCCGCACGTAACCGGTGCTCCGTTCGGCGGCGGCCCGGTCGGCCAGTGCGGCCCGTTTGCCGCCCAACGCCGCCGCCAGCGCCTTGAGGTCCAGCTCACCGGTGACCGGGACGACCGCCACCGCCAGCGCCCCGTCCACCTCGGCGACAAGCGTCTTGAACACCCGCTCCGGCGGTACCCCGAGAGCCGCCGCGACCAGCGCGCCGTAGTTCGGCGCGTCCGGGGAGACGTCGTACGGATGGGTGCGGTAGGTGATCTTCCGCTTGGTCAGCAACGCCGTCGCCGCGGTGGCCTGTCCCGCCATGCCGGCCACGTTAGCCCGGCCGGCCCCCGCCCGCGACCGGTCGACCGACCAGCACCGTCGGTGCCCCGGCGACCCGGGTCAGCACCAGGCTGGCCGGGTTCTCCCCGACCAGCCTCAGGTCCCGGCGCAGTTGCTCCGGCGTCAGCGCCGAGCCCCGTTTGAGGATCTCCACCCGGCCGACCCGACGTTCCCGCAGCAGTGCGCGCAGCCGCTTCAGCGAGAACGGCAGCACGTCGACGATCTCCAGGCAGCGGCCGAACGGGGTCGGCTGCGGGGTGTCCGCGTACAGGTAGGCGATCGTCGGGTCGGCCAGCGTCGCGTCGAGGGTGTCGGCCAGTTCGGCGACCAGGTGCGCGCGGACCACCGCCGGGTCCGGGTCGTACAGGTAGCGCCGGACCGGTCCGACCTTGGCCTCGGCCGCACCGGTGCCGGTCAACTGGTGGGCGGCGGCCGGCTCGCCGCCGGCGGGCCGACCGGAGGCGGTGCCGTTCGCCGAGCGCTGCCGGTCGGCGGGTCCCGGCCGCAGCACGGTCGCCCGGCGGGGCACCTCGGCGAGCCGACCACACCAGAGGGCCGCCTCGACCAGGTCGCCGTCGACGCTCACCCACTCCGCCTCGGCCCCGGCCGGGATCAGCGCGTGGTCGAGGCCGGGGGCCACCTTCACCACCGTGTGCGGCACCCGCCCGGCCAGCCCGGTGACGAAGTCCCACGGTGGTGAGTAGGCGTTCGGGTCGAAGATCCGTCGTCCGGTGCCGGCCCGTCGCCGGGCCGGATCGCAGAAGACCGCGTCGACCCGGGTCACGTCGAACGCCGTCGCGTCGCCGCACTCCACGGTGAACATCGCGGCCAGCCCGGCGGCCTCGGCGTTCGCGGCGGCCAGCGCGGCGGTGACCGGGTCGGCCTCCACCCCGTACACCCGGATGCCGGCGCGGGCGGCGGCGAGCGCGTCGGCGCCGAGGCCGCAGCCCAGGTCGGCGAGGGCGCGCACCCCGGCGGCGGCGAGCCGGGCGGCCCGCCGGTCGGCGACCACCCGCCGGGTGGCCTGCTCCAGGCCGGGGCGGGTGAGGAACATCCCGGCCGCCTCCGGGCCGAACTTGCCGACCGCCCGGCGGCGCAGCTCGGCCTGGGTCAGCGCGGCGGCGGCCAGCCCGGCCGGCACCCCGCGCGACCGCAGCGCCGCCGCCGCGGCCAGCGGATCGCCGCCGGCCACCTCGGTCGCCGCGGTGAGCACGGCCGACCCCTCGGGGGTACGCAGCGCGGCGAACTGGTCCAGATCCACCCGCCCATTGTCCGGTCCGTCCCGGAGGTCGACTCGGGCGGGCCGAGGTCGCGGCCTCCGGGCGGGGTCGGCACCGCAGGGTCGCCACCGTTGAGTCGATCATGGCCGGGGTTGGGCCGGGGCGACACGGGAGGTGTCTCGTTGGCACTCTCCTTGACGGAGTGCTAGCCGAGGAATAACCTGCGATTAGCACTCTCACCCTGAGGGTGCCAGCGTCCCGGGCCATCCGGTCCGGGTGCTGAACGCCAGGCGGACCGGCACCCGCGACGACGGCCCCGCCCGGTGGCATGTGGCAATTGACGCTGGTCGGACTCTCGGCCGGCAACGAAACCAAGTACCCCAGGAGGGTATGCCCGTGACTACCGCGACCAAGGTTGCGATCAAGCCGCTCGAGGACCGCATCGTGGTCCAGGCGAACGAGGCTGAGACCACCACGGCGTCGGGCATCGTGATCCCCGACACCGCCAAGGAGAAGCCGCAGGAGGGCACCGTCCTCGCCGTCGGCCCGGGCCGGATCGACGACAAGGGCAACCGCGTGCCGCTCGACGTCAAGGTCGGCGACACCGTCCTCTACTCGAAGTACGGCGGCACCGAGATCAAGTACGCCGGCGAGGAGTACCTGGTGCTCTCCGCCCGCGACGTTCTCGCGGTCATCGAGAAGTAACCAACCGATTCCAGTGTCGTCGCCCCGGTCCGGCTCGCCGGGCCGGGGCGACGTCGCTTCGAAGGGACATTCATGGCGAAGATCCTGAGCTTCTCGGACGACGCCCGGCACCTGCTGGAGCACGGTGTCAACGCCCTCGCGGACACGGTCAAGGTCACCCTCGGCCCGCGCGGGCGCAACGTCGTCCTGGACAAGAAATTCGGTGCGCCGACGATCACCAACGATGGTGTGACCATCGCCAAGGAGATCGAGCTCACCAACCCCTACGAGAACCTCGGCGCGCAGCTGGTCAAGGAGGTGGCGACGAAGACCAACGACGTCGCCGGCGACGGGACCACCACCGCGACCGTGCTGGCCCAGGCGATGGTGCGCGAGGGCCTGCGCAACGTGACCGCCGGTGCCAACCCGGCCGGCCTCAAGCGGGGTGTCGACGCGGCGGCGGCCAAGGTCTCCGAGGCGCTGCTCGGCCGGGCCGTAGAGGTGGCCGACAAGAAGTCGATCGCGCACGTCGCGACGATCTCCGCGCAGGACGCCACCATCGGCGAGCTGATCGCCGAGGCGATGGAGAAGGTCGGCCGCGACGGTGTCATCACCGTCGAGGAGGGCTCCACCCTCACCACCGAGCTGGAGGTGACCGAGGGTCTGCAGTTCGACAAGGGCTTCATCTCGCCGAACTTCGTCACCGACTCGGAGTCTCAGGAGTCGGTGCTCGACGACCCGTACATCCTGATCACCACGCAGAAGATCTCGGCGATCGAGGAGCTGCTGCCGCTGCTGGAGAAGGTCCTCCAGAACAGCAAGCCGCTGCTGATCGTCGCCGAGGACGTCGACGGTCAGGCGCTGTCGACCCTGGTGGTCAACGCGATCCGCAAGACCATCAAGGTCTGCGCGGTCAAGGCCCCCGGCTTCGGCGACCGCCGCAAGGCGATGCTCCAGGACATGGCGATCCTGACCGGCGCCGAGCTGGTCGCCCCGGAGCTGGGCTACCGGCTCGACCAGGTCGGCCTGGAGGCGCTCGGCACCGCCCGGCGGGTCGTGGTCGACAAGGAGAACACCACGGTCATCGACGGCGGTGGCAAGTCCGCCGAGGTTGCCGACCGGGTCGCCCAGATCCGCAAGGAGATCGAGGCCTCCGACTCCGACTGGGACCGGGAGAAGCTGGCCGAGCGGCTGGCCAAGCTCTCCGGTGGCATCGCGGTCATCAAGGCGGGCGCGGCGACCGAGGTCGAGATGAAGGAGCGCAAGCACCGCATCGAGGACGCGATCGCCGCGACCAAGGCCGCGGTCGAGGAGGGTACGGTCCCCGGCGGCGGTGCCGCGCTGGCCCAGATCCGTTCGGTGCTCGACGACGACCTCGGCCTGACCGGTGACGAGAAGGTCGGTGTCTCGATCGTGCGCAAGTCGCTCGTCGAGCCGCTGCGCTGGATCGCCCAGAACGCCGGCCACGACGGTTACGTGGTGGTGGAGAAGGTCGCCGGCAAGGAGTGGGGCCACGGCCTCGACGCCGCCAAGGGCGAGTACGTCGACCTGGTCAAGTCCGGCATCATCGACCCGGTGAAGGTGACCCGCAACGCGGTCACCAACGCCGCGTCGATCGCCGGTCTGCTGCTGACCACCGAGAGCCTCGTGGTGGAGAAGCCGGAGCAGCCGGAGCCGGCCGCCGCCGGTGGGCACGGCCACGGTCACGGTCACGGCCACCAGCACGGCCCGGGATTCTGACCCGGTAGCACGCCTGTTCAGGGCGCATCGTCGTACGTCGGCGGTGCGCCCTGACGCGTCCGGGGGCAGCTGCTTACGGAACGGTGACGTGGTTGGCGGCCGGGGTGGTCGATCGACGACACTGGCCTGATGAGCACCACCTCCCGTGGCTTCGCCGCGCTGGCCGGGGTCACCGCCGCCGTGGTGGCCATCGGTGTCGCCGAGCCGGTCGCCGTCCTCACCGGCCCGCGTTCCGCCCCGCTGATCGCGGTCGGCGGGGTCGTGGTCGACGTGGTCCCCGAGCCGCTCAAGCAGTTCGCCATCGACGTCTTCGGCACGTACGACAAGATCGCCTTGCTGGTCGGGACGGCGGTGCTGCTGGCGGCGTTCGCCGCCGGGATCGGCGTGCTGGCCGCGCGCCGGCTCTCCGTCGGCCTGCTGGGCATCGCGGCGTTCGCCGGCCTCGGTGCCGCCGCCGCGCTCACCCGGGCCGGCGCGGATGTCGCCGACGCCCTACCCGCGCTGGTCGGCGGGGGACTGGGCGGGCTGGTGCTCTGGGCGTTCGTGGCCGGCCCGCTGCAGCTCGACCCCTGGCCCTGGCGGCCACCCACTCCGCTGCCCACCGCCTTCCCGGCCGCCCGCCCCGAGCCGGCCCCGACGGACGAGCCGGCCCCGACGGACGAGCCGGCCCCGACGGACGAGCCGTTTCCGGCGCGCGAGCCGACTCCGGTCCCCGAGCCGTCCCGGGCGGCCGGGCGGGAGCTCGGGGAGCCGAGTGACCCCGAGTCCCGGCGGCGGTTCCTGCGCGGGGCCGGCCTGCTCGCCGGCACGGCGACAGTGGTGGGGCTGGGCGGGCACTGGCTCGCCGGTCGACGGGGGGTCTCGGCGGCTCGGGAGGCCGTCGCGTTGCCCACCCCGTCGGCGGTGGCGCCGGCGGTGCCGCCCGGCGCGGATCTCTCGCTGGCCCAGCTCGCCCCCTACACCACCCCGAACGGCGGCTTCTACCGGATCGACACCGCGCTGGTGGTGCCGCAGGTCGATCCGCGGACGTGGCGGCTGCGCATCCACGGCCGGGTCCGCAACCCGATCGAGTTGACCTTCGCCGAGCTGCTCGCCCGCCCGATGGTCGAGCGGTACGTCACCCTGGCCTGTGTCTCCAACGAGGTGGGCGGGGACCTGATCGGCAACGCCCGCTGGCTGGGCGTACCCATCAAGGAGCTGCTCGACGAGGCGGAGCCGGAGGAGGGGGCCGACCAGGTGGTCGGCCGCTCTGTCGACGGCTGGACCTGCGGCACCCCCACGGCGGTGCTGCGCGACGGCCGGGACGCCCTGCTGGCGGTGGGGATGAACGGCGAGCCGCTGCCGGTCGAGCACGGTTTCCCGGTGCGGATGGTGGTGCCCGGCCTCTACGGGTACGTGTCGGCCTGCAAGTGGGTCACCGAGCTGGAGCTGACCAGCTTCGCCGACTTCGACGCGTACTGGGTGCCGCGCGGCTGGTCGGCGCAGGGGCCGGTGAAGACGCAGTCGAGGATCGACACTCCGCGCCCGCGCAACCGGCTGACCGCCGGTGAGGTGGTGGTGGCCGGGGTGGCCTGGGCGCAGCACCGGGGGATCAGCCGGGTCGAGGTACGGGTGGACGGTGGCGGGTGGCAGGAGGCGACCCTCGCCCCGGCGGTGTCGGTGGACACCTGGGTGCAGTGGTCCTGGCGCTGGTCGGCGACCCCGGGTGAGCACACCCTCCAGGTGCGGGCCACCGACCGCGACGGCGAGACCCAGACCGCGCTGGCCGCGCCGGTGGCTCCCGACGGCGCGACCGGTTGGCACCGCGTGAAGGTCACCGTCCGCTGATTCTCCAGCACCCGTCTGTCATCAGGCATGATCGATATGTTGATTACCGGAAATTCCACTGCGGTATCGAGGGTTGAGGCTGTGGGAGCGCTCCCGTAACATACCTGACGCGACTGTTAACGTTCACCTAACAACGACCACCACCAATGTGCAGGTCGCCATCCCGTCAGGAGGGTGTTTTATGTCCAGATCCAGATCGGCCAATGTCGGCCTGGTCTCGGCCGGTGTCGCGTTGCTGGCGTCGGCGTCGATCGTCACCGCGTTGCCGGCGGGTGCCGCGGCGGCGGGTTGCTCGGTGAACTACGCCGTGTCCTCGGAGTGGGGTGGCGGTTTCGGCGCCAACGTCGCGATCACCAACCTGGGCGACGCGGTGAGCAGCTGGACGCTCACCTGGTCCTTCGGCTCCGGGCAGTCGGTGACCCAGGCGTGGAACGCCACCGTGACGCAGAGCGGGTCGGCGGTGACCGCCAAGAACGTGAGCTACAACGGCGCGATCCCGACCAACGGCTCGGTGTCGTTCGGCTTCAACGGGGCCTGGACGTCGAGCAACCCGGTCCCGACGAGCTTCGCCCTCAACGGGGTGGCCTGCAACGGCGGCACGACGCCGACCAACCCGCCCACCACCCCGCCCACCACCCCGCCGACGACCGCGCCTCCCACCACCCCGCCGCCGACGACGCCTCCGCCGACCACCCCGCCGCCGGGTAACTGTTCCCTGCCGTCGACGTACCGCTGGTCGTCGACCGGCCCGCTGGCGCAGCCGAAGTCCGGCTGGGCGTCACTCAAGGACTTCACCATCGCCCCCTACCAGGGCAAGCAGTTGGTGTACGCCACCACCCACAGCAGCAGCGCCACCGGCGGCTGGGGTTCGATGAACTTCGGCCTGGTCGACAACCTCAACCAGCTCGGCTCGGCCCCCCAGAACACCATGAGCCAGAGCACCGTCGCGCCGTCGCTGTTCTACTTCGCGCCGAAGAACATCTGGGTTCTCGCCCACCAGTGGGGCGGGACGTCGTTCTCGTACCGCACGTCGACCAACCCGGCCAACGCCAACGGCTGGTCGGCCGCGCAGACCCTGTCGACCGCGAAGATCACCGACTCCGGCACCGGCGTGATCGACCAGACGATCATCGGCGACGACCAGAACATGTACCTGTTCTTCGCCGGCGACAACGGCAGGATCTACCGCCAGATCATGCCGATCGGGAACTTCCCGGGCAGCTTCGGCTCCAACTACACGACGATCATGAGCGACACCTCGGAGAACATCTTCGAGGCGCCGCAGGTCTACAAGGTGCAGGGCCGCAACCAGTACCTGATGATCATCGAGGCCAGGACGAGCTCCTGGGAACGCTACTTCCGCTCGTTCACGGCGACCAGCCTGAGCGGCACCTGGACGCCGAACGCGACGACCTACAACAACCCGTTCGCGGGCAAGGCCAACAGCGGTGCCACCTGGACCAACGACATCAGCCACGGCGAGCTGCTGCGCACCAGCGCGGATCAGACGAACACGATCGACCCGTGCAACCTGCAGCTGCTGTACCAGGGCCGCGCCACGAACTCGGGCGGTGACTACGGCCTCCTGCCGTACCGGCCGGGTCTGCTGACCCTGCAGCGCTGACGGCGTGACGCAGGTGGGACCCCGCTGTTCCTGACTCCCGCGACCGGCGGCGTACGCCGCACCGGGTGAGCCGTAGGGCGGCTCGGGAGCGGGATCGGGTGGAATGAGGGGCGGGTCCGGTGATGCCGGGCCCGCCCCGCTCTTCGTGCGTGTCGGCCGGCCCGGCGTCGGGGCCGGGGGCCGGGGAAACGACGAGGCCGCGCTCCGGAGATCGGAGTGCGGCCTCGTCGAGGTGTGGTGGGTCGGTCAGGCGATCTTGCGCTGGGCCGGTACGGCGGTCTTGTGCGAAGCGCCGAGCCGGGCCTCCATGCGGGCGATGTCCACCCGGGTCTGCCGGCGGTCGGCCAGGTCCTCCCAGCCGAGGGCGAGCAGGCGGAGCCGTTCCGACTCACTGAGGCCGCCCCAGACGCCGTACGGCTCGCGGACCGCGAGGGCGTGGGCGGCGCACTCGGCCCGCACCGGGCAGGCCTGGCACACGGACTTGGCGCCGGACTCCCGACGCAACCGCGACGAGCCGCGCTCGCCGTCCGGGTGGAAGAACTGGGCGCTGTCCCGGCCCCGGCAGGCGCCGAGACGCTGCCAGTCCCACAGGTCGACGATGGGTCCGGGCAGTCTACGTACGTTCGACATCAGCACCCCTCCTCCCGCGCGGCACCGCGGAGATCCTCGTTGAACCGGCGTCCGGGCTGTGGTCCGCGCTGGCGTACCCCGTTTCCGGCGTGCAGCTTCGGTACCCGAACCCCCGTGGCCTCACACGTGCTGAGATCGAAAAAGCCCGACAGCATGCGGCATATGACCCAAATGCCGGAAAAGTTCGAAGGATTGCCCGGAACCTCCTCCCCGGTGGACCCCGTCATGGTCTGCTCGTGTCCGGAGAGGAGACCACCGTGCGTACCGTTCTCGTATGTGTTCGGACACCGCTCGCCGCACAGCAGTTGACCAATGCGGCGGCGCGACTCGGCCTGGCTGCGGTCGTCCGGACCGCCGTCTCCGATCCCGAGGTGATGCTGCGGCTCGCCGAGCGCCCGGTCGACGTGGTGCTCGCCGACACGGCGCTCACCCGGCCGGACAGCGCCGGCTTCGTCCGCCGGGTGCTGGCCCGCGCGCCGCAGGCCGCGGTGCTGCTGCTCGGCACCGAGGAGTCGGAGGCGGCGGCGGCCACCATCAGCGCCGGGGCGCGGGGCCTGATCCAGGGCGCCGACCACGACCTGACCAGCGCGGTGGCCAAGGCCCTGCTGCTGCTCTCCGCGCCCGGACGCCCCGCCCGGCACCGGGTCGCCGACCCTGCCCGGGACACCGCCGCGGTCGGTGCGCCACCCCGATCCACCACCGGTCGTACGCCGACAGCGGGCTGGTCACAGGCGGCGGCCGAGGGGACGCCCGGAGCGCCGTCGGTGGTGCCCGTGCAGCGCGGTGACGACGAGGTCGACGGGGAATCGGAGGCCACGGCGACCGGGACGGCCCCGGCCGGCGCGTCGCCGCGACCGGCTCCCGGCGCGCGCAGCGGTCGGACCTCCGTCGGACTGACCGAACGCGAACTCCAGGTGCTGCTCGGGATGGCCGAGGGCAAGAGTAATGCGGAGATCGGCCGGGAACTCTTCGTTTCGGAGGACACCGTCAAGACCCACGCTCGGCGGCTGTTCCGCAAGCTCGGTGCCCGGGACCGGGCGCACGCGGTGGCCGCCGGCTTCCGCGCCGGCCTGGTCAGCTGAGCGTCAGTCGTCCGGGTCGGCGTCGTCCCCGGAGGACTCGGTGAGCGTGTCGTGCACCCCGTCGGCGTAGCCACGGGCATAGTCCCAGGTGACGTAGTGGTCGGGGTCGGGGTCGTAGGCCGGCTCGTGCACCCGGGGGCGACCGGAGCTGAGCAGGTGACGCAGGTTGCCCCGGAGCAGGTCCCAGTCGAAGTAGTGCGGCTCGCGGCAGTCCTCGCACTCGATGACCAGCCCGCGGACCCCGATCGGGGCCAGCAGGGCCTGGTAGATCTCCAGGTCGGCCAGGTCTTCCAGCACGTCCTGCCGCTCGACCTCGGTCAGCGGGTCGAGCGGGGCGTCGTCGACCGGGTCGTCCAGCCCCGCAGCCGGATCGGCCGGGTCGCCGTTGAACGGGTCGATGGGCTCGTCGTGCACCCCCTCACCGTAGACCCAACGCCCGCGCCACGCGTCCCCCGCCGGTCGCTGTGGCATCGCCGACCCCGGCCGGTCGCCCACGAGGGCCGCCCTGCTCAGTGGGTACGATGAGACGACTCGCCGTCACCCCGGCGTGCGCCGGTCGCCGCGCGCGCCGCCTCGCTGAATCCCGTCCGAGCAGCTCAGGGGAGCAATCGTGGAGAATTCGCCCAGCACCGATCGTCCGGCCGGCGTCGACAACGGCGAGTTGGCGGGCCACCTGCCGGAGCTGCCCGCCGGGTCGGCGCGGGTGGTGCCGCTCGGCCTGACCTTCGACGACGTGCTGCTTCAGCCGGGCGAGTCGGACGTGGTGCCCAGCCGGGTGAACACCCGCACCAGGCTCACCCGCAATGTCGAGCTGACCATCCCGCTGCTGTCCAGCGCGATGGACACCGTCACCGAGGCCCGGATGGCGATCGCGATGGCCCGCCAGGGCGGCATCGGCGTGCTGCACCGCAACCTCTCCCTGGAGGACCAGGCGCTCCAGGTCGACCTGGTCAAGCGCTCCGAGTCCGGCATGATCACCAACCCGGTGACGGCCAGCCCCGAGGACACCCTCCGCGAGGTCGACGAGCTGTGCGGTCGCTACCGCATCTCCGGCGTCCCGGTGGTGGACGGCGACGGCCAACTGGTCGGCATCGTCACCAACCGGGACATGCGTTTCGTCTCCGACCCGGCCACCCCGGTCCACGCGATCATGACCCGGACGCCGCTGGTCACCGCCCCGGTCGGGGTGAGCAAGGACGACGCGCTGGCGCTGCTGCGCCAGCACAAGGTCGAGAAGCTGCCGATCGTCGACGACGCGGGACGGCTGCGCGGCCTGATCACCGTGAAGGACTTCACCAAGAGCGAGCAGTACCCGGAGGCCACCAAGGACGACGCGGGCCGGCTGCGGGTCGCCGCCGCCATCGGGGTGGGCGAGGACGCCTACAAGCGGGCCCGCACCCTTGTCGACGCGGGCGTCGACGTGCTGATCGTGGACACCGCGCACGGTCACCAGCGGGCCGTGCTGGACATGGTCCGCCGGCTCAAGGCCGACGTCACGATCGACATCGTGGGCGGCAACGTGGCCACCTACGCCGGGGCGAAGGCGCTTGTCGACGCCGGTGCCGACGGCGTCAAGGTCGGGGTCGGCCCGGGTGCCATCTGCACCACCCGGATCGTCGCCGGGGTCGGCGTGCCGCAGGTGACCGCGATCATGGAGGCGGCCCGCGCGGCCCGCCCGGCCGGCGTCCCGGTTATCGGCGACGGCGGCATCCAGTACTCCGGCGACATCGCCAAGGCCCTGGTGGCCGGCGCCGACACGGTGATGCTCGGCAGCCTGCTGGCCGGCTGCGAAGAGAGCCCCGGTGAGCTGATCTTCGTCAACGGCAAGCAGTTCAAGGCGTACCGGGGGATGGGGTCGCTCGGCGCGATGCAGTCCCGGGGGCAGGCCAAGTCGTACAGCAAGGACCGCTACTTCCAGCAGGACGTGCTCAGCGACGACAAGCTGGTCCCGGAGGGCGTGGAGGGCCAGGTGCCCTACCGGGGGCCGCTGTCCCGGGTGGCCCACCAGCTGGTCGGCGGGCTGCGGCTGGCGATGGGGTACGCCGGCGCGGAGAACATCCCCGACCTGCACCACCGGGGCCAGCTCATCCGGATCACCGCGGCCGGGCTCAAGGAGAGCCACCCGCACGACATCCAGATGACCGTCGAGGCGCCCAACTACCACACCCGCTGACCCACCACCCCCCAACCACCTGGAGTCCCTCATGCGTGACGTGGTCGAGATCGGGCTGGGCAAGACCGCGCAGCGCGGTTACCACCTGGACGACATCGCCATCGTGCCCAGCCGGCGCACCAGGGACGTCGACGACGTCTCCACCGGCTGGCAGCTCGACGCCTACCATTTCGACATCCCCTGTGTCGGTCACCCCTCGGACGCCACCATGAGCCCCGCCTCGGCGGTGCGACTCGGCCAGCTCGGTGGTCTGGGAGTGCTCAACGTCGAAGGCCTCTGGACCCGGTACGAGAACCCGGCCAAGGTCCTGGAGGAGCTGGCCGACCTGGGCGAGGACGCCCGCGCGACCAAGCGGCTCCAGGAGGTCTACGCCGAGCCGATCCGCCCCGACCTGATCGCCGAGCGGGTCCGCGAGCTGCGGGCGGGTGGCAGCACGGTGGCCGTCCGGGTCTCCCCGCAGCACACCCTGGCGCTGGCCCCGGTGATCCTGGACGCGGGCGTCGACATCCTGGTCATCCAGGGCACCATCGTCTCGGCCGAGCACGTCTCGACCACCGACGAGCCGCTGAACCTCAAGGAGTTCATCGCCGACCTCGACCTCCCGGTGGTGGTCGGCGGTTGCACCGACTACAAGACCGCGCTGCACCTGATGCGTACCGGTGCGGCCGGGGTGATCGTCGGCATCGGCGGCGACGACTGGTCGACCACCGAGTCGGTGCTCGGCATCAGGGTGCCGATGGCCACCGCGATCGCCGACGCCGCCGCGGCCCGCCGCGACTACCTCGACGAGACGGGCGGACGCTACGTCCACCTGATCGCCGACGGTGACATGCAGACCTCCGGCGACATCGCCAAGGCGCTCGGCTGCGGCGCGGACGCGGTGATGCTCGGCGAGCCGCTGTCGCTCTGCGCGGAGGCCCCGGCCGGCGGCGCCTGGTGGCACTCGGCGGCCAGCCACCCGTCGCTGCCGCGTGGCGCGTTCGAGGTGGCGGGCGAACCGCTCGGCTCGATGGAGCGGCTGCTCTTCGGCCCGGCCGACGAGCCGGACGGCCAGCTCAACCTCTTCGGCGGGCTGCGTCGGGCGATGGCCAAGTGCGGCTACCGCGACCTGAAGGAGTTCCAGAAGGTCGGCCTGGTCCTCGACCGCTGACCCGCCGCAGCGACCGGCCGGCTCCCGGGTCCGGCCGGTCGCTGCGTCCGTTACCCGCCGGGCCGTCCCGATCCGCCACCGGTCCGTCGTTCGGGGTATGTGCGGCCGGTGCTCTCGGTAGGCTGCGCGCACGGCGGGGCGGGTGAACGGGGGACACAGGGTGGCCATGAGCCGGAACCGGCGCGGTCTCGCGCTGCTGGTGGCCGTGGTGCTGGCCCTGGCCGGCTGTACCGCCGACCGGAGGCCGCGGGAGGAATCCCGGCCGGCCCCGACGACCAGCCCGACCCTGGGCGCGACCACCGGCCCGGCCGGCGTCGGCGACCCGTACTTCCCGACCGCGGGCAACAGCGGTTACGACGTCGACAGGTACGCCCTCAAGGTCCGCTACGACCCGGCCACCGACGAGCTGCGCGGCACCACCACCGTGCGGGCCACCGCCACCGCCGGGCTGCCCCTGTTCCACCTCGACCTGGCTGGCCTGACGGTGCGGCGGGTGACAGTGGACGGCACGCCGGCCCGGCACGCCCGCGAGGGTGCCGAGCTGGTGATCACCCCGGCCACGCCGGTCCGAGCCGGGGCGGTCTTCACCGTCGAGGTCGACTACGACGGCCGGCCGGTGCCGCTGCGCAACGAGACGATCGGCGAGGGCGGTTGGCTGCACACCGCCGACGGAGCGGTCGCGCTCGGCCAACCCGAGTCGGCGAGCACCTGGTTCCCGGTCAACGACCACCCCTCCGACAAGGCCACCTACGACTTCGAGATCACCGTGCCGAAGGGGCTGGTCGCGGTCGCCAACGGCGTGCCGAAGGGGCAGCGTCCGGCAGCCGGCGGTGGGACCACCTGGCGCTGGTCCGAGGACGCCCCGATGGCCAGCTACCTGAGCACCGTGGTGATCGGGAAGTACCGCACCACCACCGGTGAACACCGGGGCAGACCGGTGTTCAGCGCGGTCGCCAGCACCCTGCCCCGGGGTGCCGCGGACGAGTCGATCGCCCGCACGCTGGAGGTCGCCGACCACCTGGAGAGCGTCTTCGGGCCGTACCCGTTCGGGGCGTACGGCGGGGTGGTGGTCGACGATCCCCGGATCCGGTACGCGCTGGAGACGCAGAGCCGGCCTGTCTACTCGGCCAGCTTCTTCCGGACCGGCGAGAACACCGGGGTGGTCGCGCACGAACTGGCCCACCAGTGGTTCGGCGACAGCGTCTCGCTGGCCCGCTGGGAGGACATCTGGCTCAACGAGGGGCTGGCCACGTACACCGAGTGGCTCTGGGCCGAACACCAGGGCCGGGACACCGCCCAGGCGGCCTTCGACACGCGGTACGCCTCGTCCAGCGACCAGGTCTGGCGGGTGCCGCCCGGAGCGCCCGGGGTGGCGAACCTGTTCAGCGATTCGGTCTACCAACGCGGCGGGATGACCGTGCACGCGCTCCGGGTGACGGTCGGCGACGACGCGTTCTTCCGGATCCTGCGGACCTGGGTGGCGGAGAAGCGGAACGACAATGCCACCACCGCCGAGTTCGTGGCCACCGCCGAGCGGGTCTCCGGGCAGCAGCTCGACGACCTCTTCGCCGCCTGGCTGCACGGCACCGAACGACCCCCGCCGCCCACCCGCCGCTGACCCGTCCCAGCCCCGCCCACCCGGTCAGTTCTTCACCCGCAGCTCGGGGTGGGCGTCCAGATAACTCTCGGCCTTGCCGGCCTTGAGCGCCGGCAGGAAGCCCTTGCCGACGGTGGTGAGCTGCTCACCCCGGTAGCTGCTGCCCTTGCCCACCCCGTCGCCGGGCAGGCCGACCAGGGTGATCCGGTCGGCGCTCATGCCACCCAGGGCGTACGCCAGGTCGACGATGCGCGGCCCGCCCGCATAGACCAGGGTGTCGCCGAGCGCGGCCACCACCTGCTCCACCCGGTCCGGTTCACGGGCCAGGTTCCCGCCGAGGATCTTGGCGGCCAGCGCCCGGAGGAGCTGCTGCTGGTGGCGCTGCCGGGCGTAGTCGCCGCCGGCGATGTAGCGCTGCCGGGCGTAGTCGAGCGCCTGCCAGCCGTTGAGGTGCCGTTCGCCCTTCTCGTAGACCATCTGCGGGCCGGTGTAGCCGCCGCCACCGGGGGCCGGGTCGCGGTACTTGCCGTCCGGCCTGCGGTGCAGGGAGGGGACCCGCTGGTCGACGTAGAGGTCCACCCCGCCGAGGGTGTCGACCAGCCGGTCGAAGCCGTTGAAGGTGATCACCGCACCGGCGTCGAAGCGCAGCCCGGTGTAGCCGGCGACCGTGCTGCGCAGCAGCTCGTACCCCTGGGCGGCGCTGGGGTTCTTGGGTTTGCCCGGCACCCGGCTGCCGTAGCTCATCGCGTGGGTGAGCTTCGTCCGGCCGCCCTTGTACCCCGACTTCGGGAACGCCGGGATGTCGACCACCAGGTCGCGGGGGAGCGAGAAGAGGTACGCCCGGTCCAGCCCGGCCGGCACGTGCAGCACCAGCACCGAGTCGCCGTGCGGCTCCCAACCGGGCACGCTGACCCGGGTGTCCACCCCGACCAGGAGCAGGTTGAGCGGGCCGGTGATGGCCGCGCCGGGTGGCGGGGTCGGGCTGGGGGTGGGGGTGGGGCTCGGCGTCGGGCTGGCGGTCGTGGCGACCGGCCCGGCCGTACGCCGTGGCCCGTCGTCGCGGACCTGCCGGGTCACCACCAGGGCGACCACCGCCACCAGTACGACACCGACCAGGGCGGCCAGCCCCCACACCCATCGTGGGCGTCCCGTTCCGGTTTCCTGAGTCATCGCTCGCCACCCCCGTCTGCACAACGCGTCGACCGGCCCCCCGGGTTGCGGGCGTCGATCGGCGACGGTGAGCATGATCGCGCGAAATCCGGCACTGGCGCGATGGCTACCCGCCGGTAATGATGCGTTCATGCGGTACGACGTGCTCGTCATCGGCTCCGGCTTCGGTGGCAGCGTCACCGCGCTGCGGCTGGCCGAGAAGGGCTACACCGTAGGGGTGCTGGAGGCGGGCCGGCGGTTCGCCGACGACGAGTTCCCGCAGACCTCCTGGCGGCTGCGCCGGTTCCTCTGGGCACCCCGGCTCGGCTGTTACGGGCTGCAACGGATCACCCTGCTCCGCCCGGCCGACCGGAAGGCCGGCGGCGGCGTGCTCGTGCTCTCCGGTGCCGGGGTGGGCGGCGGCTCCCTGGTCTACGCGAACACCCTCTACCAGCCGCCGGACGCCTTCTACACCGACCCGCAGTGGCGCGACGTCACCGACTGGCGGGCCGAACTCGCCCCTCACTACGACCAGGCCGCACGGATGCTCGGGGTCACCACGTACCCCCGGCACACCGGCGCGGACCGGGCGATGCGGGCGGTGGCCGAGCGGATGGGGGTGGGGCACACCTTCGGGCCCACCCCGGTGGGGGTGCACCTCGGCCGCCCCGGCGAACGGGTGGCCGACCCGTACTTCGGTGGGGCGGGGCCGGAGCGCACCGGCTGCACGCACTGCGGGTCGTGCATGACCGGCTGCCGGCACGGTGCCAAGAACACCCTGGTCAAGAACTACCTGTGGCTTGCCGAACGGCTCGGCGCGCGGGTCCATCCGCTGACCACGGTGACCGCCGTCCACCCGGATGCCGACGGCGGCTACCGGGTGCACACCACGCGGACCGGAGCCTGGCTGCGGCGGCGTCGCCAGGTGTTCCGGGCCGACCAGGTGGTCTTCGCGGCCGGCGCGCTCGGCACCCAGCGGCTGCTGCACGAGATGAGGCAGACCGGGGTGCTGCCCCACCTGTCGGACCGCCTCGGCGAACTGACCCGCACCAACTCGGAGGCGATCCTCGGCGCGTCGGTCGGCCACCGGCAGGCCGGGCAACGGGGGCTCGACTTCACCGACGGGGTGGCGATCACCAGCTCGTTCCACCCCGACCCGCAGACCCACGTCGAGCCGGTCCGCTACGGCCGGGGCGCCAACGCGATGGGGCTGCTCCAGTCGTTGCTTGTCGACGGCGGCCCGCACCGGGTCCGGCGCTGGCTGGGCGGCCTCGTCCGGCACCCCCTGGTGGCCGCCCGGATGCTCTCGGTGCGCCGCTGGTCGGAGCGGACGGTGATCGCGCTGGTGATGCAGTCGGTCGACAACTCGCTTACCACCCGCTGGCAGCGGGGCCCGCTGGGCCGGCGACGGCTGGTCTCCGGCCCCGGGCACGGCGCGCCCAACCCGACCTGGATCCCGGCCGGCAACCGGGCGGTCCGGCTGCTCGCCGAGGAGATCGACGGCACCCCGGGTGGGGCGTTGACGGAGCCGTTCGACATCCCGATGACCGCGCACATCCTCGGCGGGGCGGTGATCGGTGCCACCCCGGCCGACGGGGTGATCGACCCGTGGCACCGGGTGTACGGGCATCCGGGGCTGCACGTGGTCGACGGGGCGGCGGTCTCGGCGAACCTCGGGGTGAACCCGTCGCTGACGATCACCGCGCAGGCGGAACGGGCGATGTCGTACTGGCCGAACAAGGGCGAACCGGACCCCCGGCCGCCGCTCGGGTCGGCGTACACCCGGATGGGTGCGGTGCCGCCGCGGCACCCGGCGGTCCCGGCGGACGCCCCCGGCGCGCTGCGTCACGGGCCGCGCTGACCGGGTGCGGCGTGCCCGGGGGCGGCCCGTGCCCGGGGCGGGTGTGACTGTCGGTAGGATTTGCGCACATGAGCACGCCTCGCCCCGTCCTCGTGGTGGACTTCGGAGCCCAGTACGCCCAGCTCATCGCGCGCCGGGTGCGCGAGGCGAAGGTCTACTCGGAGATCGTCCCGCACTCCATGCCGGTCGCCGAGATGTTGGCGAAGGACCCGGCCGCGATCATCCTGTCCGGCGGCCCGTCCAGTGTCTACGCCCCGGAGGCTCCGCAGATCGACGCCGGGCTGTTCGAGGCGGGCGTGCCGGTATTCGGCATCTGCTACGGCTTCCAGGCGATGGCCCAGGCGCTCGGCGGCACTGTCGCCCGGACCGGCAACCGGGAGTACGGCGGCACCCCGCTGCGTCCCCGGCTGCTCGACCCGGGCGTGCTGCTGCGTGACCTGCCGGCCGATCTGCCTGTCTGGATGAGCCACGGCGACGCGGTGACCGAGGCCCCGGCCGGTTTCACTGTGACCGCCGAGTCGGCGGGTGCCCCGGTCGCCGCCTTCGAGGACCTGGCCGGTCGCCGGGCCGGTGTGCAGTTCCACCCCGAGGTGGGGCACACCGCGCAGGGTCAGGAGATGCTCCGCCGCTTTCTCTACGACATCGCCGGCATCGCGCCGACCTGGACGCCGCAGAACATCATCGACGAGCAGGTGGCCCGGATCCGGGCCCAGGTCGGCGACAAGGAGGTCATCTGCGGCCTGAGCGGCGGGGTCGACTCGGCGGTCGCCGCCGCGCTTGTCCACAAGGCGGTCGGTGACCAGCTCACCTGCGTCTTCGTCGACCACGGCCTGCTGCGCGCCGGCGAGGCCGAGCAGGTGGAGAAGGACTACGTGGCAGCCACCGGCATCAAGCTGAAGGTGGTGGACGCGGCCGAGCGGTTCCTCGGCGCGCTGGCGGGGGTGACCGACCCGGAGCAGAAGCGGAAGATCATCGGCCGGGAGTTCATCCGGGTCTTCGAGGCCGCCGCCCGGGAGGTCGCCGCCCACGGCGACGTCGAGTTCCTGGTGCAGGGCACCCTCTACCCGGACGTGGTGGAGTCCGGCGGCGGCACCGGCACCGCCAACATCAAGAGCCACCACAACGTCGGCGGCCTGCCGGAGGATCTGAAGTTCGCCCTGGTCGAGCCGCTGCGCACGCTGTTCAAGGACGAGGTCCGGGCGCTCGGCCTCCAGCTGGGCCTGCCCGAGGCGATGGTCTGGCGGCACCCGTTCCCGGGGCCGGGTCTGGCCATCCGGATCATCGGCGCCGTCGACCGGGAGCGGTTGGCGCTGCTGCGCCAGGCCGACCTGATCGCCCGGGAGGAGCTGACCGCCGCCGGCCTGGACCGGGGCGTCTGGCAGTTCCCGGTGGTGCTCCTGGCCGACGTGCGCAGCGTCGGGGTGCAGGGTGACGGGCGCAGCTACGGGCATCCCGTCGTGCTGCGCCCGGTCTCCAGCGAGGACGCGATGACCGCCGACTGGTCCCGGCTGCCCTACGACGTGGTGGCCCGGATCTCCACCCGGATCACCAACGAGGTCGCCGAGGTCAACCGGGTGGTCCTGGACGTGACGAGCAAGCCGCCGGGCACCATCGAGTGGGAGTGACCGGGGCTCAGCCGGCCGTCGGCGGTACCGCCGGAGGCTGAGGCTGCGGCCGGGGTGCCGGCTGCGGCGTCGTCGGGTGCGGCCAGGCCGGGGCGCCGGCCGGCTCCTCCGGCATCAGGAACCACATGACCGGGTACGCCAGGGCGGCGACACCGCCGGTGACCAGGGTCGCCACCGCGAACAACACCCGGACCAGGGTGGGGTCGACGGCGAAGTAGCGGCCGAGGCCGCTGGCGACGCCTGCCACCATCCGGTCGGTGGTCGGCCTGCGGAGCTGCTTGTACGGGGCGTGGGGGGTGCTCGTCGAGGTCATGTCTCCACGGTCCGCGCCGACCGGGCCGCCGACCTCGGTGACTGCCCCGATCCCTACCCTGATCGATCCCTGAGTGGCCAGCTCTGAGTCAGGAATCCGACTCTTTTCCGCACTGGTAACGCGACCCGGGGAGAATTTGGCTCCGTGACCACCTTGCTGGAGCCGCTCCGCAGGATCGCGGCATATGCAGTCTGTGCAGATTCAGTCGGCCGAGTGTTGCTGGTCCGCGCATCGGAGCGCTCCGGCACCCCCGGCGTATGGTCCCTGCCCGGTGGGGCGGTCGACCACGGCGAGGACCCGAACCACACGGTCGTCCGGGAGACAGCCGCCGAGACGGGCCTCTCGGTCGCCGTCGCCGGCCTGGCGGACGTCCTGGCCGACATGCGCGCACTGCCCGAGCGGCGCATCACCATCCACACCGACCGCCTGATCTACCAGGTCTCGGTGCGTGGCGGCACCCTCACCGACCGGGTGGACCGCTCCACCGACCTGGTCCGCTGGTACACCCTCGACGAGGCGCGGGAGCTGCCGCTGCGGGCCTTCACCGCACGCGCCCTGGGGCTGCCGGCCTCCTCGGCCGACGTGGTCCCCGACGAGGCCCCCGAGTTCCCCTCCTTCTACGCCGTGCCCGGCCCGGACGGGCTGCACCGGGCGCAGCGCTTCGCCGCGTACGCGGTGGCCACCGACCCGGCGGGCCGGGTGCTGCTGACCCGGGTCTCCGACGGCTACCCGGGCGCGGGCTGCTGGCACCTGCCCGGCGGCGGCACCGACTACGGCGAGCAGCCGGGCGCGGCACTGATCCGGGAGCTGGTCGAGGAGACCGGGCAGACGGGTCGACTCGTCGAGCTGCTCGGGGTGGCCAGTCACCGGGACGCCGCCTCGCTCGGCCCCGAGGGCTACCCGATCGACTGGCACGGCGTACGCGCCTTCTACCGGGTGATGGTCGACCAGCCCGCCCCGCCGACGGTGACCGACGTGGGCGGCTCCACCTGTGAGGCCCGCTGGTTCGCCCGTGAGGAGCTGGGTGCCCTGCCCGCCGACCGGCTCACCGAGGTCACCGCCGAGGCGGTGCAGGCCGCCCGACTCACCTGACGGTGGCTGCCCCGGTCGGTGCTCGGTCGGGCGACCGCTAGCCTCATGATCGACGGGCGGGCCGCGACGGGGGAGTGCGACGTGCAGGAGCGACGGCGGATCGCGGCGTACGGCTGGGCGGTGGACGACGCCGGCCGGGTCCTGCTGGCCCGGGGGGCGGCCTCCGGCCCCTTTCCGGAGGTCTGGCGGTTGCCGGGCGGGGGCGTCCGGCATGCCGAGCATCCGGTCGACGCAGTGGTCCGCGGGTTCGCCGAGGAGACCGGGCTGGACGCCACGGTCACCGGGGTGCGCGCCGCCGTCGCCGACGTGACCCACCTCCGTGCCGGAAACTCGGACGTGTCGGTGCACACCGACCGATTGGTGTTCGACGTCACCGTCCGGGGTGGTCGACTCCGCTCGGCGGCGGACGGGGGCGCCGACGAATTGGCCTGGTGCACCCCGCAGGAGGCGGCGGTGTCGCCGTTGCTGCCGTTCACCGCCCGGCTGCTCGGCCTGCCGGCCGCGCCGCTTCCCGCCGACCTGCCGCAGGAACCGCCGACCGCGCCTCAGCCGCCGCCCGGGTCGGACCGGCGGCAACGGTTCGCCGCGTACGGCCTGGTCACCGACCCCGACCAGCGGGTGTTGCTCACATTGATCGCGCCCGGCTATCCGGGTGCCGGCAAGTGGCATCTGCCCGGCGGGGGTACCGATCACGGTGAGCAGCCGGTCGACGGTCTGTTACGGGAACTGGTGGAGGAGGCGGGCCAGCGGGGCCGGGTCGACCGATTGATCTTGGTCGACAATCTGCACAATCCGGTCGCAGTCGGCCCAGAGGGTCGACCACTCGACTGGCATGGAGTGCGGGTGATCTATCGGGTGCTGGTCGACGAGCCCGGCGAGGCGGTGGTGACCGAACCAGCGGGGGGATCGACGGCGAGCGCCGCCTGGTTCACGTCTTCGCAGCTCAGCGGCCTTTTGTTGACAGACGTGGCCCTGTTGGCGACCGGGGCGGCGGTCGGATGGCGGTCGCTCGACGAGCCGGTTGAGGGGCACTCCGGTAAAGTCAGGCCTGCGGTTGGCGACAAGAATGGGTGATGAAGCCCGAGATGGGAATAAGGGAGCGGTTCGCGTGGTTTAAGCGGATATAGAACTACCGCCGGCAGCTATCGCCAAGCACCAGGCCCCTGTGCAATGGTGTACTCCGCTTGAACGGCTGCCGGGCCACGAAGCGGTCCGGCACGAGACAGCCGGACATCCGCCCGCACGGGCGGCCAGCCGATCCGGTGATGGAGGAAACGTGCCGAGAGCCCCATGGCGCCGGCGTCGTACGACTGACAGTCCGCGCCCCGCAGGGCGTCGCTGGGCGGGCCGGTTGCGCCGCAGCAGCACATTCGCCCGCCAGGTGCTGCTGGTCCGGGTGGGTCGCCGCGACGGCGACCAGCTCAACAGCACCGACCTGGTCCTTCCGGAGCACCGTGTCGACCGCCAACGTCGCCGGTACGGTTTCGACCGTCGGGGGGTCACCCTCGACCGCGCCGAGATCGAGGCGGTCGTGCCGGTCAGCCCGGCACTCGCCCCCGCCGCGTCGGTCGACGATTCGCCGGCGACGGCGATCCCGCTGCTCCCCGGCGCGCGTACCCCGGCCCGCCGGATGAAGTTCGCGCTGGTCAACGCCTGCACCCTGGCCAGCCTGGTGCTCGGCATCAACGCCATCTTCGTGGCCATGGACGGTCATACCCGGCTCGCCGCGCTCCTGCTGATCGCCTGCGTGGTCTTCGACGGTCTCGACGGCGCGCTCGCCCGGAAGTTCGGCGTGGCCAGCCCGTTCGGTGCCCAGATGGACTCGCTTGCCGACATGTGCTCCTTCGGCCTGGCCGCCCCGGTGGTGGTCTACGCCTCGCTGGCCGGGTCGGCCCCCACCGCCGCCGCGGCGGTCGCGGCGGCCCTCGTGGCGTCCTGCGCCGCGATCCGGCTCGCCCGGTTCAACGTCTCACCCAAGGACGGCCGGTTCTTCTGCGGCGTGCCCACCACCATGGCGGCGGCGGTGCTCGCCCTCACCGTGGCCATCGGGCTGCCGCTGCCGGCGACCGTGCAGATCGGCGGGGTGGCGCTGCTGGCCTTCGCGATGGTGTCCAGCTTCCCCTACGCCAAGCTTGCCCGGCTGGTCAAGCTGCCGCCGTGGCTCTGGCTGGCCCCGGCCGTCGGCGCGCTTGTCGACATCCGGCTCACCTTCGCCCTCGTGGTGATGGGCTACCTGGTCAGCGGGCCGCTGCTCTGGCTGCACCAGCGTCGCACAGCCTGATCCGTCCGCAGCTACGCAACAGGGGCGCCGCGATCGCGGCGCCCCTGTTCGCGTCGGCGTCGCTCAGCTCCAGCGGGCGATGACCGAGGAACCGCCGACCACCTTGTCGCCGGGGCCGACCAGCGGCTCGGCGGCGTCGGCCGGCAGGTAGACGTCGGTACGGGAGCCGAACCGGATCAGCCCGAACCGTTCGCCCCGGGCCAGCAGTGCCCCCACCGGGGCCCGCTGCACGATCCGGCGGGCGATCAGCCCGGTCCGCTGTGCCACCACCACCGTGCCGTGCGCGGTGTCCAGCACCGTGTAGGCGGCGACGTTGTGCTCGGCGTCCGGCTTCATCGCGTTGACGAAGCCACCGTCGGCGACGAAGTAGTCCACCACCTTGCCGGCCACCGGCGAGCGGTTGACGTGCACGTCCAGCACCGACAGGAAGACCGCGATCCGCAGCCACTCACCGTCGCCGAACCGCTCGTCGTGCAGCCGCTGCACCGACAGCACCTGGCCGTCCGCGGCGGCGACCACCGCCGACGGGTCCTCCGGCACGTCCCGCTGCGGGTCCCGGAAGAACGCGGCCACCGGAGCGGCGGCGAGCGCCGGCACCAGCCACAGCTTCGACTTCGGCCGGACCACCCGGGCGACCGCGGCCAGGCCGAGCGCGATGCCGGCCGCCGCCACCCCGTTCGAGTCGATGTGCATGCCCCGGGTCAGCGGCACGCTCGACGGCCGGTACGCCGGGGCGAGCTGGGCCGCCGCCGCGGGGCTGGCCGGGGTGAACCGCAGGTGGTGCACCCGGACCGGCGGGGAGTTGCGCAGCACCAGGTCGGTGCGGACGCCGTGCAGCACGCCGTGCCGGTCCAGCTCGGCGGCGGCCCCGTCGGTGCGGAACACCGGTGCGGCCACGCTCAGCACCGCGCCGTCGGCCAGGTACTTGGTGAGGCCGTCGACGGCGTCGCGGGTCTCCTCGCCGGTGCCGGTGAACGGCTCGGCGGCGATCACCAGCTCGGCAGTGTCCGCCTCGGCGAGGGAGTCGACCACCCGTACCCGGTCGGCGACCCAGCGGCCCTGGGCCGTGACGTGTTCGCGCAGCGTGGCGGCGTCGGTCGCCGGGGCCGGCACGACGGTCAACGTGTCACCCGGCAGCAGCGCGTCGATCGCCGCGGCGAGGACCGCGGCCCCGGGGGCCGCGCCCACCAGCAGGGCGGCCTTCGGGTCGTTGCGTCGGGCGAGTTCGGCGACGAGGGTACGGGCGGCACGCTCGCCGATGCGGACCGGACCGGACGGACCGGAGGGGCGCACGGCGGGGGACTGGGTCATGTCGGGCGGGCTCCTGACAGGGTAGAGACGGACGTCGCGGCGGGACCGCCTCGGGCGCCCCGGACAGTGCACACCCGGGCCGGTGCCCTGGCGCGGCCACCGGCGGACCCGACGGTGTGGCGGTCGGACGGAGGCGGGATCTCCCCGGCCAGCATACGAGCCGCCGGACGCCGGCCGCACCGGTGCGGTCAGCGGGACGGCTGCGGTGGTTCCGCGCCGACGTCGTCCGGCTCTGCCGCCTCCGGGGTGCCGAGGTGCAACTCGGCGGTGTCCTGCCCGCCGATCCGCTGGTCGTCCCCGGCGGCCGGGCCGGCTGGTACACCGGTCGCCGGGCCGTTGGTCGCCGGTACGTCGGCTGGAGGTGCCTCCCGGTCCGGGGTGCGGGCCGACCGCACCGCACCGACCAGGCCGAGCAGGCCGATCAGCACCAGCGCGCCGGCCAGGAACCAACCCACCGCAGGCAGGGCCAGCCCGAGGATCTGGGCGAGCAGCCACCAGAGAGCGAGCCCCACGAAGAGCAGGCCGAAGACGAACGACACCAGGTCGGTGCGATGGACCTTCACCGGGTCACCTCCAGGTTGCCCGCGTTGACGTGGACGGTGAGCCGCAGCGTGCCGCCGCCGGGTCCGTCCGGGCCCAGGTCGGTGAGCTGCCGTGCCTGCCCCTCCAACCCGGAGGTACGTCGTCCGAAGACGGTGGCCTCCCCGGCCTTGACGTTGGTCACCGCGGTGACGTCCACGTTCGGCGGCACCACGATGGTGGCCTCGCCGAAGTTGACCACCACTGTGAGATCGGTGTCCTGCTTGTCGAAGTCCACCGCGCGCAGGTCCAGGGTCGCGTCGCCGAAACTGTTCTCGTAACGGTCGGCGAGCTCCCGATAGCTGGTCGGTGCCCAGGTGACCGCCCCGTCGACACCACGGACCCGGTCGTAGGACTCGGCCACGGCGGCCACCCCGAGGGCGGCGGCGGCGACCAGACCGAGGGCGATCAGCCAGCGGGCCCGGCCGAACCAGGTGCCCACCAGCAGGCCGAGCCCGATGGTGGCGAGCACCGCCGCGAAGTATCCGGCCGCGCCGATCGGGAAGACGTCCAGCAGATCCAGGATGGCTACCACGCCGACGACCATGAAGATCAGCGAGAAGGTCGCGGCACCCAGCGACGACCGCTCCTTCGGCTTCTTCGGCGGCTTGACGGGGGGCGTGGGCGGTGCCGGAGGCGGGGCTCCAACGGCGTACGGGCCGTGTGGCGCGAACGGCGGTCGGTAACCCGTACCGGGCGGTGGTGGGACGGCCACCGGTGCGGTGGTGGGCCCACCTGCCACCGGCGCGCGGGGCGGCCAGCTCGGGGCCTCCGCCCGGGTCGCGCTGATCTCCATCGGCCTGGCCGCTGGCCAGGCCGGCAGCGGGGCGGTCCGGGTCTGCGCGGGCCAGCCCGCCGGTTCCCCGGCCCGGGCCGGCGGCCACCCCGCCGGGTCACCGACCCGACCCGGCAGGAACGGTGGGGCCGGTGCGGCGGGTGCCGGCGGGGTGAACGGGGCGGGCGCCGGGTAGCCGACCGGGGGCACCGGTCCAGGCGGGGGGGCCGACCCGGGTGGAGGTCCACCCGGACCGGCGGCCGGCACACTGGAACGGCTCTCCCGGTTGAGCAGCAGTGCGCCGCCGATGAGGATGGCCGCGCCCAGCAGCACCGCCCGGAACGCGTCGGTGACGATGTACCCGAAGCTGACCGCGACCAGGATGGTCAGCACGATCACGGTGATCGGGGACATGCTCGACCGACCGCGCCCGAGCATCGACTCCAGCGGCGAGGCGCTGTCACCCTCCCCCGGGATGATCAGCCAGGCGGCCACGTACACCAGGACGCCGACCCCGCCGAAGAACCCGAGCACGGCGAGCAGTACCCGCCACAGCACCGGGTCGGTGTTGGTGGCCCGGCCGATCGCCGCGCAGACCCCGGCCAGGTAGCGGCCGTCGCGGGGCCGGACCAGGCCGTACCGTGAGGTGAAGCTGGCACCTCCGGACGGCGGGGGGTAGCCCCCGGGAGGTGGCGGCGCGTCGTCGCCCCCCGTGGGCGACGCGGGCGCCGTCGCGGTCGGCCCGGCGGCGGAACCGGGCGGCGGCGTACCATCCGGTGCCGCCACCGGGGGGTACGGCGGCGGGGCTGGGTCCTCGGTCATGTCCCGATCCTGCGGCGTCACCGGGCCGAGTCGCCTCCGGAACCGACCCTGACCCCACCCTGAGATCCCGGCGGGCGGATGTCGGGGGCGTCCCCGTGGTCGGCACCGCCACGGGCGTGTGACGATCGGAGCGGCACCGCACCGCCCGGTGTCCGTCCGACACCCACCGTGACCAGGGAGCCTCAAATCAGCGCCGTGACCCCGCCGCCGCGCCTCTACCGGGCGCCCGAGCACCGGCTGGCCGCCGGGGTGGCCGCCGGCATCGCCGACCACCTCGGCATCTCGGTGCTGCGGGTACGCGTCGCGTTCATGGTGCTGCTCGGCCTCAGCGGTCTCGGGCTGCTGCTGTACGCGGCGTTCTGGGCGGTGGTGCCGCTGCGCCCGGGTGACACCGCCACGCCGCCCCGGCGCGACCCCGGGCAGCTGCTGCCGTTCGTGGCGATCGGCCTCGGTGTGCTGCTGGTCCAGGTGCTGGTCTTCGACTCGGTCGGCGCGGCGGGCACCGCCGGCTGGCTGGTGGCGATCATCGCGGTCGGTGCCGGGGTGATCTGGCACCAGTCCGCGCCGGAGCGCCGCCGGCAGTGGAGCGGGTCGATGGCGGTGCCCTGGCTCGGCGCGGTGGTGGAGGAGAGCGACAGGCGGGCCTTCGTGCTCCGCTTCGCCGGGGGCGCGGTGCTGGTCGCCGTCGGCATCATCGGCGTGGCGGCTGTCTACTCCCCGGTGCAGAACCTCGACGCGGTGGTCAACGGGGTGATCTTCGCGTTGGTCGGGTTGGCCGGGGTCGGGGTGGTGGCCGCCCCGGTGCTGTGGCGCACCTGGAACCAGCTCCGCTCGGAACGGGAGGGGCGCATCCGCGAGCAGGAGCGCGCCGAGTTGGCCGCCATGGTGCACGACCAGGTGCTGCACACCCTCGCCCTGATCCAGCGCAACGCCAGCGACGTCAAGACGGTGCAGCGACTCGCCCGGGGCCAGGAGCGGTCGTTGCGCAACTGGCTCTACAAGCCCACCGCCTCGCCGACCGAGCGGTTCGCGGCGGCACTGGAACAGGCCGCCGCCGAGGTGGAGGACACGTTCGCGATCACCGTCGAGGCGGTGGTGGTGGGTGACCGGGAGACCGACGAACGGGTGGGTGCGCTGGTGGCGGCGGCGCGGGAGGCGATGGTCAACGCGGCCCGGCACGCCGGGGTGCAGACGGTGTCGCTCTATGCCGAGGTCGAGCCGGAGCAGGTGAGCGTCTTCGTCCGGGACCGGGGGAAGGGCTTCGACCCGGATACCGTGGAGGATCACCGGCACGGCGTCCGAGGATCGATCATCGGGCGGATGAAGCGGCACGGTGGCCGGGCGGAGATCCGTTCCGAGCCCGGGGAGGGGACGGAGGTCCGGTTGATGCTGCCGATCACCGGCACCGGCTCCACGGCGGAAAGGGACAGCTGAGATGGCGGAGCAGTCGATGGAACCGGGTTCGGACGCCCCGGCACGGGTGGAGCGGTTGCGGGTCTTCCTCGTCGACGACCACGCCATGTTCCGGGCCGGGGTCAGGGCCGAGTTGGGCGCGCACGTCGAGGTGGTCGGGGAGGCGAGCACGGTGGCCGAGGCGGTCGCCCGGATCGCCGCGACCGGGCCGGACGTGGTGCTGCTCGACGTACACATGCCCGATGGCGGCGGGCGGGCGGTGCTGGATGCGATGCGCCGCAGCCATCCGCAGGTGAAGTTCCTGGCGCTGAGCGTGTCCGACGCCGCCGAGGACGTGATCGGGCTGATCCGGGCGGGTGCCCGGGGTTACGTCACCAAGACCATCTCCCCGGACGAGCTGACCGACGCGATCCGCCGGGTCGCCGACGGTGACGCCGTGTTCAGCCCCCGGCTGGCCGGCTTCGTGCTGGACGCCTTCGCGGCCCGGCCGGACGCCCCGGTCGCCGACCCGGAGCTGGACCAGCTCACCAACCGCGAGCGCGAGGTGCTGCGCCTGCTCGCCCGGGGGTACGCGTACAAGGAGATCGCCAAGGAGCTGTTCATCTCGATCAAGACGGTCGAGACGCACGTGTCGAACGTGCTGCGCAAGCTCCAGATGTCCAACCGGTACGAGCTGTCCCGCTGGGCGGCGGACCGACGACTCGTGTGACTTCGGCCGGCCCGACCGGTCACACCCCTCATTCCGGGAAGATCACCCCAGGGGCTGACAAGAGATCAATTCGTGTCGGATAATGCCCCGTCGCCTTCGCGCGTGCGGGTGGTGCCACGACCCCGCGGGACGGCGACGCACGCGGCCCGCCGGTAGCGGGCCACCCCTGGGGAGAGGTGCACGGAACTGATGTTCGTTGAACGAGGACGACGCTGGGCGGGTCTCGCCGCGGCGTTCGTCACCGGTGGCGCGCTGGTGCTCGCCGCAGCCGGTCCGGCCACCGCCGAGCCGGCCACGAAGGGCGTGGCCCGCGCGGTGCCGGGCACCGGCGTCACGCTGAAGCTGGACGGTCGGACGCAGAAGACCTCGGCGCTGGCCCTGGAGTTGAAGGACGGCACCGTGCCGGTCTTCTGCATCGACTTCCACACCCCGGTGGCCCGCGACGGCGAGTACGCCGAGGGCACCTGGGGTCAGTCGGAGGTGAAGAACCTCGGCCGGGTGCAGTGGGTGCTCACCCACGGCTATCCCAACGCCGACCGGGCGAAGCTGCTCGCCGCGGCCGGGGCCACCCTGCCCGGCGGGCTGCCCGACTCCCGCCGCGACACGCTGCTCTACTTCGGCACCCAGACCGCCGTCTGGCACTTCAGTGACGGCGTCGCCCTGGGTGACTGGGAGCGGGGGCTGACCGCCGCCGCCGAGTACGACGTGATCCGGCGGGTGCACGACTACCTGGTGCGCAACGCCACCGAGCAGCCGGAGCCGAAGGCCGAGCTGAGCCTCGACCCGGCGTCCGCCACCGCGACCACCGGGGGTCGGGCCGGGCCGTTCACCGTGCACGGGCCGGCCGGGGAGATCGCGCTGAAGGTCGACGGTGGGAACGCCGTCGACGCCGAGGGCCGTCCGGTCGGCACGACCACCAACGGCGGCCGGTTCTGGCTGACCGCCACCGCCGCCGGCCGGGTCACCGTGACCGTCTCCGCCCCGGACTCGGTCTCCTTCGGGCGGGTCTTCCTCTTCTCCGGTGGCAAGAACGCCAAGCAGAAGCTGATCCTGGGTGGGAGCACCGGCACCTCGGTCACCGCCGCGGCGGCGGCGAGCTTCGCCGCCGCCCCCGCGTCGCCGTCGCCGTCGGCCTCGCCGTCCGGGTCCCCGTCGCCGTCGCCGTCGGCCTCGCTGTCCGGGTCGCCGTCGCCGTCCAACCCGGCGGAGTCCTCGTCGGCGCCGGCCAGTCCGGCCCCGTCGACCTCGCCGGCCAGCAACGACGGCGGCCTGCCGCTGACCGGGTCGCCGATCGCGCTGGCCGCGCTGGCCGGGATGGCCCTGCTCGCCTTCGGAGCGGTGGCCGTCCTGCTGGTCCGCCGCCGCAGGGTCCGCTTCACCGCCTGACGTACGCGGTACCTTCCGGCCCCGGCACCCGATGGTGCCGGGGCCGGCCCGGTTCTCCGGCCTTCCACCGGCGCGGGGCCGACGGTCGACGCGCCGGTGCTCCCGGCGGTCCCTCTTCCCGGCCAGGTGACCCCGCACACAGTGCGCGAGCTGGATTTCTTCGTCCGCCCGGCTGGATCCCGACGCCGCCCGGTGGAAGTCGACATCCCCCGGATGGGCAAAAACGGCCAACGCTCGGTGGACCTCGGAACGTCTCAATCGGGGTGGCGGGCAACCTCACACCGCTTGACCCGTGGTCGTGGGCCGGTCGAGCCGACTTGCTGTCTTTCCTGCTCAGAGCGGTACGACCAGGGCATCTCATGATCTTTTCTCAAGTATCGGCAACGCGGCACCCGATTAACGGCTTGATAACGGCACCTTCACGTAATGGGCCGGTGGGTGTCACAGTTGCAGCACCTCACCCTCGAAGCGAGGCGCCCCGCACGTCCTGCCTGCCCCGCTGCTGCACGCGCGCGTGGCCGTCGAGTCTGCGTGGCGTCGCGCGTGAGAGGTGGGGTGGCCCGGCGGATCGGTCCCCCTGGGGTGTCCCGATTTCTCTGCGGTAAACCGGTGACCTGCGAAAACGAGGTCGTCGGCGGCGTCACCCCCCATACGTGCGTGAAACCCACGACGGAACTGGCTAGAAAGAGGAGGCCCCTCGGAATGAGAGTCTCGAAGCGGGCAACCGGCGTCATCGCGGTCGGCATGGCCGCCGCGCTGGTCGCCAGCGGTTGCTCCAGCAGTGACGGCGGCGGTGAGAGCGACACCGCCGCGACTGCGGACGGTGCGATCACCATCCACGGCGTCCAGCCGCAGAACCCGCTGGTTCCGGCGAACACCACCGAGACCGGTGGCGGCAAGATCATTGACGACCTGTGGACCGGCCTGGTCGAGTACCCGAATGACGGTGGCGCCCCGCGCAACGCGTTGGCCGAGTCCATCGAGACCAAGGACTCCAAGGTCTTCACCATCAAGATCAAGAAGGGTACCAAGTTCCACGACGGTACCGAGGTCAAGGCGGAGAGCTTCGTCAAGGCCTGGAACTGGGCCGCCTACAGCCCGAACGGTGCGGCGAACGGCAGCTTCTTCGCCGACATCGCCGGCTACGACCAGGTCACCTCGGTGGACCCGGACGACGACGGCCCCAAGAAGGCGCCGGAGCCGGCCGCCAAGGACCTGTCCGGCCTGAAGGTCGTCGACGAGCAGACCTTCGAGGTCACCCTGTCCGCGCCGACCGCGGTCTTCCCGACCAAGCTCGGCTACGGCGCGTTCATGCCGCTGCCGGACGTGTTCTTCACCCAGAAGTCCGAAGAGTTCGGCAAGAAGCCGATCGGTAACGGCCCGGTGAAGTTCGTCTCCTGGGAAGACAACGTCTCGATCAAGCTGACCCGGTTCGACGACTACAACCTGCGCGACAAGGTCAAGGTCAAGGACGTCAACGTCAAGCTCTACCAGGACGAGAACGCCGCCTACGCGGACCTGCTCTCGGGCAACCTGGACTTCCTGGAGTCCATCCCCACCTCCGCGCTGGCGGGCGAGAAGTACAAGGCCGACCTCGGCTCGCGGGCGCTGAACACGGTCACCCCGACCACCGCCTTCATCGCGTTCCCGATCTACGACAAGCGCTTCCAGAACCCGAAGCTGCGTCGCGCCGTCTCGCTGTCGATCAACCGGCAGGACATCTCGGACAAGATCTTCTTCGGCACCCGCAAGCCGGCCGACAGCTGGGCCAACCCGCTCACCCCGGGCGCCCCGGCCGGCAACTGCACCTCCTGCAAGTTCGACGCCGCGCAGGCGAAGCAGCTGCTGACCGAGGCCGGTGGCTTCACCGGTGAGATGGTCTTCTACTACAACGCCGACTCCAGCCACAAGGACTGGATGGAGGCCGTTGCCCAGCAGGTCAAGACCAACCTCGGTATCGAGGCGCGGGCCGAGGGCATCCCGACCTTCGCGGTGTTCCGCCAGGGCGTCGACGCCCACACGATGAAGGGCCCGTACCGGTCTGCCTGGCAGCAGGACTACCCGGACATCGAGAACTGGGTGAACCCGCTCTACGTCAAGGGTGGCTCCTCCAACGACGGCCTCTACAGCAACCCCGAGGTCGACGCCGGCGCCAAGGCCGCCAGTGGCGCGCCGAGCCTGGAGGCCTCGCACCAGCAGTTCGCCGAGGTTCTCAAGAAGGTCGACGCTGACGTCCCGACCATCCCGATCTACTTCTACGGCCAGCAGTCCGGCCACTCGGAGAAGATCAAGAAGATCGAGCTGAACAACGTCGGTGAGCTGGACCTCTCCTCGGTCGAGCTCTGATCCGTCCGCGCTGACCCCGGGTCGGGCCCGCCACATCCGGCGGGCCCGGCTCGGGGCAGTTCCGCGAGCAGGGTGTCACCACATCCGCTCGCACGTTGTCACCCCGTGTCGGCCGTCCGACGCGCCCCCTGTCTGGAGGACCACCCCATGGGCCGCTATCTCTTGAGACGGCTGCTCCAACTGGTGCCGGTGTTCATCGGCACCACGTTCATGATCTACGCGCTCGTCTGGGCCGTGCCGGGCGACCCGTTCGCGGGCAAGTGTGGCGAGCGGAGATGCCCGCAGAACTACATCGACTTCATGACCGCCAAGTACCACCTCGACGAGAACGTCTTCGTCCAGTACGCGATCTACATGCAGAACCTCCTCAAGGGCGACTTCGGGCAGACGTACAGCGGCCAGTCGATCAACGACATCATCGCGACGGCGTACCCCAACACGCTGAAGCTCGCCCTGGTGGCCCTGGTCATCGAGGCGGTCATCGGTCTCACCGCAGGCGTGCTCACCGGCCTGCGCCGCAACGGCTTCCTGGACAACCTGGTGCTGGTCTCCACGCTGTTCCTGATCGCGCTGCCGGTCTTCGTGGTCGGCTTCGTGCTGCAGTGGCTCTTCGGCGTGCAGTGGGGCATCGTCAAGCCGACCGTCTCCAGCGAGATGCTCCTCTCCGAATTGATCATCCCCGGCTTCGTGCTGGGCAGCGCGTCGACGGCGTACATCGCCCGGGTGGCACGGACGAGCATCGCCGAGAACCGGCGGGCCGACTACGTGCGTACCGCGATCGCCAAGGGTCTGCCGATGCGCCGGGTGGTCGGGGTGCACCTGCTGCGCAACTCGCTGATCCCGGTGGTCACCCTCCTCGGCACCGATCTCGGTGCCCTGATGGGCGGTGCCATCGTCACCGAGGGCATCTTCAGCATCAACGGGATCGGCCGGCAGGTCTACCGGGCGATCGTCACCAAGGAGAGCGCTACCGTTGTCTCCATCGTGGTGGTGCTGGTGCTGGTCTACCTGCTGATGAACCTGCTGGTCGATCTGCTCTACGCCGCCCTGGACCCGAGGATCCGTTATGAGTGACCCCTCTACCGCCTCGATCGTCAGCACTCCCCGCGCCGAACAGCCGGGCCAGATCGGTGCTCCCGCCGACGCCGGCCTGCCGGAGGGCGCCCGCAAGGAGAAGCCCCGCGGCCTGCTCGACGACGCCTGGCGCGACCTGCGCCGTAAGCCGCTGTTCTGGATCTCCGCCTTCTTCATCCTGCTGTTCGTCGTGATGGCGGCCGTCCCGTCGCTGTTCAGCTCCGGCGACGCGGTGAACGGCAGCCTCACCAACAGCCTGGGCAAGCCCTCGTCGACCGCCTGGTTCGGCTACGACGTGCAGGGCCGTGACGTCTACGCCCGGGTCATCTACGGTGCCCGCGCCTCCATCCTGGTGGCGTTGCTGTCCGTGGCCGGCACGCTGCTCTTCGGCGGACTGATGGGGGTCGTCTCCGGCTACCGCGGCGGCTGGGTGGACGCGCTGCTCTCGCGGATCGCCGACGTCTTCTTCGGCCTGCCGTTCGTGCTCGGTGCGATCGTCATCCTGACCACGTTCAACGGGTCCGGGACGAGCAACAGCAAGTGGAAGATCATGGGCCTGGTCATCGCCTCGCTGGTGCTGTTGAGCTGGCCGGTCGTGATGCGGCTGATGCGCTCCTCGGTGCTGTCCACCAAGGAGGCCGACTACATCATGGCGGCCCGGGCGCTGGGCGCGGGCAACGGGCGGATCATCCTCAAGCACCTGCTGCCGAACTGTCTGGCGCCGCTGCTGGTGTACGGGACGATCATGGTCGGCTCCTTCATCGGCGCCGAGGCGACGCTCTCCTTCCTGGGTGTCGGCCTGAAGAGCCCGGTCGTGTCCTGGGGCATCATGATCAGTGAGGCGCAGAACTACCTCCGAGTCGCGCCCTACCTGCTCTTCTTCCCCGCCGCGTTCCTCGTCACCGCCGTGCTGAGCTTCGTCATGCTCGGTGAGGCCGTCCGCGAGGCCCTCGACCCGAAGCTCCGATAGGGGAACTGAGTTGTCCGAGATTCTCGTTTCCGAGCAGTCCGCGCCCGGCGCCGACGGACCCGGCCGCCCTGCGGGCCGGCTGCTCGAGGTCGACGACCTGCGGGTGGAGTTCCGCACCCGGGACGGCGTCGCCAAGGTCATCAACGGAGTCACGTACCACGTCGACGCGGGGGAAACCCTCGCCGTGCTCGGCGAGTCCGGCTCCGGCAAGAGCGTCACCGCGCAGACCGTCATGGGCATCCTGGACATGCCGCCGGGCTTCGTCACCGGTGGTCAGGTCCGCTTCCACGGCAAGGACATGCTCACTATGTCCGCCGAGGAGCGCCGCCGCATCCGCGGCGAGGGCATCGCGATGATCTTCCAGGACTCGCTCTCCGCGTTGAACCCGGTCTTCACCGTCGGGTTCCAGATCGCCGAGCAGTTCCGGGTCCGGCGCGGGATGAGCCGCGCGGACGCCAAGAAGCGCGCGATCGAGATGCTCGACCAGGTCAAGATCCCGAATGCCAAGGGTCGGTTCAGCAACTTCCCGCACCAGTTCTCCGGCGGTATGCGGCAGCGCGCGATGATCGCGATGTCGCTCGCGCTGGACCCGGAGGTGCTGATCGCGGACGAGCCGACCACCGCGCTGGACGTGACCGTGCAGGCCCAGATCATGGACCTGCTCGGCGAGCTCCAGCGGGAACGCCGGATGGGCATGGTCCTGATCACCCACGACCTCGGCGTGGTCGCCGACGTCGCGGACCGGATCGCGGTCATGTACGCCGGCCGGATCGTCGAGGAAGCCGACGTCTACGACCTGTACGCCAAGCCGGCGCACCCGTACACCCACGGTCTGCTCAACTCGATCCCCCGGCTCGACGAGAAGGGGCAGGAGCTCCGGACGATCAAGGGCCTGCCACCGAACCTGATGAACATCCCGCCGGGCTGCCCGTTCAACCCGCGGTGCCCGATGGCGCAGCCGGTGTGCCGCGAGAAGCTCCCCCCGCTGCTGCAGATCCGCCCCGGCCGGGCCAGCGCCTGCCACTTCGCCGAGGAGCTGGTGAACCGTGACTGAGCACATCATCGAAGTCCGTGACCTGGTCAAGCACTACCCGGTCACCCGGGGCATCGTGCTCAAGAAGACGATCGGTCAGGTCAAGGCCGTCGACGGCGTCTCGTTCGAGCTGAAGGCCGGCGAGACGCTGGGGGTCGTCGGGGAGTCGGGCTGTGGCAAGTCGACGCTGAGCCGGGTCCTGATGAACCTGGAGAAGCCGACCGCCGGCACGGTGCTCTACAAGGGCCAGGACATCTCCAAGCTCTCCGGTGGCGCGCTGCGGCGGCTTCGCCGGCAGATCCAGCTGGTGATGCAGGACCCGTACACCTCGCTCAACCCCCGGATGACAGTCGGTGACCTGATCGGTGAGCCGTTCGAGATCCACCCGGAGGTCGCCCCGAAGGGCAGCCGCCGGGACAAGGTCAGGGAACTGCTCGACCTGGTGGGCCTCAACCCGGAGCACATCCACAGGTACCCGCACCAGTTCTCCGGTGGCCAGCGGCAGCGCATCGGCATCGCCCGCGCGCTCGCCCTGCGCCCCGAGGTGATCGTCTGCGACGAGCCGGTCTCCGCCCTGGACGTCTCGATCCAGGCCCAGGTGATGAACCTGCTGGAGAAGCTCCAGAACGAGCTGGGCCTGTCGTACGTCTTCATCGCCCACGATCTGTCCGTGGTGCGGCACCTCTCCGACCGGGTCGCGGTGATGTACCTCGGCAAGATCGTGGAGATCGGCACCGAGGACGAGATCTACGAGCGGCCGACCCACCCGTACACCCAGGCGCTGCTGTCGGCGGTGCCGGTGCCGGACCCGACGCTGCGGGACAACAAGGCGATCATCCGGCTCACCGGTGACGTGCCCTCCCCGATCAGCCCGCCGTCGGGCTGCCGGTTCCGCACCCGGTGCTGGAAGGCGCAGGACGTCTGCGCCGAGCAGCCGCCGCTGCTGGAGATCCGTCCCGGCTCGGACCACCCGAGCGCCTGCCACTTCGCCGAGAAGCGCGAGATCGTCGCCACCCACGAGGCGTGAGACACCCCGGGCCGCCTGCCACCGTCTGTCCGACGGCGGCAGGCGGTTCGTCATCTCCCCACCCGGTCTGCCGCCCTGCGCCGGCCGGGTGCGCCGTGCCCGGCGCGGGTGCGGGTGCGGTGGCCGGTCTACAGCGGTCCGCGCCCGGCCCGCAGCAGCAGCAGCGCGAGCTGGGTGCCGTCGGCCCCCAGCTCGCTGCGGAAGCGTTCCAGGATCTCCCGTTCCCGGGAGAGCACCAGCCGGGTGCCCCCGGAGGCCATCCGGGTCACCCCGACCTCCTGGGAGAGCGCCGCGCGTTCCTGCCAGAGCGCGATGAGCGTACGGTCGATCTCGTCGATCCGTTCCCTGATCGCCACGATCCGCTCGGCCGCCGCCGTGTCACCGGTGCCGGTGCGGGCAGCAACCGCTCCGGCCGGTTCGGTTCCGGCCGGTTCGGTTCCGGCCCGGTCGTCGTGCCGCGCGGGGCCACCGCTGGACTCCACCACGTCAGTCATCATCGTCGTACCCCTCGGGTCTCGGGTCCGGTGCCCGGATCCCGGGACGAAAAAGCCCCGGGCTCTCCGAGCCCGGGGCTTTCGTAGGTCCTGTCGATCAGGCGCGACCCACGGCTGCCGGACTCCCGGTGCCGTAGTAAAAGTAGGACCGCCTATCGATCACGCTGTCGAGTATGCCGACCGGGGGCCGGTCCGCGCAAGCAGACCTCGGTTCTCCCGCACGGATGGTGCCGGGACGACCGACGGGCACCGGCGGCAGGGGGCCCGTCCGGCCCCGCCCGGGCGGGGTTCCACCGCACGCGGGCGGGAGCCGGACAGGGCCCCTGCGTACCGGTCAGCCGAGGCGGGTGATGCGGTCCGCCGCGGTGGGGGCCACCGGCTCCCCGTTGCCCAGGTACGCCACCAGGGCGTCCACGTCGAAGCCGGGTGCCGTGGTCCGGCCGGCGCCGCCCGCCAGCTCGGTGAACCCGTCCCCGCCGTTGGCGAGGAAGTCGTTCGTGGTGACCCGGTAGCTGCCCGCCGGGTCGACCGGGCTCCCGTTCAGGGTCAGCGCGCTGACCCGCGAACCGGCCGCCGCGGTGCTGTCGTACGAGTAGGTCAGCCCGGCGGACGGCTGGAGGATGCGCTGGGCGGTCTGCCCGTTGAAACCGACGAACTGCTGCTCCAGCACGTTCTTGAGCTGTGCGCCGGTGAACGTCTGGGTGACCACCAGGTTGTTGAACGGCTGCACCGTGAACGCCTCGCCGTAGGTCACCTCGCCCGGCGCCTCACCACCGGTCGACGCCGCGTACGACAGGGAGGCCCGGACGCCGCCGGGGTTCATCAGCGCGAGCTGCGCCCCGTCACCCTTCGTGTACGCCAGCTGCGCGTCGGCGATCACGTCACCCATCGGGCTCTCCCCGTTGGGCCGGGCGTCCCGGACGATGTCCGCGCTGATCTTCCCGACCACCCGGTTGGCGATCGGGGCGACCGCCGTGCGGTACTTGTCGGCCAGCGCCTTCGTGCCCGCGTCCACCAGGGCCGGGTTCTTGGCGAACACGCCCCCGGTCTGCTGCCAGCTGCCGTCGGCGTTGCGCACGCCGTTCTCCACGATCACGTTCTTGGCGGTGATGCCGGTGAACCGGCCGGTACGCCGGTCCAGCGAGTAGTCGATGTCGGTGACCAGCTGCCCGTTGTTGCCGGCGCTGGTGACCACGCTCGGCCTGCCCGAGGAGTTCGGCAGCGAGCAGGAGTAGAAGCGGTGGGTGTGCCCGGAGACGACCACGCCGAACTCCGGCCGCAGGCCCTTGACGATGTCCACGATCGGGCCGGAGAAGTTGGCGCAGTCGGAGACGCCCGGGGTGGTCGGCGGCGCGGACTGGGTGCCGCCCTCGTGCACCAGCAGGACCATCGCCTTGACCCCGAAGAGCTTGAGCAGGCCACCCCACTTGTTGGCGGTCTGCACCTCGTCGGCAAAGGTGACGTCCTTGATGCCGGCCGGGTTGACGATGCCCGGGGTGCCCTCCAGGGTGACCCCGACGAAACCGACCGGCACGCCGCCGACGAACTTCACGTCGATCGGGGGCAGGATCGGCAGCTTGGTCTTCTTGTTGATGGTGTTGGCGGCGAGGTAGGTGAACTTCGCACCGGCGAAGCCGTCGCCGTCCTGGCAGCCGTCGACCGGGTGGCAGCCGCCCTTGTTGATCCGGAGCAGCTCCTTGACGCCCTCGTCGAACTCGTGGTTGCCGACCGAGCTGACGTCCAGGCCCACCTGGTCCATCAGTTCGATTGTGGGTTCGTCGTGGAACGCGGCGCTGACCAGCGGGGAGGCCCCGATCAGGTCGCCGGCGCCGACGGTGGTGGTGACCCGACCCTCGGTCTTCGCCTCGGCACGCAGCTTCTTGAGCCAGGTGGCGAGGTATTCCACCCCGCCGGCCGGGGTGCCGTTGACGGTGGCGCCGCTGCCACCGGGTGGGTCGATCGCGCCGTGGAAGTCGTTGTAGCTGAGGAACTGACCCTTGACCTCGCCACCCGTCGCGGTGGCGTACGAGACGGCGACCGGAGCGAGGCCGGCCCCGGGGGCGGCGTCGGTCGGCTGCGTGGTGGCGCGGCCGGTGATGGGCAGGCTGGCCACGACGGCCAGGGCGAGGGCCGGCGCGGCGAGGTGACGCAGCACGGCCCGACCGCGCGAGCGCGGTTGACTCATGGTTGTTCTCCCAAGTCGTCTTCGGGGGAGCAGGCGGGGATTTCCCGCGTCATCGTCGCGCCTCGGGGACGAAGATGCCAGTGGGGCCACCGTGACAGCTTCGTCTCAGTCCCGACCGACGCTCTCGTCGGGCGGCAGGAGTGCCGCTGCGCTCGGCGGATGGTGGCACTGCGGGTCGCCGAACCAGGTTTCCAACGCGGCCAGGAGATGGTGGTCACCGTCCGGGCCGAGCGCCCACGCGACATAGCCGTCCGCTCGGACGAGCAGGGCGCCGGCGGGTGGCGCCGCCCAGCCGTGCACCTGCGCGGCGAGTTTCCAGCCGAGGTTGGCCGCGTCCTGGAGCCCGAGGTGAGACCGGGCGCACCGACCGCGGGAGCACGTGGGCGGCGTCTCCGGCGAGGAACACCCGACCGCGCCGGTACGAGTCCGCGACCCGGGCGTTCGCGGCGTACCTGCGGCGCAGCAGGTGCGGCCCGGCGGTGGTCGGCGCGGCAAGCGGTAGGTCCCGGCCGAGGACCCGGTGCAGGCTGGCGCGCACCTCCCCGATGCTGACCGGGCTCTCGGCGGCGATCGGGGGCCCGTCCCACTCGATCACCGACACCATCGACACGCCGGGGCCGTGCGGCACCACGACGTGGGTGCCGCGTTCGGTGCGGTGCCAGGCGTACAGACCGATACGGTCCCCGTCGGGCAGCACGATCTCGGCGGTGGCGGCGTCGACCGACGATCCCGGCAGGGTGACGTGTGCGGCACGCGAGACGACGCGCGGATCGGTGGAACCGGAGAACGGAACCCCGATCCTCCGGCGCACCTCGCTGCGGGCGCCGTCGCATCCGACGAGATATCCCGCGCGCATGTCGTAACCGCCGTCGGTGCCCTGCACCCGCACGGTCACGGCATCGTCACCCTGCCGCAGTTCGTGCAGCCGGTGCCCGCGTCGTACCTGGACGCCGAGATCGCGAGCCCTTTCCTGACATGAATCCCGCTCCTGACACGAACCCCGCTCCTGTCACGAATCCCGCTCCTGACACGAACCCCGCTCTCTATGCGGGAGCGGGTGAGAGGTGCCTGTTCCGCGTCCTTTGGAGCTGATGACGTCAACGATTCGGGGTTCCCGAGCGGTCGAGTCGGTAACGTCATCAGCTCCAAAGCCTCTGCCGTGACGGCCGGTCCGGCCTCGGTTCCGGCCTCGGTTCCGGCCTCGGTTCCGGCCTCGGTTCCGGCCTCGGTTCCGGCCTCGGTTCCGGCCTCGGTTCCGGCCTCGGTTCCGGCCTCGGTTCCGGCCTCGGTTCCGGCCGGACGGGGTCGGCGTGGCGCCGGTCCGGTCCGTGGCTCGGTGGTGCGGTGGGCGGAGTGCGGTGGTGGGCGGACTCCGGGTGGTGAGTGTGCGCTCGGCGTCCTGTCGGGCGTGCGCGGGCGGAAAGTGGTGTGCTCGGCGTCCCGTCGGGCGGCAGGCGGTGTGCTCGGCGTCCCGTCGGGCGTGCGCGGGCGGGAAGTGTCCGGCCGTCGGCATAGACTCGCCGTGCGATGCATCCTCTCTTCGACATCCCCGCGTCCCCGCCCGCGCCCGAGCCCGCGTCGGTTCCGCCGCGTCGGCCCGGCCCGGCCCGCCGCCTCGACCCGCAGGAGCTGGTGGAGGGCCTGAACAGCCCGCAGCGGGACGCGGTCACCCACTCCGGCTCACCACTGTTGATCGTGGCCGGGGCCGGCTCCGGCAAGACCCGGGTGCTCACCCACCGGATCGCCTACCTGCTCGCCGCGCGGGACGTCCACCCCGGCGAGATCATCGCGATCACCTTCACCAACAAGGCCGCCGGTGAGATGAAGGAGCGGGTGGCCCACCTGGTCGGCCCGCGCGCCCGGCTGATGTGGGTGTCGACGTTCCACTCCGCCTGCGTACGCATCCTGCGCGCCGAGCATGAGCATGCCGGTCTGAAGTCGACCTTCTCCATCTACGACGCCGACGACTCCCGTCGGTTGATGCAACTGGTCGCCCGGGAGCTGGATCTCGACCCGAAGCGCTACCCGGCCCGGGGGCTGGCCGCCCAGGTGTCCAACCTGAAGAACGAGCTGGTCGACCCGGAGGAGTTCGCCGGCCGGGCGAAGGGGCCCAACGAGCGGGCCCTGGCCGAGTCGTACACGCTCTACCAACGGCGGCTGCGCGAGGCGCACGCGTTGGACTTCGACGATCTGATCATGACGACGGTGCACCTGCTCCAGTCGCACCCGCACGTCGCGGAGAGCTACCGTCGCCGGTTCCGGCACGTCCTGGTCGACGAGTACCAGGACACCAACCACGCGCAGTACACCCTGATCAAGGAGCTGGTCGCCGGCACCGAGGGGATCGCGCCGGCCGAGCTGTGCGTGGTCGGCGACGCCGACCAGTCGATCTACGCGTTCCGGGGTGCGACGATCCGCAACATCCTGGAGTTCGAGCGGGACTTCACCGATGCCCGGACGATCCTGCTGGAGCAGAACTACCGCTCCACCCAGACCATCCTCAACGCGGCCAACGCGGTGATCGACCGGAACACCTCCCGCAAGCCGAAGCGGCTGTGGAGCGACGCCGGGGCGGGCGAGCAGATCGTCGGCTACGTCGCCGACACCGAGCACGCCGAGGCCGACTGGGTGGGCCGGGAGGTCGACCGGCTGGTCGACGCGGGGGAGACCCGCCCCGCCGACGTCGCCGTCTTCTACCGCACCAACGCCCAGTCCCGGGTCTTCGAGGAGGTGTTCATCCGGGTCGGCCTGCCCTACAAGGTGGTCGGCGGGGTGCGCTTCTACGAGCGCAAGGAGGTCCGTGACGCGTTGGCCTACCTGCGTGCGGTGGTCAACGACGACGACACGGTGAGCCTGCGCCGGGTGTTGAACACCCCCCGCCGGGGCATCGGTGACCGGGCCGAGGCGTGCGTCGAGGCGCTCTCCAGCCGGGACCGGATCTCCTTCGGCGCGGCGCTGCGCCGGGCCCGGGACGCGCCGGGCATCTCCACCCGGGCCGCCAACTCCATCGGCGAGTTCGTCGCGCTGCTCGACGACGCCCGCGAACTGGCCGAGGAGGGCACTCCGGAGGACGTGCTGGAGGCGCTGCTGACCCGGTCGGGCTACCTGACCGAGCTGGAGGAGAGCCTCGACCCGCAGGACGCCGGCCGGGTCGACAACCTCCAGGAGCTGGTCAGCGTCGCCCGGGAGTACACCGAGCGGATCGAGGCGCTGGGCGAGGACGGCGAGCGGGCCACCCTGGCCGGCTTCCTGGAGCAGGTGGCGCTGGTCGCCGACGCCGACCAGATCCCTTCCGACGACCCCGACCACCAGGGCGTGGTCACCCTGATGACCCTGCACACCGCCAAGGGCCTGGAGTTCCCGGTGGTCTTCCTGACCGGCCTGGAGGACGGCGTCTTCCCCCATCTGCGCTCGCTGGGCGACACCCGGGAGCTGGAGGAGGAGCGCCGGCTGGCGTACGTGGGGATCACCCGGGCCCGGCAACGGCTCTACCTGTCGCGGGCGGTCACCCGCTCGGCCTGGGGGCAGCCGTCCTACAACCCGCCGTCGCGTTTCCTGGAGGAGTTACCGCCGGAGCTGGTCCGCTGGGAGCGCACCGAGGGGACGTACACCTCGTGGGCCGGTGGGGGCGGCGGCGTCGGCGGCCGTGCGGACCGCGCGTCGGGCGGTCGCGGGGGCTTCACCGGCGGTACGCCGCGGGCGGCGGAGCTGGCGAAGCGGATCGGGGTGGACGCCAGTCGGCTGGCCACCGCCAGCGAGCTGCCACAGGGGCCGAAGGTGTCGGCCGGCGACCGGGTCAACCACCAGCGTTACGGGTTGGGCCGGGTGCTCGCGGTGGAGGGGCACGGGCCGAGTGCCCGGGCGCAGATCGACTTCGGCGACCAGACCATGTGGCTGGTGCTGCGGCACGCCCCGCTCGACAAGCTCTGAGCGGTCGGCCCCGCCCCGGTCGGGGCGGGGCCGTAGCAGCGGCCTGACTCAGCAGGCCACGTCGATGCCCCGGGCGCGCAGGAACGGCGCCGGGTCGATCTGGTTCCACATCTGCCCCTGGTGCACCTCGAAGTGCAGGTGGGGGCCGGTGGAGTCACCTGTGGAACCCTCGTAGCCGATCACCTCGCCGACGCCGACCCGGTCGCCGACGGCGACCTTCAGGCTGCTCTGGTGGGCGTAGTGGGTCAGGTAGCCGTTGCCGTGGTCGAGGAAGACCGAGACGCCGTAGCCGTCCCCGACGTCGCCCGCCTTGACCACCGTTCCTGCCGCGGCGGCGTGGATCGGGGTGCCGGCCGGCAGGGCGAAGTCGATGCCGGCGTGCAGGGCACCCCCCCGTTGGCCGTAGCAGGAGGTGATCTCGGCTCCCGCCATGGGGATCACCCAGGACGGCTTCGGCTTCGGCTTCGGTGTGGCCGTCTTCTTCGCGACGACCTTCGGCTTCGTGGCGACCTTCGGCCTGGCGGGGGCCCTCTTCGTCGGCGCGACCGTCGGGATGGGGCTGGCGGAGGTCGGCCCGACGGTGGGGCTGACCGGGGCGGCCGGCTCCCGGGCGGACCGGTCGGCCCGGGTGGCGGCGTCGGCCCGCGCCGCGGCCTCCGACTGGGCCCGGGCGTCGAGCGCTACGGTCGCCGGCTCACCGGCGTCGCCGCCGTCGAGGGCGATCGCCGAGATCCCGGCCAGGGCCAGGGCGACCAGTGCGCCGGCACCGACGAGGGCGCGTCCACGCCGGGTCCGGCGTCGGTGCCGGATCACGGTGCCGGGCATCCCGGCGCTCCGGGCGGTACCGGCGGCGCTGTCGTGCCGGGAAGTGTCGTCGTCTCGGCAGCTGCTGTCGTCGCGGGGGGTGCTGTCGTTCCGGGATGTGTTGTCGTCCCGGCGGTGGCTGTGTTCCTGCACGGCGGACCTTCACACACTCAGGGGGTTCGGACCGGGACCATCCTGGGTGTCGAAACGGGTCGGCGACGGTGCGGGTACCGGCGGGTAGCCTCAGCCGCCCGCGACGCTGCCCGACTATGCCCCGCCCTCGGGGCGTCTGACCAGTTGTCCGATAGTGGTCGACCGTGTCCTCGGTCACACTGCGGCATGTGACGCAGCAGACATGGCCGCACGAAGAACCGCCCGGATCGGCAGATCCGGGCGGTCGACAGGCATTACCCAGGGGTCAGGAAGCGGCAGCCTCGGTGTAGTACGCCTCGACTTGCAGCTTGATGTCCACTCCGCGCTCCTGCAGCCACGGCACCGGGTCCAGAGGCTGGCCCTTGACATGGACCTCGAGGTGCAGGTGCGCGCCGTAGGAGTGGCCGGTGTTGCCGACCAGGCCGAGCTGGTCACCCGCCTTGACCTGCTGGCCCTCGTGCACGCTCACCGCGGAGGAGTGGCCGTAGATGGCCTCGCTGCCGTCGGCGTGCTGCACGATCACCGCGTAGCCGTAGCCGCCGAACCAGCCGGCCTTGGTGACCGTGCCGGAGTGGATGGCCACGTACGGGGTGCCCTCGGGCGCGACCAGGTCGATGCCGGTGTGCAGCTTGCCCCACCGCACGCCGTACGGGGAGTTGAAGTCGTAGCCCTGCATGGGCAGCAGCCACGGGTCCTGCTCGCTGGCCCCCGCCTCGGCATCCCGGGCATTGTCCCGGGTGGCCCGGTCGGCGGCGTCGGCACGCGCGGCGGCGTCCTGGCTGGTGATCGAGGCCTGCCGGAGCTCGTCGAGGACCGACGGGCTGACGCTCTTGGCGTCCGGCATCGCACCCGCGCCGAGCGCGACGATGCCGGCGCCGACGAATGCGGTGGTGACCACCGCCGCGTAGCGGCTCCGCGGGGGCGTGGGTACGCGGCGACGGCCGCGATATCTATCGGGCTCAGACGACAGGCGCTGGCGCACGCACACCCTCCGTTGTCGGGGATCCGATGCCACCTCCGACCGTTCGGTGCAGTTCATCGAACGGTCGTCGGTAGCGTCATCACCCGTCCGTGGACCTGATGACAACCGTGGACACGTTAGCCCTCCACCGCTCCCGTCACAAGCGGAAGCGCCGAACCGGCGATTCGTTCTGTCCGTTTACGTCCATCATTGTCATAGCTCCGGCCACCGGACGGCTGTCCCCCTTCCTGCCCGTTCGTCGCGGACAGTGACCGTTCGGCGGAGGCGTCCGGCTTCCGGGTGGCCCGCCGGGAGGGTAGGGGTCCGGCCCGGGTTTTCCACACCTGCCCAGTCGGGTTACCGTTCGTTCAGCTGGTGACCGCGGAGCCGTGGAAGGTGTGCGCTGATGAACTCTCGTATCCGGGTAGTCGTCGCGAAGCCGGGCCTCGACGGCCACGACCGGGGTGCCAAGGTGGTGGCGCGCGCCCTGCGTGACGCCGGCATGGAGGTCATCTACACCGGTTTGCACCAGACCCCGGAGCAGATCGTCGAGACCGCCATCCAGGAGGACGCCGACGCGGTCGGCCTCTCCGTGCTCTCCGGCGCGCACATGACGCTCTTCCGCCGGGTGCTGGAGCTGCTCGCCGAGCGGGACGCGCGGGACATCGTCGTCTTCGGTGGCGGCATCATCCCCGACGCCGACCTGCCCGAGCTGGTGGAACTCGGCGTCAAGAAGATCTTCACGCCGGGCGCGACCACCCAGTCGATCGTCGAGTGGGTCCGCGCCAACGTGGCCCAGCCGGTCGCCTGACGGTCCCGGGCGCGTCGCACCCTGTTCGTCCGCCGATGGCGGTGCGCCAGGGTGCCGCCGTTCAGTCGTGCCGCGGCCCCGGCGGCGAATCCGGGCAGGGTGAAGGGCCGGACGCACCCCTCACACGCCCGGCCCTTCTATGCACGATGCCCCGCCGCCACCCCTCGACCGACAGGGCATCGGCCGCTCCCGTCTTCGCGCTGACCAGCGCTCCGACATCAGACTCAACGACGCCCGTACGGTGGGGTTACGCATCACGTGGGACAACCTGTGGACGGTTCTGTGCCGTCGGCGAGTCGTCGAGGGCGCGCTGTGCATTACCGCACACCGCGCACCCGCTCGGTTGCCGCCGGTGCCCACCTCGCTAGGCTGCGGCCAATGGCCTGTTTCAACTGATGACAGGCGTCAACGGAGTTTCCACAACGCTGGCGGCGGCGCGACGGCGCGCCGCAGAGACGGGACGGGACGCGCAATCGTGGACCTGTACGAGTACCAGGGGCGGGACCTGTTCGAGCGGCACGGCTTGCCTGTGCTCGCCGGCGGCGTCGCCACTACCCCGGAGGAGGCCCGCGCGATCGCCGAACGCCTCGGCGGTCGGGTGGTCGTCAAGGCGCAGGTGAAGGTCGGTGGCCGAGGCAAGGCCGGCGGCGTCAAGCTGGCCGAGGGCGCCGACGAGACGGTGGCCAGGGCCACCGACATCCTCGGCATGGACATCAAGGGTCACACCGTCCACAAGGTCATGATCACGGTGACCGCGGACGTGGCCGAGGAGTACTACTTCTCGTACCTGCTCGACCGGGCGAACCGCACCTTCCTCTGCATCGCCAGCGTCGCCGGCGGCATGGACATCGAGCAGGTCGCCGCCGACACCCCCGACAAGGTGGTCAAGGCCCCGATCGACGCGGTCGAGGGCGTGGACGAGGCGAAGGCCCGGGAGATCGTGGACGCGGCCGGTTTCCCGGCCGAGGTCGCCGACCAGGTCGTCGCGGTAGCGGTGGGGCTGTGGAAGGCGTTCGTCGCCGAGGACGCCACCCTGGTCGAGGTGAACCCGCTGGCCACGACGGGCGACGGCACGCTCCTGCTGCTCGACGCCAAGATCACGCTGGACGAGAACGCCGGCTTCCGGCACCCGGACCACGAGGCCCTGGTCGACCAGGCCGCGGTGGACCCGCTGGAGCAGGCCGCCAAGGAGAAGGACCTCAACTACGTCAAGCTCGACGGCGAGGTCGGCATCATCGGCAACGGCGCGGGTCTGGTCATGTCCACCCTCGACGTGGTGGCCTACGCGGGTGAGCGGCACGGCAACGTCAAGCCGGCCAACTTCCTCGACATCGGCGGTGGCGCGAGCGCCGCGGTGATGGCCAACGGTCTGGAGATCGTGCTCTCCGACCCGTCGGTGCGCAGCGTCTTCGTCAACGTCTTCGGCGGCATCACCGCCTGCGACGAGGTCGCCAACGGCATCATCCAGGCGCTGGCCCTGCTGGAGGAGCGCGGCGAGAAGGTCACCAAGCCGCTCGTCGTCCGGCTCGACGGCAACAACGCGGAGGCCGGTCGGGCGATCCTCGACGGCGCCGGGAACCCGCTGGTGCAGCGGGTCGACACCATGGACGGCGCGGCCGAGCGGGCCGCCGAGCTGGCAGCTGCGGGGGTCTGACGATGGCGATCTGGCTGACCAAGGAATCCAAGGTCATCGTGCAGGGGATGACCGGGTCCGAGGGTTCCAAGCACACCCGGCGGATGCTCGCCGCCGGCACCTCGGTCGTCGGTGGCGTGAACCCGCGCAAGGCCGGCACCACCGTCGACTTCGACGGCACCGAGCTGCCGGTCTTCGCCTCCGTCGCGGACGCGATGCGGGAGACCGGGGCGGACGTCACGGTGATCTTCGTGCCGCCGCAGTTCACCAAGGGCGCGGTGATCGAGGCGATCGACGCGCAGATCCCGCTCGCCGTGGTGATCACCGAGGGCGTGCCGGTGCACGACACCGCCTCGTTCTGGGCGTACAACGTGGCCAGGGGCGAGCAGACCCGGATCATCGGGCCGAACTGCCCCGGCATCGCCTCGCCGGGCGCCTCCAACGCGGGCATCATCCCGGCCGACATCACCGGCTCCGGCCGGATCGGCCTGGTCAGCAAGAGCGGCACGCTGACCTACCAGATGATGTACGAGCTGCGCGACATCGGCTTCTCCACCTGCGTCGGCATCGGCGGTGACCCGATCATCGGGACCACCCACATCGACGCCCTGGCCGCGTTCGAGGCCGACCCGGACACCGACGCGATCGTGATGATCGGTGAGATCGGCGGCGACGCCGAGGAGCGGGCCGCCGACTTCATCAGGGACAACGTCACCAAGCCGGTGGTCGGTTACATCGCCGGCTTCACCGCGCCCCCCGGCAAGACCATGGGGCACGCCGGCGCGATCATCTCCGGCTCGGCGGGCACCGCCGAGGCCAAGCAGCAGGCGCTGGAGGCGGTCGGCGTCAAGGTCGGCAAGACCCCGACCGAGACCGCCAGGCTGATGCGGGAGCTGATGTCCGGCCGCTGAGCCACCGACCGTACCGCCCCTGTCACCCGGGGCCGGGCCGCCGAGCGGGCGGCTGGGTCGCCGGGCCCGGCACCGGCGGGCGACAGGACCACCGAGGGGGTCGACCGGAGACGGTCGGCCCCCTCAGTTGTTGTTCCAGAGCGGGTACGTCCCGCTGGCCCGCCAGATCGCGGTGCCGATGATGTTGATCACGCCGAACGCGATGGCCAGGTAGCCGAGGACCGGCGACTGGCCGTACCGTTTGGCGTCCCGGATCGACAGATAGCCGAAGATGATGCCCAGGATGCCGCAGCAGATCAGGCCGAGGACGATGCCGAGCACCCCCCAGAGCGTGGTGCGGTCCCGCCCGGCCGCAGCCGGCGGCGGGGGCGGTGGGTACCCAGCGTTCACGACTTCCTCCGGACGGTCGGTGCCGCGACTTCGGTCGCGTCCCTGCGCCGAGGCTAGACCGGATCGGCGCCCGACGGCGGTGGATCACGGAACTCGCCGGGTCCGCGCGGGTCCGACGGGCAGCCACCACCGGTCCGACGTGCCAGAGTAGAGCCGATGTCCTCGAACACCCCTGATCAGCCGCGCCGTCCCGCCGGTGTCCGTGCCGGCGGTAGGCCGCCCGGTCGCGCCGGTGGCCCCCGGGTGCCCGCCCCCCGTCGGCCGGAGCAGTCCGGGCGCTCCCGGGCGCCGCTGCCGGTCGCCGCCGGGGTGGCCGCCGCGGGTGCCGCCCTCACCTCGTACCTGCCGGTGGCGGTGGTGCTCGGGGTGGCCCAGTTCAGCGAGGACGCCGGCTCGGTGGTCGGTGCGCTGCGCGCCGGGCTGGCCGGTTGGCTGCTCGGGCACGGTGTGCCGCTGCAGACCACCGCAGGCCCGCTCGGCCTCGTCCCGCTGGCGCTCGCCGCGCTCGCGTTCTGGCGGCTGGGCCGGGCCGGGGTGCACACCAGCCGGGCGGTGGGCGCGCGCGGTGGCCGGTCACCCCGGCAGGCCGTCGCCGTCGCCGTCGCGGTCGGCACCGGGTACGCCCTGTTCGGCGTCCTGGCCGCGCTGCTGGTCGACCACGCCGGACTGCGGGTCTCCCCGGTCCGGTCCGGGGCCACCCTGTTGCTCTTCGGCACGCTGGCCGCCCTGGTCGGGGCGGTCCGCACCACCGGCGTGGCAGGACTGTTCGCCGCCCGCGCGCCGGCGGTGCTGCGCGACGGCGTCCGCACCGGCCTGGTCGCCGGTCTGCTGCTGCTCGGGGCCGGTGCCGGCGCGGCCGGGCTGGCGGTGGCGACCGGTGGGGGAGACGCCGCCGACCTGATCGGGGCCTACCGGACCGGGGTCGCCGGCCAGGCCGGCATCACCCTGGTCAGTCTGGCCTACGCGCCGAACGCCACCGTCTGGTCGACCGCCTACCTGCTCGGTCCCGGATTCGCCGTCGGCACCGACACGGCGGTGCGGCTCAGCGAGGTCTCCGTCGGGTCGCTACCGGCCGTACCACTGCTCGCCGGCCTGCCCAGCGGCCCGGTCGACGGGCTCGGGGCGGTGCTGCTGGCGGTGCCGGTGCTGGCCGGCATGACGGCGGGTTGGCTGCTCGGCCGCCGGCTGCTGCGCCCGGACGGTGACGACCGGGTCGCCGCGAGCTGGTCGGCGCTGCTCGGCCCGGCTGCCCTCGCCGGGCCGGTGGTCGGCCTGGTCGTCGGGCTCGCCGCGGCGGCCTCCGGCGGCCCGCTCGGCGGCGGCCGGCTGGCCGAGATCGGCCCGGTGCCCTGGCAGGTGGCGGCGGTGGCGACCGCGGTGGTGACGGTCGGCGCGCTGCTCGGGGCCGCCAGCGCCAAGGTCCTCGCCCGCCCGTCGTCCGGTCCCCGCCCGTCGGCCCGGTCCCGCCCGCCTGCCGACCGGTCCCGCCCGCCCGCCGACCGGTCCCGCCCGCCCGCCGACCGGCCCCGGGCGACCCTCGATCTGCCCGGTGCGTCCCAGGACAGGCCGTCCCGGCCGGTGCGTGACTGACCGCCCGCCCCCCGCACCGCCCGGGTCCCGGTTGCCGGTGCCCGAGCGCCGGTCCGACGTCCCCGACGCTGGCAGGTGACGGTCGCGGGCAGGCCGCGCACGGCGGCGGGCCGCTGCCGTGCGCGGCGAAGGGCGCCCCGGACGATGCCGGGACGCCCTTCGATCTCGCGCCTGGTCAGGGCGAGGTGGGCAGCGTGAAGGTGCCGATGAGGTTGAGGAGCACCAGCAGGATGCCGAGCCCGACCGCCACCGCCCCGCAGATCAGGCCGGCCTTGGCCTGACCGGCGTTACCGGCCAGCCCCTGGGCCGCCTTCTGCATTCCCAGCCAGCCGGTGACCACCGCGCCGATGCCGAGCGGGATGCCCAGGAAGGCGCAGCAGAGCAGCGGGATCGACGCGATGCCGAGGATCAACGACACCAGGCCGAGGGTGTTCTGCTGCCCCTGGGGCGCCGGGTAGCCGGCCCCCGGGTAGGAGGCCGCCGCGCCGTACGGCTGCTGCGCGTACGGGTCCTTGCCGACCGGCTGGCCGTACGGGTCTGGCTGGCCGTACGGCTGGCCCGAGGTGGGCGGAGGGCCGTACGGGTCGTGCGGCTGCTGCCCGTACTGAGGCTGCTGCCCGTACGGTGCCGCCGGCTGCTGCCCGTACGGCGCCTGCGGCGCGGCGTACGGGTCCTGCGGCTGGCCCGACACGGGCTGCTGCCCGTACGGGTCGTGCGGGGGCTGCTGGCCGTACGGGTCCTGGCCGGGGTTTCCGGGCTGCATCTCGGGTGCTCCTCAGTCGTGGTCCGTCAGTAGCTGCTCGTGCTGGTGTTGCCGCCGATCGCACCCATCACACCACCGAAGATGCAGCAGAGCAGCACGATGACGAGCCAGACGGCACCGATGATGAAGGCCAGCTTCGACCACTTCTTGGACTCCCGGGCGGCGGCCTCGGCGCCCGCGTAGTCGCCCTGCTGGAGCAGCGGGTTGACCTTCGAGGCGTTGATGATGGCGGGGATCGCCAGCGGCCAGAAGAAGAAGATGGCCACGATCGACGGGGTCATGTTGTTGTTGATCGGCTGCTGCGGGTTGGGGTAGCCGGGCTGCATCGTGGTGCTCCTCGTTCACGTCGGTACGGCGTCCGTACCTGATCATTGGTAAAGGGTGCGGTGGCCGGACGTGGTCCGGCCACCGGGCGACCGGCAGCGTATCGTGCCGGGGCGACACGTGTGATCACCCGAAACGTCGCCGCCCGGCAGATGGGCGGGCCGACCTGCCCGCTAGGGTTGCCCGGTGTCCGAGCCCGCGTCCGTCGCCCGCCTCGTCGTCCTCGTCTCCGGCTCCGGCAGCAACCTCCAGGCGCTGCTGGACGCCGCCGCCGACCCCGGTTACCGGGCCCGGGTGGTGGCCGTCGGTGCCGACCGGGACGGCATCGCCGGCCTGGACCGGGCCGCCGCCGCCGGGGTGCCGACCTTCGTCGAGCGGGTGAAGGACCACCCCACCCGGGCGGACTGGGACGAGGCCCTCACCGCGCACGTCGCCGGGCACCGGCCCGACCTGGTCATCTCCGCCGGCTTCCTCAAGCTGGTCGGGCCGCAGTTCCTGACCGCCTTCGGCGACCGGTACCTGAACACCCACAACACCCTGCTGCCGGCGTTCCCCGGCATCCACGGTCCCCGGGACGCGCTCGCCTACGGCGTGAAGATCACCGGGGCCACCCTCTTCTTCGTCGACGCCGGGATGGACACCGGCCCGATCGTCGCGCAGGTCGCCGTGCCGGTCCGCGACGACGACGACGAGCAGACGCTCACCGAGCGCATCAAGGAAGCCGAGCGCCGCCAGCTCGTCGAGCAGGTCGGTCGGCTGGTTCGTGCAGGTTGGACGATCACCGGAAGAAAGGTCACCGTTCCGTGAGTGCCACGCAGGACTCCCGCCGCCCGATCAGGCGGGCGCTGGTCAGCGTCTACGACAAGAGTGGTCTGGTCGAGCTGGCCCGCGCGCTGCACGAGGCCGGGGTGGAGCTCGTCTCGACCGGTTCCACCGCGTCGACGATCTCCGGCGCGGGCGTGCCGGTGACCCCGGTCGAGCAGGTGACCGGTTTCCCCGAGATCCTGGACGGCCGGGTGAAGACCCTGCATCCCGGGATCCACGGCGGTCTCCTGGCCGACCTGCGCAAGGACTCGCACGCCGCCCAGCTCGACGCGCACGGCATCGCCGGGATCGACGTCCTGGTCTCCAACCTGTACCCGTTCCAGGCCACCGTCGCCTCCGGCGCGTCGCCTGACGAGTGCGTCGAGCAGATCGACATCGGGGGGCCGGCGATGGTCCGGGCCGCCGCCAAGAACCACGCCTCGGTCGCCGTGGTGACCGACCCGGCCGCGTACCCGGCGCTTGTCGCCGCGCTGGCCGAGGGGGGTTTCACGCTGGCCCAGCGCCGGGCGCTCGCCGCCCGCGCCTTCGCCGACATCGCCGAGTACGACGTGGCGGTCGCCGACTGGTTCGCCACCACCGCCGCCCCGGACGGCGAGGGCTGGCCGGCCTTCGCCGGGTTGGCCCTGCGCCGGCAGGCGACGCTGCGCTACGGCGAGAACCCGCACCAGGGGGCGGCCGTCTACGCCGACCCGGCCAGCCCGGCCGGGCTGGCCCAGGCCGAGCAGCTGCACGGCAAGGAGATGTCCTACAACAACTACGTCGACGCCGACGCCGCCTGGCGGGCCGCGAACGACTTCCCCGACGAGCCGGCGGTGGCGATCATCAAGCACGCCAACCCGTGCGGCATCGCCGTCGGCACGGACGTCGCCGAGGCCCACCGCAAGGCCCACGCCTGCGACCCGGTCTCCGCCTTCGGCGGGGTGATCGCCGTCAACCGGCCGGTCTCGGTGGAGCTGGCCGGGCAGGTCGCGGAGATCTTCACCGAGGTGCTCGTGGCCCCGGGGTTCGCGCCCGGCGCTGTGGAGATCCTCCAGGGCAAGAAGAACATCCGGCTGCTGCGCGCCCCGGCCTTCCAGCCGCTGCCGGCCGAGTGGCGGCAGGTCACCGGCGGTGTCCTCGTACAGCAGCGGGACCGGATCGACGCCGCGGGCGACGACCCGGCGAACTGGCGGCTGGCCACCGGCGAGGCGGCCGACGAGGCGACCCTGCGGGACCTGGCGCTGGCCTGGCGGGCGGTCCGCGCGGTGAAGAGCAACGCGATCCTGCTGGCCCGCGACGGCGCTTCGGTCGGGGTCGGGATGGGACAGGTGAACCGGGTCGACTCGGCCCGGCTGGCGGTCAGTCGGGCCGGTGCGGAGCGCGCCCGGGGTGCCGTCGCCGCCTCGGACGCCTTCTTCCCGTTCGCCGACGGCGTCCAGATCCTGATCGACGCCGGGGTGAAGGCGATCGTCCAGCCCGGCGGCTCGATCCGCGACGAGGACACCATCGCCGCCTGCAAGCAGGCGGGCGTCACCATGTACCTGACCGGCACCCGCCACTTCTTCCACTGACGCCACCCGTGTTCAGCTGCGGCTGACCGGCGCGCTGCCCGCTGGGCCGGGCCGGCGGCCGCAGCTGACCGGGGTCAGACCTCGGGCGCGGCGGGTGGTGGGGGGCGCAGCGCGGCGAAGTGGCAGGCGCTGGGGTGCGGGTCGGCGGGTCGGGGGACGGTCGGCGGGTCCTCGCGGGCGCAGATGTCCTCGGCCTTCCAGCAGCGGGTGCGGAAGTGGCAGCCGGACGGCGGGTCGGCCGGGCTGGGCACGTCACCGGTCAGCCGGATGATGCCGGCGGCGTCGCGGGCGTCCGGGTCGGGCACCGGCACCGCGGAGAGCAGCGCCTGGGTGTACGGGTGGGTGGCCCGCTCGTAGATCTCCTCCTCGGTGCCGATCTCGACGATCCGGCCCAGGTACATCACCGCGACCCGGTCACAGATGTGCCGGACCACCGACAGGTCGTGCGCGATGAAGATGTAGGACAGCCCGAACTCGTCCTGGAGCTGCTCCAGCAGGTTGATCACCTGCGCCTGGATCGAGACGTCCAGGGCGGAGACCGGCTCGTCGCAGACGATCACCTCGGGGCGCAGGGCGAGCGCGCGGGCGATGCCGATGCGCTGCCGCTGGCCACCGGAGAACTGGTGCGGATAGCGGTTGACGTGCTCGGGGTTGAGCCCGACCACGTCCAGCAGCTCCTGCACCCGGCCGCGCTTGCTGCCCTTCGGCGCGGCGTCCGGGTGGATGTCGAACGGCTCGCCGATGATGTCGCCGACAGTCATCCGCGGGTTCAGCGAGGTGTACGGGTCCTGCATCACCATCTGCATGTTGCGGCGCAGCCGGCGCAGCTCGCCCCCGGAGGCGGAGAGCAGGTCCCGGCCCTCCAGGGTGGCCCGGCCGGAGGTCGGCGTCTCCAGTCGCATCAGCAGCCGGGCGAGGGTCGACTTGCCGCAGCCGGACTCGCCGACGATGCCGAGCGTCTCGCCCCGGTGCAGCGTGAAGCTCACCCCGTCGACGGCCCGCACCGCGCCGACCTGTCGCCGGAAGACCACGCCCCGGGTGATCGGGAAGTGTTTGACCAGGTCTTCGACGGCGAGGATGGTCTCGCCCCGGACCTTGGCCGGGCTAGCGGGCGCGGTCATCGTGGACCTCCTGCGCGAAGTGGCACGCGCTGGTCCGGCCGTCGGCGAGGACCAGGTCGTCGGGCACCACGTCCACACAGACCTGCCGGGCGTACGGGCAGCGGGGGTGGAACGGGCAGCCGGTGGGGATCCGCATCAGGTTCGGGGGCAGTCCCCGGATCGTGGACAGCTCCCGGCCGCGTACGTCCAGCCGGGGAATCGAGGCCAGCAACCCCTTGGTGTACGGGTGGGCGGGCGCCCGGTACAGCGCGCGGACGTCGGCGTGCTCGACGATCCGGCCGGCGTACATCACCGCGATCCGGTCCGCGACGCCGGCCACCACGCCCAGGTCGTGGGTGATCAGGATCATCGCCATGTCGAGGTCGCGTCGCAGGTCGGCCAGCAGGTCCATGATCTGGGCCTGCACGGTGACGTCGAGGGCGGTGGTCGGCTCGTCGGCGATGAGCACCTTCGGGGCCAGCGCCAGCGCCATCGCGATCATCACGCGTTGCCGCATGCCGCCGGAGAACTGGTGCGGATGGTCGCCGAGCCGTCCGGCCGCCCCGGGAATGCGTACCAGGTCCATCAGCTCGACGGTCCGTCGGCGGGCGTCGGCGCGGGACATCCGGTCGCGCTGCCGCAGCGTCTCGCCGATCTGCCAGCCGACCGGGAAGACCGGGTTCAACGCGGACAGGGCGTCCTGGAAGATGATCGCGATCTCCTTGCCGCGCACCTGCCGACGCTGCTCCTCGGGCAGGGTCAGCAGGTCACGGCTCTGGTAGCGGATCTGACCGGAACGGATCACCGCCGGTGGGGTGTCCAGGATGCCCATGATCGCCTGGGCGGTGACCGACTTGCCGGAGCCGGATTCGCCGAGCACGGCAAGGGTCTCGCCCGGGTCCAGATGGTAGGAGACCCCGTTGATCACCTTGGCCACCCCCTCGCCGGTGCGGAACTCGACGTGCAGGTCCCGTACCTCAAGCAGGTGCCCGCCGGGCGGGGTGGGTGAGGCCGGCGTGGGCCGGACCGTGGACCCGGTCACCGGATCCACCTCGCGCTCGCGGCCGTGGCCTGCATGACGATCACCGGAGTTTCGGGTCGAAGGCGTCGCGGATGGCGTCGCCCAGCATGATGAAGGCGAGCACTGTCAGCGCGAGGAAGGCGGACGGGACCACCAGCGGGGTCGCCGACTCACGCATGTGCACCCGGCCGGCGTCGATCTCGATGCCCCAGGAGATGGTCGGGGCCTTCAGGCCGATGCCGAGGAAGCTCAGGGTGGCCTCGGCGGCGATGAACGACCCGAGTGCGATGGTCAGTACCACGATCGCCGGGGCGAGCGCGTTGGGCAGGATGTGCCGCCACATGATCCGGCCGTCGCCCGCGCCGAGCATCCGGGCGGCGGCGACGTAGTCCTGCTCCTTGGCGGTGATGACCGAGGAGCGGACCACCCGGGCGGCGGTGGTCCAGCCGAGCACCGCCAGCACGAAGATCACCGCGAACAGCCGGACCGTGTCGCTGCTGGTGCTGACCCGCTTGAGCAGCACGATCGCGGCCAGCAGCAGCGGGATGCCGAGCACGATGTCGATCACCCGGGAGAGCACCGCGTCGACCCACCGGCCGAAGTAGCCGGCCACCATCCCGACGACCAGCGCGATGATCCCGGTGAGCAGCGCGGAGACCGCGCCGACCAGCAGCGAGGCGCGCGCCCCGTAGACCGCCCGGGCGTACGTGTCGCAGCCCTGGAAGTCGTACCCGAAGACGGCCCCGCCGGACGCCCCGGCGTGCTGGCGGGAGAGCACGCAGTCGCGCGGGTCGTTGGCGGTGAACAGCGACGGTACGGCGGCCATCGCGGTGACCAGCACGACCAGCACCAGGCTGAGCCAGAAGACCGGTTTGCGGCGCAGGTCGCGCCAGGCGTCCCCGGCCAGGCTGCGGGGCTTCTGCGGTACGCCCACCCGGTCGGGCGTGCCGGGCTCACCGGAGACCCCCCGCCGGGCGGCCTGGTCCTCCGTCGCCGCGACCGTCTCGAAGTCGCTCATGCCGGCACCTCACTGCGCTCACTCATAGCGGATCCTCGGATCGAGGACGGCGTACAGGACGTCCACCACCAGGTTGGCGACGAGATAGACGACGACGAGCACGCTGACGATGCCCACCACGAGCGGGCCGTCCTCGGTGCGGATGCCCCGGAACAGGTTGAAGCCCACTCCCGGGATGTTGAACACACCCTCGGTGATGATCGCGCCGCTCATCAGGTTGCCCAGCTCGACGCCGAGGAAGGTGATCACCGGGATCAGCGAGTTGCGCAGCACGTGCACGCCGATGATCCGCCGCCGGAGCAGGCCCTTGGACCGGGCGGTCCGTACGTAGTCGGCGCGCAGGTTCTCGGCGACCGAGGTGCGGGTCAGCCGCAGCGCGGTGGCCAGCGAGAGCGAGCCGAGCACGATGCCGGGCAGCAGCAGGGCGAACAGGTCGGGGTCGGCCCCGGCGGTGGGCGGGAAGAGCGGCCACCGGACGCCGAGCAGGTACTGGGCGAGCGGGGCCAGCACGATGGTGGGGATGCCCAGCACCAGCAGGGTCAGCACCAGCGTGGCGTTGTCGAAGAGACCGGCCCGGCGGATGCCGGCGAGTACCCCGGCGGTGACCCCGAACAGGATCGTCACGGCCATCGCGATCAGGGCCAGCTTGACGGTGACCGGCCAGGCGGCGGCGAGGATGTCCCCGATCGACCGGCCGGTCAGCGACTGGCCGAGGTCACCCTGGAGCAGGTTCTTCAGGTAGTCGAGGTAGCGGTAGAAGAAGCCGCCGACGCCGGTCCGGTCGAGGTGGAACTTCTCCGTCAGGTACGCCCGCTGGGCCGGGGTGACCGGCCGTTCGCCGGCCAGCGCCTGGATCGGGTCGCCCTGGCCGGCGAACATCAGGGCGTACACGATCAGCGTGGTCCCGAAGAAGGCGAGGACCATCTGGAGCAGACGCCGCAGAACGAAGCGGAACATACTGTGCAGTCTTGCCGAAAAGGGGCGAAGATGGAGGCGGGTCGGGTCACCGTCCACCGATGACCCGACCCGTCCTGCCGGCTGCGTCCGCCGACGGCCCCGTTGCCGCCGCCGTCCGGACTAGCTGACCGCCTCGATCTTCAGCAGGTCGACCCGGTCGAAGAGGTCCATCTGGACGTTCTTCACCTTGGTCGAGTGCCCGAAGTTGTTCTGGCCGTAGCGCAGCGGGATCACCGGCATGTCCTTGGCCAGCAGGTCCTCCGCCGCCTGGTACTTCTTGACCGCGGCTTCCTCGTTCGGGGCCTTGGCGCCCTCGGCCAGCAGCCTGTCGAACTCGGGGTTGCTGTAGCCGTAGTAGTTCGAGGAGCCGTTCGTGCTGTACAGCGGGCCCAGGTAGTTCTCCATGGACGGGTAGTCCATCACCCAGCCCATCCGGAAAAGGCCCACCGGCTGCTTCGCCTTGACCTTGGTCAGCAGGTCGGCGAACTTGGGCTCGGCGGTGCCTACGCACTCCACGCCCAGGTTTGCCTTGAGCTGGTTGCAGGTCGCGTCGATCCAGTCCTTGTGCCCACCGTCGCCGTTGTACGACAGCTCGATCTTCTTCGGGCCGCCCGCGGCCTCGTACGTCGCCTTCGCCTTGGCCGGGTCGAACTCGCCGGCCGCGCCGATGGTGTTCTCCCGGTAGCCCGCGACCACCGGCGAGACGAACGAGCGGGCCGGCTGCTGGGAGTCCTTGAAGATCGACCTGGTGATCTCGTCCCGGTCGATCGCCATCGAGATGGCCTTGCGGACCTCGGGGTTGCCGAACTCCTTCTGGAAGGTCGGGAAGGCCAGCACCTGGAGCGACGAGGCGGGGCTCTGCTGGAACCGGTCACCCAGGTCGGTGCCGGCGGTAGACAGGTTCTCGGTCGGGATCGTCTTGATCACGTCGAGGTTGTCCGAGAGCACGTCCGCGTACGCGGCGGTCGGCTGCTGGTAGATCCGGAACTCGACGCCGCCCACCTTCGGCTGCTCGCCGGGGAAGGCGTCGTAGCGCTCCACCTCGACCTTGGCGTCGTGCTGCCAGGAGCCCTTCATCCGGAACGGGCCCTGCCCGACCGGGGCCTGCTCGTAGCCCTCCTTCAGCACGCCGGGCCCCGAGAAGGCGGCCTTCGGCAGCGGGTAGAAGGCGGTGTAACCGAGCATCGACCTGAACTCGCTGTACGGCTCGGTCAGCGTGACGGTGAAGGTCAGGTCGTCGACCTTCTTCAGCCCGGACATCCGCTCCGCCTCCGGCTTGTCGCCCTGGAGGTCGGCGTACCCGGCGATCTTCTCGAAGAAGTAGCTGGAGTTCTGCCCGTTGGGGGCGTACGCGCCGTAGTTCCAGGCGTCGAGGTAGTTGTCGGCGGTGACCTTCTCGCCGTTGTGGAAGGTGTAGCCGTCCTTGAGCTTGACCGTCCAGACCTTGTTGTCCGAGGAACTGACCGATTCGGCGGCCACCTCGTACGGCTTGTTGGCCTCGTCGTAGTCGACAAGCGGGCTGAACAGGGCGGCGAGCACCTGCGAACCGCTCGTCTCGTTGGTGTTGGTCGGCACCAGGTGCTGCGGCTCGGCGATCTCGATCCGCACGGCCGCGTCGGGGTCGGACTGGCCGGTTCCGCTGCCGCCGCCCGAGCCGCAGGCCGCCAGGCCCAGGGTCACCGCGAGCGGGAGAGCGGTCCAGGCAGCAAGCCTGCGCACACGCATGGGGGTCTCCTCATCTCATCACGTAGCGCAGCCGAACCCGGCGCTGGGTGACTCTGCGCAACGTCTGGCAACGGTAGGTCGGGGGCGGCCGATCGACAACGGGAGCGTTGCGAACGCATAACGGGTCACCGCCCGCGCCCTTGTCGCCAGGCGGTGCATCTGATAGAGGAAGAGGTCAAAATGGCTGCTCGTCGTGGTGAGTCGAGGCCTGGCCCGGGGGCTGGTGGCCCCGGATCTACGTCTCTGGCGGGTCGCGGACCACCCGTCCGGCCCATGCCCGGTGCGACCCGGCCGTCCGGCGCGCCCGGTGGCCCGTTCTCCATTTGATTACAATCAGTGACTTACGGCACGTTACGGAAAGTCATGCTTCCCCGTCGTCGACCCGCCGTCCGCCGGCCATGAGACGATCTGGTCGTGACGGCGATCATCCTGGACGGCAAGGCGACCGCGGCCGAGATCAAGGACGAGCTGCGGGTACGGGTCAAGGCGCTGGCCGAGCGAGGTGTCACCCCCGGCCTGGGCACCGTCCTGGTCGGTGCGGACCCCGGCTCGGAGGCCTACGTCAACGGCAAGCACCGCGACTGTGCCGAGGTGGGCATCGCCTCGATCCGCCGGGAGCTGCCCGCCGACGCCACCCAGCAGCAGCTCGACGACGTGCTCGCCGAGCTGAACGCCGACCCGGCCTGCCACGGCTACATCGTCCAGCTGCCGCTCCCGGCGCACCTGGACACCCAGCGGGCCCTGGAGATGATCGACCCCGACAAGGACGCCGACGGCCTGCACCCGGTGAACCTGGGCCGGCTGGTGCTCGGCTACGACGGCCCGCTGCCCTGCACCCCGCGCGGCATCGTCGAGCTGCTCCGTCGATACGACGTGCCGCTGCGCGGCGCCAACGTCGCCCTCGTCGGCCGGGGCAACACCGTCGGCCGCCCGCTCGGCCTGCTGCTCAACCGGCGTAGCGAGAACGCCACCGTCACCCTCTGCCACACCGGCACCCTGGACCTCGCCGCGCACACCCGCGCCGCCGACGTCGTCGTCGTCGCCGCCGGGGTGCCCGGCCTGCTCACCGCCGACATGGTCACCCCCGGCACCACCGTGGTGGACGTCGGCATCACCCGGGTGATCGGGGACGACGGCAAGGGGCGGTACACCGGCGACGTGGACCCGGAGGTGGCGCAGGTCGCCGGTCGGCTCGCGCCGATGCCGGGCGGCGTCGGCCCGATGACCCGGGCCATGCTGCTCACCAACGTCGTCGAACGCGCCGAGCGCGGCTGACCCGGCCGAGCGCGCTGATCCGGTGAGTGCGCTGATCCGGTGAGTGCGCTGATCCGGTGAGTGCGCTGATCCGTCGGGCGCGGGGTGTCGCCGGCACGCGCTGATCCGCCCCGCTCGGTGGCGGTGCCCGCCGCCGTGGTGTCCGCCGTCCGCTTCGCCGCTCGTCGGGAACCGGGCGGTGGTGACGTTGACCCCATCCCGGGGACGGCCGCCGCCCCTGGCCTGAACGGTCCCACGATGACTGTTACGGTCGGGAAAACCGACTGGTAGCAGGGAGTGGGACGACCATGGGTAAGAAGGTCACTGTCGTCGGGGCTGGTTTCTACGGCTCCACCACCGCACAGCGCCTGGCCGAGTACGACGTCTTCGACACGGTCGTGATCACCGACATCGTGGAGGGCAAGCCGGCGGGTCTCGCGCTGGACCTCAACCAGTCCCGCGCGGTCGAGGGCTTCGAGACCAAGGTCGTCGGCGCCACCACCGGCCCCAACGGCGAGGGCTACGAGGCCATCGAGGGCTCGGACGTCGTGGTGATCACCGCGGGTCTGCCCCGCAAGCCGGGGATGAGCCGGATGGACCTGTTGGAGACCAACGCCAAGATCGTGCGGCAGGTCGCCGAGAACGTCGCCAAGTACGCCCCGAACGCCGTCGTCATCGTGGTGTCCAACCCCCTCGACGAGATGACCGCGCTGGCCCAGCTCGCCACCCAGTTCCCCAAGAACCGGGTGCTCGGCCAGGCCGGCATGCTGGACACCGCCCGGTTCACCAACTTCGTCGCCGAGGCCCTCGAGGTGCCGGTGAAGTCGGTGAAGACGCTGACCCTCGGTTCGCACGGCGACACGATGGTCCCGGTGCCGTCGCAGAGCACCGTCAACGGCAAGCCGCTGCGTGACGCGATGCCGGCCGAACAGATCGAGGAGTTGGTCGTCAAGACCCGCAACGGTGGCGCCGAGGTCGTCGCGCTGCTCAAGACCGGCTCGGCCTACTACGCCCCGTCCGCTGCCGCCGCGCGGATGGCCAGGGCGGTGGCCGAGGACTCCGGCGCGGTCATGCCGGTCTGCGCCTGGGTCGACGGTGAGTTCGGCATCTCCGGGGTCTACCTGGGCGTCGAGGCCGAGATCGGCGCGGAGGGCGTCAAGCGGGTCGTCGAGACCGACCTGGACGCCGACGAGCTGGCCAGCCTCAAGGAGGCCGCCGAGGCCGTCCGCGCCAAGCAGGCCGACGTAGCCAGCATGTGACAAACCCCTGAACACCGCCCGGAGGGGCGGGCCGGCTCCCCCCGGCCCGCCCCTCTCCCGTCTCCCACCCCACCCCCCGGCCCCACCCCCCACCCGGCCCCACCCCCCGCCCGGCCCCGGCCCCGGCCCGGCCCCGGTCCGGTGATCAAGAGGTTTCGGTCACGCCAGAGCGAGTTTCTGACCGAAACCTCTTGATCACCGGGGTTGGACGGGGGCGGGGGTCGCCGAGGCGGGTTCCCGCCGGTCCGGCTCGCGCCAGTGGGCGGCGTTGGCGTCGGGAAACGCCTCCGCGCGAGGTTGGAAGAACGGTCCGTCACCGTCGGTGAGGGCGGTGGCCGTGATAGACCGAGGGTACGGCTGGTCATGCTGGCAGGAATCCGCAGCGCCCCGCACGGTGATTTCCGGCCGATCGGTGCCGGCCACGGCTCCCGGGCCGAGGCCGGCTCGGTGCCGCCGACCAGTTTCCAGTACGCTCGTACTGCTTGAGCACGTGTCCCCCGAGAGGAGCGCCGGCCGATGGCGAAGATCAAGGTAAACAACCCGGTCGTGGAGCTCGACGGCGACGAGATGACCCGGATCATCTGGAAGCAGATCCGGGAGCAGCTGATCCTGCCCTACCTCGACGTCGACCTGCACTACTACGACCTGTCGATCCAGCACCGGGACGCCACCGACGACCAGGTGACCATCGACGCCGCCAACGCCATCAAGGAGCACGGCGTCGGCGTCAAGTGCGCGACCATCACCCCGGACGAGGCCCGGGTGGAGGAGTTCGGCCTCAAGAAGATGTGGCGGTCGCCGAACGGCACCATCCGCAACATCCTCGGCGGTGTCGTCTTCCGCGAGCCGATCATCATGTCCAACGTGCCCCGGCTGGTGCCCGGCTGGACCAAGCCGATCATCATCGGCCGGCACGCCCACGGTGACCAGTACAAGGCCACCGACTTCGTGGTGCCCGGTCCGGGCACGGTGACCATCAGTTACACCCCGGCCGACGGCGGCGCCCCGATGGAGCTGGAGGTCGCCAACTTCCCCGGCGGCGGCATCGCCATGGGCATGTACAACTACGACGAGTCGATCCGGGACTTCGCCCGCGCCTCGTTCCGGTACGGCCTGGACCGCAACTACCCGGTCTACCTGTCCACCAAGAACACCATCCTCAAGGCGTACGACGGCCGGTTCAAGGACCTCTTCGCCGAGGTGTTCGAGACCGAGTTCAAGGACGAGTTCGCCGCCGCCGGCATCACCTACGAGCACCGGCTCATCGACGACATGGTCGCCGCCGCGCTCAAGTGGGAGGGCGGCTACGTCTGGGCCTGCAAGAACTACGACGGCGACGTGCAGTCCGACACCGTCGCGCAGGGCTTCGGCTCGCTCGGCCTGATGACCTCGGTGCTGCTCTCCCCGGACGGTCGTACCGTCGAGGCGGAGGCCGCGCACGGCACGGTCACCCGGCACTACCGGCAGTACCAGAAGGGCGAGAAGACCTCGACCAACCCGATCGCCTCGATCTACGCCTGGACCCGGGGCCTGGCCCACCGGGGCAAGCTGGACGGCACCCCGGCGGTCACCGAGTTCGCCGACACCCTGGAGCAGGTCATCGTCGACACCGTCGAGGCCGGCCAGATGACCAAGGACCTCGCACTGCTCATCTCGCGGGACGCTCCGTGGCAGACCACCGACGAGTTCATGAACACCCTCGACGAGAACCTGGCGCGCAAGATCGGCGCCTGATCCTCGCCCGTACCCACGGAACCCGCCGGCAGCCCGCCGGCGGGTTCCGTCGTACCGGCCGACCCACCCGGCCCCCTGACCCCACCCGGCCCCTGACCCCCTGACCCCACCCGGCCCCTGACCCCACCCGTCCCCACCCCACCCGGCATGGCCGCCCCCGCCCCTGCCCCCGGGCCCGCCCGGCATGGTCGCGCTCGATCGTGGGAAGAGTGGCATCGATTGCCGGGGAGGCCACTTTTTCAGGATCCAGGGCGATGCCCTCCCGGAGGGCGGGGTGATCGGGTGGGCCGGCGAGGGCCGCTGCCCCCTATCGGGTGAGCGCGCGTCGCTCTCGTCACCGGGGATGGTGACAGGTCGTTGAGCGGGGTGGACGTGGTGCCAGTCGCGTCCAGGAGAGGTTGTCCGTGGTCGCCGTGGCAATGACCACCGACCGGCCAGCCTTCCCGGCTGTTCGCACAGCCAGCCGTCCCTTCCCCGCGGGGGGCCCTGTCCCGGGCCCCCCGCGCCCTGTTCCACGTTGTCCACGCCCTGCCCCGGCCCGGTCGGTGCTGTCCGCCCTGGTCGGTGCTGTCCGCCCCGGTCGGCCCGTTCCCGTCCCCGCTCCGGCCTTCTCGGTCCGGTCGGCACGGGTTCCGCAGAGTCGTCCTGACGACGCTGGGGGCCCTGCCGTGGCCGGCTGCTCCGGTCGGCCGTTCCCGCCCTCGTTCGCCGCTTCTCGGTCCGGCCGCTCCGGACGGCGTGCGGGTCGGTCCGGCCGCTCCGGACGGCGTGCGGGTCGGTCCGGCCGCTCCGGACGGCGCGCGGGTGCGCCCGGCCGGACCGGGCAGCATGCGGGCGCGACCGGGCTACCCGGGCAGCATGCGGTGCGAGCGGGTCGGACCGGTCCGGGCCGGCTCTGGACGGCGTGCGCCCCGGCGCGGTCGGCCGGGGAGATCCGGGAGAAGGGTCAGGCGGCGCGGAGCAGTTCGGCGGCGCGCTCGGGGGCGATGTCGTTGATGAAGACCCCCATGCCGGACTCGGAGCCGGCCAGGTACTTCAGCTTGTCCTTCGCCCGGCGGACGGTGAACAACTGCAGGTGCAGGTGGCCCAGCTCCCGGTCGATCCGCACCGGTGCCTGGTGCCAGGCCGAGATGTACGGCATGGGCAGGTCGAACAGCCCGTCGAAGCGGCGCAGCACGTCCAGGTAGAGCGGCCCGAAGGCGTCCCGCTCGGCGTCGTCGAGCGCCGGGATGTCGGGAACCGGCCGATGTGGTGCGACGTGCACCTCGAACGGCCAGCGGGCTGCCGCGGGGACGTACGCCGTCCAGTGCTCGTTGGCGGTGACCACCCGGTCGCCGGTGGCCCGCTCGGTGGCGAGCACGTCGGCGTAGAGGTTGCGCCCACCGGTGCGGTCGGCGTGCCGGCGGGCCGCCGCGAGCAGCGACCGGGTACGCGGCGTGACGAACGGGTACGCGTAGATCTGGCCGTGCGGGTGGTGCAGGGTCACCCCGATCTCCACCCCCCGGTTCTCGAAGCAGAACACCTGCTCGACGCCGGGCAGCGCGCCGACCGCCGTCGTCCGGTCGGCCAGCGCGTCGAGGACCAGCCGGACCCGGCGGGGGGAGAGGCTGGCGAAGGAGGCCTGGTGGTCGTCGGTGAAGCAGACCACCTCGCAGCGGCCCTGGCCGGGGCGGACCGGGGTGAACGGGGTGATCTCGGCCGGTTCGTCGGCGATCCGCTGGCTCAGCGAGGGGAACCGGTTCTCGAAGACCGCCACGTCGTAGTCGGGCGCGGGGATCTCGCTGTGCCGCTCGCCCCGGGACGGGCACAGCGGGCACTGGTCGGCCGGCGGGAGGAAGGTCCGGGTCTGCCGGTGCACCGCCACCGCCACCCACTCGTCGGTGAGCGGGTCGTAGCGGAGTTGGGAGGCCGGCGGGGGCGGGGGCAGTTCCCGCTGGTCCGGTTGGTCCCGGAGGGCGTCGTCCCGTTCGTCGAAGTAGATCAGCTCGCGGCCGTCGGCCAACTCGATCGCCGTACGCTTCACCGCGTCGTCTCCTGCCCGGTCGCCCGGCCCGTGCCTGTCACGATCACCAATTCGCCCACTTTCTCGTCGATCACCCGGCGCGCCTCGGGGTCCAACCGGTCGTCGCTGACCAGCACGTCGGCGGCGCCCAGGCCGACGATGGAGGAGATGCCCACGGTGCCCCACTTGGTGTGGTCGGCGAGGACGACCAGCCGGTCGGCGGCCTCCACCAGGGCCCGGTCGGTCTCCGCCTCCATCAGGTTGGGGGTGGTGAAACCGGCCCGCTCGGTGATCCCGTGGACGCCGAGGAAGAGTAGATCCAGGTGGAGCGAGCGGATGGCCTCCACTGCCAGCGGGCCGACCAACGCGGCGGACGGGGTGCGTACCCCGCCGGTCAGCACCACGGTCTGGTCGGGTCGGCCGGCGGTGTGCAGGATCTCGGCCACCGGCAGGGAGTTCGTCACCACGGTCAGCCCGGGGACGTCGACCAGCCGCCGGGCCAGCTCGGCGGTGGTGGTGCCGGCGGAGAGGGCGATCGCGGCACCCGGGTGGACCAGTTCGGCGGCGTGGCCGGCGATGGCGGCCTTCTCGGTGGACTGCCGGACGGACTTGGCGTGGAAACCCGGCTCGTCGGTCGAGCCGGGCCCGGTGACGGTGGCACCGCCGTGCACCTTGGCCAGCAGGCCCTGGTCGTGCAGCGTGTCCAGGTCACGCCGGATGGTCATGTCGGAGACGCCGAACTCGGCGGCCAGCTCGGTGACCCGTACGCCACCGGCGGCCCGGACCCGGTCGAGGATGGTCGCCTGTCGCTGCCGCGCCAGCATCCGCCGCACCTCCCGGATTCTCCACACCCACACGCGCTCGAACGTGTTTCAACAAGATTGAACACTAGCGCGCAGCAGGCAGCGGCGGAAGTGGAACCCCCTCGGCTCAGGCGGGCGGACCTCCGGTCAGGCGGACGGACACCCCCCGGTCAGGCGGACGGCAGCCGTGGCTCCACCCACCCCGTCTCGGTCAGGTGGTGCATCACCGCCTGTACCGCCTCCTCGATGCTCTGGTCGGTGGTGTCGACCACCAGGTCGGCGTCGGTCGGCGTCTCGTAGGGGTCGTCGATCCCGGTCATGCCGGTGAGCAGGCCGGCGCGGGCACGGGCGTACAGGCCCTTGCGGTCCCGCTGCTCACAGACCTCCAGCGGGGTGGCCACGTGCACCAGCAGGAAGCCCGCCCCGGCGGACCGGGCCATCTCCCGGACGGCGGCCCGCGCCTGGGCGTACGGGGCGATCGGGCAGCAGATGCCCACCCCCCGGTGCCGGGCGATCTCGGCCGCCACCCAACCGATCCGGCGTACGTTGGCGTCCCGGTCGGCCCGGCTGAAAGTCAGCCCGGCGGACAGCTCCCGGCGCACCACGTCCCCGTCGAGCAGGGTGATCGTCCGCTCGCCCTGCTCCCGGAGCAGATCGGCCAGGCCCCGGGCGATCGTCGACTTGCCGGAACCGGAGAGCCCGGTCAGGAAGACCACCAGCCCCCGGTGCCGGCGCGGCGGGCGGGCCCGACTGAGCTCCTTGGCCACCGCCGGCGGGGTGTGCCACTCGGGCAGCGGGAACCCCCTGTCGAGCAGGTCGTCGATCTCCGCCTCGCTCAGTGCCAGCTTGCGGTTGCGCGGCGGGATGTCGTCCCGCCAGCGCCACTGGCCGTCCCGGCTGTCGTAGGCCAGTTCGCGGGGGACCAGCACCCGCAGCCCGGCGCCGGAGAGCATGCCGCCGGTGGAGAGCAGGTGGGTCACCCCGTAGGCGGCCGAGATCCGGGCCCGCAGCAGGGCGTCGCTGATCTCGTCGGTACGGCGGGGCAACGGCACCGCGACCAGGGTCGCCGGAGGCATCCGGTCCCGGGCGGCGAAGACGCTGCGGACCAGGGCCTCGGTGGGCAGCCCGCCCGCGCCGTCCTCGCCGACCGGGATCATCACCAGCAGGTGGGCCCCGAGGGTACGGGCGGCGTGCGCGATCTGCGCCAGCTGTGGCCGGTGCAGCGGCCGGTCGGCGATCACCCCGAGCACCCGGCCCGGGGGCAGCAGCGGACGTACCTCGTCCGGGCCCCGGCGCAGCCGCTGGAACGGGCCGTGCCCGCCGTCGCCGAGCCGGCGGACCGGCCCACCCAGCCCGGCCACGCCCTCGCGGACCGGCCAGACGTCGGTCACCTCCAGGGCGGCAACCGGAGCGCCCTCGCCGTCGGTGAGCACCAGCGTCCGGCGCCCCGGGTCGGCCGGGTCCAGCCCCTCGGCGACCGGGGTGGGCACCTGGAGGGTCACCGGGACCGGCCAGGAGGTGCCGTCGGCCAGCCGCCCCCGACGCTGCGACGAGGCCAGGTCGGCGCGGGTCATGAAGCCGGCCAGCGGGGTGTACGCCCCACTCAGCAGCAACTCCAGATCGGCCAGCTCACCGGGGCGCGGTGCGTACGCGGGAGTATCCCGCAACACGTCCTCGGGCAGCACTGAACCGTTGCTCATCCGTACCCCTCACTCGCCGACCGGCTCACAGTTTCTCAGCCGACCGGCGATCGGTCGAGAGCGCCACTCCACTCCCGCCCCGAAGTGGATCAACGGAGCGCCGCGCCGACCGGTCGGCGGGTGCCGCTCAACCGTTTGCGACCAGGGGCGCGGCCCCGAACGAGACGGCGAACCGCTGGCACCAGATCGCCACACTGGTCAACTCGGCGAGATCGGTGCCGGCCGGGATGGCGTACGCCTGGTCGCCCCGGTTGCCCTTGAGCCGGCCCAACTCCACCCGGCGGCCGTCGTCGAAGACGTCCCAGCCGGCCCGGCCGGGGCGTACCGGCTGGTCGGTCAGCCAGACCTTCAGGTCGGGGCCGTTGGAGGTGTCCAGGCCGACCAGTTCCAGCCGGTGCCGGCCGTCGGCGGTGCGGACGATCCGGGCGGTGCCCGAGGTGTCGTGCTCGTGGCTGACGAACTCCCCCCGGCTGAGCACCACCGGCCGGGTGCTGGTGGGGCTGCCGGCGGAGGTCCCTGTCCCTGCGGCCGGGGTGGTCGACGTGGTGCCGGCGGGGGTGGCCCCGGTGGGCGCGGTGCCGGGGGCGTCGATCGGGGTGGTGCCGGCCGGAGCGGCGTCCACCTCGGAGAGTTGTTCGTCGACCTGGTTGTCGGTCACCACCTTCCAGGGTTGGAACCAGTACAGGCCGAAGGCGGTGCCGACGCCGAGAACGGCGACGGCGACCCAGGTCAGCGGGGTACGCAACAGGCGACGGGACATGCCGCCCAGTCTCGCCGGACCACGGCGGCCGATCACCGGCCGGCGGCGTTACGAAAGCCTTACCACCGTCGGACATCCACGATCCATAGCTCGTTCATAGGTCGTTCACATCGACTTTCCGGTCCGGTCACCTTAGCTACCGGCGACCCTTTCGCGATCAGAAAGCGCCCACCGCATGCGACTACGGTTCCCCCGCCGGACCCCAAGATCCGATCCGTCCACCATCGCCGAACCCTCCGCCGGAGGGCATCGTGAGTCGTCGCCCCCTCCCGGTGACACCGACCATGCCGGCCACGCCCTTCGGGCGCCGAGCAAGCTGCACGCGTTCAACCGGTACGAGATCAAGTACCTGGTCGAGACGACGAAGGTGCCGGCGTTGCGGGCCGCACTCGCCGCCCGGATGACGCCCGACGCGCACGGCGGTGACGGTGGCTACGGCGTCTGGAGCGTCTACTACGACACCACCGACCTGCGTTTCTACTGGGAGAAGATCGAAGGGCTGAAGTTCCGTCGCAAGCTGCGGGTACGCCACTACGGCGACCGGTCCGGCGTGACCGACGACGGGACCGTGCACGTCGAGATCAAGCAGCGGGTCAACCGGGTCACCCAGAAGCGCCGGATCGCCGTGCCCTACCGGGTGGCCCGCCGACTCTGCGACGAGCGCGTCATGATCGAGCACGATCCCTCCCAGCGCGGCTTCGTCGAGGAGGTGCTGGAACTCGTCTCCGGCCTCGACCTGCGCCCGGTGGCGATGACCGGCTACCAGCGTGAGGCGTTCGTCGGCCAGGGGGCCGACCTCGGCCTGCGGGTCACCCTCGACCACCGGGTACGCGGCCGGGACCGCGACTTCCACCTCGGCGCGGACGCCGAGAACCGCCTGATCATTCCGGCCTCGAAGTCGATCGTCGAGGTCAAGGCGAACGAACGGGTCCCGTACTGGCTCACCGACCTGGCCGGCCGGGCCGAGCTGTCGGTGGTGCGGGTCTCCAAGTACTGCCAGAGCGTCGAGGCGTTCGGCCGGGTGCCGCGCTCGATCTTCCACGTCCAGGATGCCGATCCCGCTGCCGACCTGGTGGCCCCCACCCCGAGAAATGAGGCCTGAACCCCGATGGACATCACGTTCCAGGACCTGTCCGGCACCTTCAGCACGGGCGACATCGCCCTCACGCTGTCGTTGTCCTTCCTGCTCAGCGCCATGATCGGCTGGGTCTACCGGGCCACCCACCGCAACGTGTCGTACAGCCAGTCGTATGTCCAGACGCTGATCATCCTGGGCATGCTGATCTCGCTGATCATGCTGGTGGTGGGCTCCAACATCGCGCGGGCCTTCGCCCTGGTCGGCGCGCTGTCGGTGGTGCGGTTCCGCAACGCCATCAAGGAGACCCGCGACGTCGGCTTCATCTTCCTGGTGATGGGCGTCGGGATGGCCTGCGGCACCCGGTTCTACAGCCTGGCCGTCGCCGCCGCCGTGGCGATCAGCCTGATCATCGTGGTGATGTACCGGTTCAACTGGTTCGTGCTCAACGTGCAGCGGCAGGTCGTCAAGGTCCAGGTCCCGGCCGGCGGCAACCACACCGCCGACATCCAGGACGTGCTGGTCCGGCACACCACCGAGTTCGAACTGGTCAGCATGGAGACGATCCGGGCCGGTGCGCTCACCGAGATGACGTACACGGTCCGGTTGAAGAAGGGCGGCGAGCCGGGCGACCTGATCAGCGCGCTCAGTGAGCGGACCTCGGGCCAACGGGTGACCGTGCTGACCGGCTACGACCAGACGGACCTGTGATGGCGCAGTCCCTGCGTACCCGGTCGGTGCTGCCGCCTCGGCTGCGTCGCCGGCTGCCGGTCCGGGTGCGGCAGAACTGGAAGCTGCTCACCACCTGCGCGGCCTTCCTCGCCGTGCTGACCCTGGTGCTGGGGACGGAACGGATCCGCCCCTACGTGACCAGCACCGGAAGCTCCGGGGGCGACGTGGTGAGCGTGGACATCCCCGGCACCGTCGACCTCTTCGACGCCGGTCGAGCGCACGAGATCTCGCTGACGTTCCGGAACGCGGACTACGAGCGGATGCTCGACGCCTACTGGAAGGAGGGCGAGAAGGAGTACGTCGAGGCCGACCTGACCGTCGACGGGACCACGATCCCCAGCGTGGGCATCCGGCTCAAGGGCAACTCGACGCTCGGCCAGCTCAGTTGGAAGGGCGAGACGCGGCCCTTCGGGGGCCGGGGTGAGGACGGCGGTGGGCCGCGACCGGGCGGCGGGTTCCCGGGCGGGCCACCCGACGGCGGGCCGCCGCAGGGCGCCGGGTTCCCCGGCGGCGGGCCGCCGGACGGTGCTGCTCCCGGCGCCCAGCAGCCCGGAGCAGGCGAGCAGGCCGGCGGTGGTCAGCAGGCCGGTGGTGGTCAGTTCCCCGGTGGGATGACCCGGGCGGCGTTGAAGGCCGAGGAACCGGAGACGTTGCCGTGGCTGCTCAGCTTCGACGAGTTCGTCGACGGCCGGCGCTACCAGGGGCACCGGGAGGTGGCCGTCCGGGTGGGCGGCATGGGCGGCGGTTCGACTGTGCTCAACGAGGCCCTGTCGCTGTCGCTGCTGGACGCCACGGGTGAGGCCGCGCAGCGGTACGCGTACTCCTCGTTCAGCGTCAACGACCGGCCCACCACCGCCCGGCTGCTGGTCGAGCACCCGGACGAGCACTTCGCCGATCAGATGGACGGCACAGGGGTGCTCTACAAGTCGCTGGCCAGCGGCAGCTTCACCGACCAGGGCGACGACCCGACCGAGTACGCCGACGACTTCAAGCAGATCACCATGAAGGGCAGCCAGGACCTGCAACCGGTGATCAACCTGATCCGGTGGGTGAACTCGGCCAGCGACGAGGAGTTCGACGCGCACCTCGCCGACAGGGTGGACGTGGCGTCCTTCGCCCGGTACGTCGCGTTGCAGAACCTGCTGCTCAACTTCGACGACATGGCCGGCCCGGGGAAGAACTACTACCTCTGGTACGACCTGGGGACGAAGAAGTTCAGCGTGATCAGCTGGGACCACAACCTGACCTTCAGCGGCAACGCCAGCCAGGGCCCGCACGACAGTGGCGGGTTCGGCACGGGCCGGGGCTTCCCCGGCGCGGTCGGTGTCAACGGTGCGCCCCCGGGCCAGGCAGCACCGGGCGGGACCGGCCAGCAGCCGGGGCCGCAGGCCGGTCAGCAGGCCGGGGGGCCACCCGGGCAGCCGGCCGGGCCGGGTGCCCGGGGCGCGGACAACGAGGGTGGTGGCCCGCGCGGCGGGATGATGATGGGCCACAAGCTCAAGGAGCGCTTCCTCGCCAGCGCCGCCTTCAAGGCGACCTACGAGGACGCCTACCGGGAGCTGTACCGACAGGTCTTCGGCAGCGGGAAGGCGGCGGAGTCACTCACCGCGATCAGCACGGTGCTGAAGAAGGTCGACGGGGCGGACGCCGCCGCCGTCGACTCCGACGTGGCCCGGCTACGCACCCTCATCGGCCAGCGGACCGAGAGCCTGGGCAAGCACGAGGTGATCGCCCGGAGCTGAAGCCGACGGGACGCGGGCCGGCACCAGGCCCGCGTCCCGTCACCGACCTCAGGGCCGTCACCGACCTCAGGGAAGTCCCCGGGCGATTCCGGATACCTGCCAGGGTGGCCGCTCCCTAGGCTGGCGGACGTGACACTGATCGCGACCGAGTCGCTGACCAAGACGTACGGAGGCCGGGTCACCGCGTTGGCCGACCTGACCGTCGCGGTCGAGCCGGGGATCATCGGGCTGGTCGGCGCGAACGGCGCCGGCAAGTCCACCCTGATCAAGATCCTGCTGGGCCTGCTCCCGCCGACCAGCGGACGGGTCTCCGTGCTCGACCTCGACCCCACCACCGACCCGGCGGCGGTCCGCGCCCGGGTCGGATACATGCCCGAACACGAGGCGCTGCCACCCGACCTCTCCGCCGCCGAACTCGTCACCCACCTCGGGCGGATGAGCGGCCTGCCCCGCACGGTGGCCCGGGAGCGCGCCTCCGAGACGCTGCGCCACGTCGGCCTCTACGAGGAGCGGTACCGGCCGGTCGGGGGCTACTCCACCGGGATGAAGCAGCGGGTCAAGCTGGCCCAGGCGCTGGTGCACGACCCGGACCTGCTGCTGCTCGACGAGCCCACCAACGGCCTCGACCCCGCCGGCCGGGACGCCATGCTCGCCCTGGTCCACCGGATCGGCACCGAGTTCGGCATCTCCGTGCTGGTCTGCTCGCACCTGCTGGGCGAGGTGGAGCGGATCTGCGACACCCTGGTCGCGATCGACGGGGGCCGGTTGCTGCGCGCCGACCGGATCGACGCGATGACCTCGGCCACCGACGTGCTCGCCGTCGAGGTCAGCGAGGGCACCGACCAGTTGGCCGGCCGACTCGCCGCGCTCGACCTGCCGGTGACCCGGGACGGCCGGATGCTGCTCGTCCCGCTCGTCGACGAGCGTACCTACGACCTGATCCTCGGCGCGGTCGCCGAGCTGGACCTGCCGCTGCACCGGCTGGACCAGCGCCGGCACCGGGTGGCCGAACTCTTCGCCCCGAGGGAGCCCAGCAATGCCTGAGCCGACCGGCGTCATCCACGACATCGGCTACCAGCGCTACACCGGCCCGAGGCTGGGCCGCCGGCACGTCTTCGGCGCGCTCTACCTGCACGGCCTGCGGACGGTCTTCGGGTTGGGCCGCAGCGCCAAGGCGAAGATCTTCCCCTGGCTGGTCGTCGGCATCGTGACAGTGGTGGCCGCCGGCCTCACCGCGGTCCGCAGCCAGCTCGGCCAGGTGGTGATGACGTACGCCCAGTTCGCCGACGCGATGAGCTGGCTGGTCATCTTCTTCGTCGCGGTGGCCGCCCCCGAGCTGGTCTCCCGGGACCTGCGCAGCGGCGTACTCCCGCTGTACTTCTCCCGGCCGCTGCCGCGCGACGACTACGCGCTGGCCAAGCTGCTCTCCCTGGTCAGCGCGCTCTGGCTGCTGCTGGGCGGGCCGCAGCTGGTGATGTTCCTGGGCGCGGCGTTCACCACCTCCGACGGCCTGCGCGGAGCCTGGAACGAGCTGCTGGACCTGCTGCCCGGGTTGCTCTACGCCGGGCTGTGGGCGGTGGTCTTCGCCGCGATCGGCCTGCTGGTCGCCTCGCTCACCGGTAAGCGGGCCTTCGCCGCCGGTGGGATCGTGGCGGTCTTCCTGATGACCACCCCGATCGTCGGCGTGCTGTCGATCCTGCCGTCCCACGCGGTCAACGAGCTGGCCTTCCTCGCCTCGCCGTCGACCCTGGTCGGCGGGGTGGGCACCTGGGCGCTCGGCGACCTGCTGGTGCCCGAGGGACAGGGCGGCGGGATGCCGATCGGCAGCTTCGGCCCGGTCTACGCGATCGTCGCCGTGCTGCTGGTCACCGCCTGCACCGCCCTGCTGCTGCTGCGATACCGGAAGGTGGCCGCCCGATGACCACACTCGACACCGACACCCGTCCGACGGTCGTCACCAGCACCCTGGACCTCGCCGGGGTCTCCCGCTGGTACGGCAACGTGGTGGCGGTCAACGACGTCACCATGCGGCTCGGCTCCGGAGTGACCGGCCTGCTCGGCCCGAACGGCGCCGGCAAGACCACCCTGCTGCACATGATGGCCGGCTTCCTCGCCCCGTCCCGGGGCACGCTCACCCTCGACGGCGAGTCGACCTGGCGTAACCCGGCCGTCTACCGCCGGCTCGGGCTGGTCAGCGAGCGGGAGGCGGTGCACTCCTTCCTCACCGCCAAGGAGTTCGTGCTGGCCAGCGCCAAGCTGCACCGGTTGCCCGACCCGGCGGCCGCCGCCCGGCGGGCGATCGAGCTGGTCGAGATGACCGACGCGCAGGACCGCCGGATCGGCACGTACTCCAAGGGGATGCGGCAGCGGACCCGGGTGGCCGCCGCGCTGGTGCACGACCCGCAGGTGCTGCTGCTCGACGAGCCGTTCAACGGGATGGACCCGCGCCAACGGTTGCACATGATGGGCCTGCTGCACTCCCTCGGCGACGCCGGGCGGACGATCCTGTTCAGCTCGCACATCCTGGAGGAGGTCGAGCAGGTCTCCGGCACGGTGCAGGTGATGGTGGCCGGTCGACTGGCCGCCTCCGGCGACTTCCGGACCATCCGCCGGCTGATGACCAACCGACCGCACGTCTTCGCGGTCCGCTCCACCGACGACCGGGCGCTGGCCGTGGCGCTGATGGCCGACCCGTCGGTCACCGGCGTCGAGCTGGACAAGACCGGCCTGACCGTACGGGCCGGCGACTACGGCGCGTTCACCCGGGCGTTGCCCAAGATCGCGCTCGCCCAGCAGATCCGGGTCCGACAGTTGACCCCCGAGGACGAGTCCCTGGAGAGCGTCTTCTCCTACCTGGTGGAGGCCTGATGTCGACCGTTTCCTGGATCACCGCCCGCGGGCTCTTCGGCCGCCGCCGGTTCCTCATGCTGCTGCCGCTGCCGGCGGTGCTGGTGCTGCTCGCCGTGCTCTGCCGGTCGCTCGGGGTGGACCCGGGTGAGTGGGGCCAGCCGGTGCTCGTCGGCCTCGGCCTGGCCGTGGTGCTGCCGGTGGTGGCGCTCATCGTCGGCACCGGCGTGCTCGGCGCGGAGATCGACGACGGCACGGTGGTGCACATCCTGACCAAGCCGCTGCCCCGCTGGCAGATCGTGCTGCCGAAACTCGCGGTGGCCGCCGGGGTCAGCGCGGCCACCGTCGCCGTGCCGCTCTACGTCGCGGGCGTGCTGGCCGACTCGGTACGCCTCGGCCTGGCCCTCGCCGCCGCCTCGGCGCTGGGCGCGCTCGCCTATTCGGCGCTGTTCCTGGCGCTCAGCCTGGTCACCCGGCGGCCGGTGCTGCTCGGCCTGGTGTACGTGCTGATCTGGGAGGGGCTGCTGGGCAACTTCGTCAGCGGCACCAAGGTGCTGTCGATCCAGCAGTGGGTGATCGCCCTGGCCGACCGGATGGCCCCCACCGCGCTGCTGTCGACCACCGTCTCGGTGCCTGTCGCGGGGGTGCTGACCGCCCTGGTGAGCATCGGCTTCACCGTGCTGGCGATCGACCGGCTCCGCTCCTTCAGCATCGCCGGCGAAACCAGCTGACGATCGACACGATGTCGGCGGTGTGGCGGTGTCCTTTCGCGGGGACACCGCCACATCAGCGAAACCGCGCCGGTCCGCCAGCCGCTCCGGTCAGAAGGCGCTGGCGATCACCAGCTCGGGGGTGCGGTCGGGAAGCAGGTCGAGGGTGGTGATCCGGCCAGCGGCGCGCACGTCGTCGGCGATCAGGGTGAGCTGGTCCAGCAGGGCGGCCGGGCCCAGCGCCTCGGCCAGCGGGATCTCCGCCCGCATCGACAGCTTGCGTTCGGACTTGGCCCGGCGGACCTGCGCCAGGGCCTCCCCGGCCAGTTGGAGCAGGGCCGGGTCACCGGTGCCGGTGATCGCCCGGTCCACCTCGTACGTGGTGGGCCAGGTGGCCCGGTGCACCGAGCCGTACCGCCACCACGACCAGACCTCCTCGGTCACGTACGGCAGCACCGGGGCGAAGAGTCGCAACTGCACCGACAGGGCGGTGGCCAGCGCCGCGCGGGCCGAGTCCGCCCCGGGCCCGGTGCCGTAGGCGCGTTCCTTCACCAACTCGATGTAGTCGTCGCAGAACCGCCAGAAGAACGCCTCGGTGGCCTGCAACGCGGCCGTGTGGTCGTACCCGTCGAAGGCGGCGGTGGCGGTGGCGACCACGGCGGAGAGTTCGGCGAGCATGGCGGTGTCCAGCGGGGTGGTCGCCGGAGTGCGCAGGGCGTCGGCGGCACCCAGCCCGAGCGCGAACTTCGACGCGTTGAGCAGCTTGGTGGCCAGCCGCCGGCCCACCTTGATCTGCGCCGGGTCGAACGCCAGGTCCATGCCGGGCCGGCCGTTGGCCGCCCAGTAGCGGACCGCGTCCGAGCCGTGCTGCTCCAGCAGCGCCATCGGGGTGACCACGTTCCCCTTGGACTTGGACATCTTCTTGCGGTCCGGGTCGAGGATCCAGCCGGAGAGCACCGCGTCCCGCCAGGGCAGCACCCCGTGTTCCAGGTGGGCGCGGACCACTGTGGCGAAGAGCCAGGTCCGGATGATCTCCTGCCCCTGCGGGCGCAGGTCCATCGGGAAGACCCGGTCGAACAGCTCCGGGTCGGTCTCCCAGCCGCCGACGATCTGCGGGGTCAACGACGAGGTGGCCCAGGTGTCCAGCACGTCCGGGTCGCCGACGAAACCGCCGGGCAGGCCGCGCTGCGATTCGTCGTAGCCCGGCGGCGGCTCACTGGACGGGTCGATCGGCAGCGACGTTTCGTCCGGTGTGAGAGGGTTGGTGTGGTCCGGCTCGCCAACGGCGTCGAGCCGGTACCACACCGGCACCGGCACCCCGAAGAAGCGTTGCCGACTGACCAGCCAGTCACCGGTCAGCCCACCCACCCAGTGCGCGTAGCGGTGTCGCATGTGCTCCGGCACCCAGCGCAGCTCGTCGCCCCGGGCCAGCAGCGCCGCCCGCAGCTCCGCGTCCCGGCCACCGTTTCGCAGGTACCACTGCCGGGTCGAGACGATCTCCAACGGCCGGTCACCGCGCTCGTAGAACTTCACCGGGTGGGTGATCTCGCGCGGCTCGCCGACCAGGTCGCCGGCCTCGCGCAGCAGCGCCACCAGGGTCCGCCGGGCGGCGTTGACCGACTGCCCGGCCAGCGCCGCGTAGGGCGCCGCCGGCACGCCGGCCGGCGGCTCGGCCAGCAGTCGACCGTCCCGGCCGATCACCACCCGGGTCGACAGGTCGAGATCCCGCCACCAGGTCACGTCGGTCAGGTCACCGAACGTGCAGACCATCGCGACCCCGGTGCCCTTGCCCGGGTCCGCCAGCGGGTGCGCGCGCACCGGCACCTCCACGCCGAACACGGGGGTACGCACCGAAGTGCCCACCAGGTCGGCGTAGCGCTCGTCGTCCGGGTGGCAGACCAGCGCCACGCAGGCCGGCAGCAGCTCCGGGCGGGTGGTGTCGATGAGTACCTCCCGCCCGTCCGGCCCGGTGAACCGCAGCCGGTGGTACGCCCCCGGGCGCTCCCGGTCCTCCAGCTCCGCCTGGGCCACGGCGGTGCCGAAGCCGACGTCCCAGAGCGTCGGCGCCTCCGCCTGGTACGCCTCACCCCGGGCCAGGTTGCGCAGGAACATCCGCTGTGAGGCGGCCCGTGCCGCCCGCCCGATCGTGGTGTACGTCAACGACCAGTCCACCGACAGCCCGAGCCGCCGCCAGAGCGCCTCGAAGACCTGCTCGTCGGCGGCGGTCAACCGCCCGCACAGCTCCACGAAGTTGCGTCGGGAGATCGGCGTCGGCTCCCGACGGCGGGCCTCGGTGACCGGGGCGTCGGGCGGCTGCCACGCCGGGTCGTACGGCAGGGACGGGTCACAGCGCACCCCGTGGACGTTCTGCACCCGGCGCTCGGTGGGCAGGCCGTTGTCGTCCCAGCCCATCGGGTAGAACACGTTCCGGCCGCGCATCCGCTGGAACCGGGCCACCGTGTCGGTGTGCGTGTACGAGAAGACGTGCCCCATGTGCAGCTCGCCGGACACGGTCGGCGGCGGGGTGTCGATGGAGTACACGTCGTCGCCCCGACCGTGCCGACGCGGCGCGTCCGCCGCCGACCCGCGACCCGTTACGGTCGCCCCCGTTACGGTCGCCTTCTCCCGGTCGAACGCGTACGTGCCCTCCTCCTGCCAGCGCTGCGCCCAGCGTTCCTCGATGCCGTCCAGGGTGGGACGTTCGGGAACACCGGCGCGGGCCGTCCTCGCCGTGTCAGTCATCGGTCGATCGTAGGCACCCGCCGACGCCCCGCCCACCGGCTTTACCGGGCGTGCCGGCTACCTCGCGCCGGGTGTGCGGCGTGCGGCGCGGTGGGTGTGCGGCGCGGGCGCGGGGCGGGCCCGGGTGGTCTACCGGTTCGCGGAGGCGGCCGGCGAGGCGAGCAGCGGGCCCTTGGTGGCGATCTGGAAGTCGAGCCCGGTGCGACCGTTGACCCGGTCGAGGATGACCGAGACCGGCGCGTAGGTGTTCTTCTCGTCCGGGTTGGTGCAGGGGCCCTCGCCGTCGTCACCGTTGCTCAGGATGCCCAGCGCCCGCCCGTCGGACTCGGTGAACAGCGGACCTCCGCTGTCCCCCGGCCGGGCGCACACCCGCACGTCGATCCCGCCGCTGGCCTTGCCGATGACCTCGCCACAGCGGGTGCCCGGCAGGAAGCCGGCCCCGGCCCCCGAGTCGACGTACTGCTCGCCGGCCTTCGGGGTGTACGCCGACCCGGTGGCGCAGACCACCCAACCGGCCTGCACCGCGCCGTACGACGTGACGCCGGTGACCGGCACGTCGCGGCTGCCCTTGCTGGCGCAGGCCGGATTGTCCGCCACGCACCAGTAGTTGACCAGGCTGGGCGTGTTGCCCACACCCCGCCTCGGGTACGCCCAGCGGGTCGTCGCCCCCTTGGCGTACGGCAGGACCGCGTAGTCGTAGGGGAAGGCGTTCTCGGCCAGCACCGGAGCGGTCGACTCCAGACCCACAGGCACCTTCGGGCCGAGGAACTGGTGCCAGGTGTCGTCGACACGCTGGTGCCGGCCGCCGACCACGCAGTGCCCGGCGGTCAGCACGTAGTACTGCCCGGACTTCGCCCGGACGTTGAAGCCGGTGGTGCAACCGCCGACGGTGCCGTCGTCGCGGGGCACGTCCAGCCGGATGCCGCCGCGCATCGGCGCCTCGGCGCAGTAGCGCGGGTCGCACGCCTTGGGGATCGAGGAGCCGTCGAGCCGGGACTGGGCCCGGACCGGCACCCCGCCCGCGCCGAGCACGCCGGCCAGTCGGGCGTCGTCGGCCGGCACCGTGTCGCCGGTGAGCACCAGCACCTCGTTGGCCCGCTCGTCGACAAGCACGTCCTGCCCGGCGGTGACGCCCAGCGACCCGGCCACCCGACTGGCCGCCGCGTCGAGGTCGCGCCGGGAGTGGCGGACCGGCACGACGGTGACGTGCCGGGCATCCGGCAGGCCGGCGACCGCCTCGGTGACCGGGGCCGGGTCGGTGGCGGCGATGGTGAGCACCCCACCACCGGCCTGGTCCAGCCACATCCCCGCGTACGAGCCGGGGAAGCGGGCGGCGAGGATGTCGGCCAGCGGCGCGGACAGCTCCTGGAGGGCGAGCCGGCGGGCGGCCTCGCCCGGGGCGACCCGGTAACGCTCGCTCAGGTAGCTCACCGAGGCGGGGGCGGCCTGCGCCACCTGCGTCGCCGGACGGGTCACCACCGGTGCCGGGCGGGGGGCCGCCGGCGCTGCCGCCCGGCCACCGGTGCCGGTGCGGGTCGCCGCCGGGGCCTCCTCGGCGACCGGGGCCACCCCGGCGGCCCAGGCCCCACCGTTCGATTCGTGGACCGGGCCGGTGGCCCCGTCCACGGCCAGCGCCACCCCTGTCGTCCCCGCCATGCCCAGCGCCACTGCCGCCGCCAGCACCATTCGTCCGCGAATCCGCACGCCGCAACCTCCCCGTATGCCCGGCGATGCGATCGGCCCCACCACGCCCGTCCGCCGGTGGGACCGGTGGAAACGGGGGCGAGACCCATCGATGCGGGCAGAGTCTATCCGGCACGCGGCCCACCGGCTGCCCCGGAGCGGTGCCGGACGGCCCGTCAGACCAGCGAGTCGCGCCACTGCCGGTGCAGCGCGGCGTACCGGCCACCGGTGGTGACGAGCAGGCCCGGTGGGCCGTCCTCGACGATCCGTCCGGAGTCGACAACCAGCACCCGGTCGGCGGTCTCCACAGTGGAGAGCCGGTGCGCGATCACCAGCGCGGTGCGGTCCCGCAGCACGGTGGCCAGCGCCTGCTGCACCAACCGCTCGGTCGGCACGTCCAGCGACGAGGTCGCCTCGTCGAGGATCAGCACCCGGGGGTCGGCCAGGAACGCGCGGGCGAACGCGACGAGCTGCCGTTGCCCGGCGGAGAGCCGCCCGCCGCGCCGGTGCACGTCGGTGTCGTACCCGTCGGGCAGGGCGGCGATGAAATCGTGCGCGCCGATCGCCCGCGCCGCCGCCTGCACCGCCGCGTCGGTGGCGTCCGGCCGGCCGAACCGGATGTTCTCCGCCACCGAGCCGCCGAACAGGTGGTTCTCCTGGGTCACCAGCACCACCGCGCGCCGCAGCTCGGCGTCGACCAGCTCCCGCAGGTCGACGCCGTCCAGCTCGACCGTGCCGTCGTCCGGGTCGTGGAACCGGGCGAGCAGCTTCGCCACCGTCGACTTGCCGGCGCCGGTCGGGCCGATCAGGGCCACCGTCTGCCCGGCCGGCACGGCCAGATCCAGCCCGGCCAGGATCGGCGCCTGCGGCCGGTAGCCGAACCGGACCGCGCGGAACGTCACCGCGCCCCGGCCCGGCCCGGCCGGCAGCGGCACCGGTGACGCCGGTTCGGGCACCCCGGGACGCTCATCCAGCACCCCGGCCAGCTTCTCCAGCGCGGCCGTCGCGGACTGCAGCGAGTTGTAGAACTGGCTGAGCTCCTGCATCGGCTCGAAGAACCGGCGCAGATAGAGCAGGAACGCGGCGAGCACCCCCACCTCGGTGTCGCCGCCGAGCACCCGCCAGCCGCCGTACCCGAGCACCAGCGCGACGGTGACGTTGCCGATCACCTTGATCCCCGGCGAGTACGTGGCGATCAGCCGGAACCCGAGCAGGCTGGCCCCCCGGTACTCGTCGTTGACCGTCCCGAAGATCTGCTGGTTGCGCGGCTCCCGGCGGAACGCCTGCACCGCGCGGATACCGCGCAGCGACTCGACGAAGTGGACGATCACCAGGGCCATCGCCTCCCGGCTGTGCCGGTAGGCGTGCGCCGAGGCGCGGGCGAACCAGCGGGACAGCCAGAACAGGAACGGGAACGCCAGCAGGGTCAGCGCCGCCAGTGGCAGGTCCAACCAGAGCAGGATGGCGGCGACCGACAGGACCGACAGCGCGGCGGCGACCAGGGTGTCGATCCCGCCGTCGACCAGTTCGGCGATGGAGTCCACGTCGCTGGTGAGCCGGGACACCACCCGACCCGAGGTGTAGCGCTCGTGGAAGCCGACCGACAGGGTCAGCAGGTGGCCGTACACCCGCTGGCGGAGCTGGAGCAGGACGGCCTGGCCGATCCGGGCGGAGCGGGTGAGGTAGCCGCGCCGGGCGGCGTACTCGGTGACGGCCGCGACGGTGAACGCGCCCGCGACGGCGGCCAGCGGACCCGGGTCGCCGGCCCGCAGCGGGGGCACCGCCCGGTCGATGCCGAGCATGACCAGGTAGGGCCCGGCCATCGCGGCGGTGTTCTGGGCGAGCAGCAGGGCCACCGCCGCGCCGAGCGGTCGACGGAGCGGCCGGAGCAGGTCCCGCAGCAGCGCCCGGCTCCGAGCGCGCAGCCTGGCGACGGCCTCGGGTGAGTCGTTTTCGGCCCGGCTGCGGTCGGCGTCCGGGTCGGTCGCCAGCCCACGCCAGCGCGACAGCGCGCCGATGGACCGGCCGTCGCTCCCGGCCGGAATGTGCTGTCGGGGCGGGCGACGGCTCACGAACGCACCAGGCCCGGAGTCGCCGAGGGCTCGGCGGCGAGCACCGCCCGGTACGCCGGCACCGTGGCCAGCAGCTCGGAGTGCCGCCCGACGGCGACGATCCGGCCCCCGTCGAGCAGCGCCACCCGGTCGGCCAGTGCCACGGTCGACGGTCGGTGCACCACCAGCAGCGCGGTGGTCTCCCGCAGCACCCGGCGCAACGCCGCCTCGACAAGCGCCTCGGTCTGCACGTCCAGGGCGGAGAGCGGGTCGTCCAGGACCAGCAGCGCCGGCCGGCCGAGCACCGCGCGGGCCAGCGCCAGCCGTTGCCGCTGCCCACCGGAGAGCGACAGGCCCTGCTCGCCCACCCGGGTCGCCAACCCCCACGGCAGCTCGTACGCGAAGTCGGCCTGGGCCAGCGTCAACGCGGCCCGGACCTGGTCGGCGTCGGCGTCCGGGCAGCCCAGGGTGAGGTTCTCCCAGACCGACATGGAGAACAGGGTCGGCTCCTCGAAGGCCACCCCGACCAGCCGGCGCAGCGCGTCCAGCCGCAGCGCCCGCAGGTCGTGCCCGTCCAGGGTGATCCGGCCGTCGGTCACGTCGTACAACCGGGGGACCAGGGAGAGCAGCGTGCTCTTGCCGCAGCCGGTCGCCCCGACCAGGGCCAGCGTCTCGCCCGGCTCGACGGTCAGCTCGATCTCCCGCAGCACCGGCTCCGGGCTGCCCGGATAACGGAACGACACCCCCTCGAAGCGGAGCCGGCCGCGGATTGCCGACCGGGCCAGCGCGACGGCGTCCGGAGCGTCCACGATCGACGGAGGGGTGTCCAGCACCTCCTGGATCCGGTCCGCCGCGGTCGCCGCCTCCTGCCCGTTGGCGATGATCCAGCCGAGCGACTGCACCGGCCAGATCAGCATCAGCTGGAGGCTGACGAAGGCGACCAGCTCGCCGACGGTCAGCGCGTCCCGGGCGACGAGCGTCGCGCCGCCGACCAGCACCGCGCCCAGGGTCAGGTTGGGCACCAGGTCGAACAGGGCCGAGGCGCGGGCCTGCATGGCACCCTTGCCGACCCCGGTGTCGTGCAGCGCGCTGGTCCGCCGGGCGAACCGTTCGGCCAGTTCCGGCCCCCGCCCGTACGCCTTCATGGTGCGCAGCCCCTGCGCGGTCTCCTCGACCAGGGTGGCCACGTCGCCCTGCTGGTCCTGCATCCGCCGGGAGACCGCGTGGTAGCGCCTGCCGAACCGGCGGCTGATCACGAACAGCGGCACCGCGCTGGCCGCCACCAGCAGACCCAGCGGCCCGTGCAACCGCACCAGGAGGATCACCACGGCGACGTAGGTGACCAGGTTGAGCACCAGGAAGAGCAGGCCGAAGGAGAGGAACCGGCGCAGCACCGACAGGTCACTGGTGGCCCGGGACAGCAGTTGCCCGGACTGCCAGCGGTCGTGGAAACCGGCCGGCAGCCGTTGCAGGTGGGCGTAGAGGTCGGCGCGGATGGTCGCCTCCATGCCGGCCGACGAGGAGGACTGGCTCCACCGCCGGATGAAGATCAGCACCGCCTCGACCAGCCCGAGCAGCAGGGCCAGCCCGCCGAGCCGCAGCAACCCGGCCGGGTCGTGCCGGGCCACCGGCCCGTCCACCACCCGCTGCACCACCAGGGGTACGGCGAGACCGGCCCCGGTGGCCGCCAGCGCGGCCAGCAGCAACAGGGCGTACGCGGGGGCGTACGGGCGCAGGTAGCGGCGCAGCCGCCAGAGGTTGCGCAGCGGCCGGACCCGGCCGTCCACCCTCGGGGCCGGGTCGCCGTCGCACGGCGCGGGCACCATCCGACCGTAGCGTCGAACGGTGTCGATGCCGCTGTCGGCTTGTGTCAGTTTGCCGTCAGCCGCCGCTCATGACCGAGCAACCACGTCTTCACCGCCAACCCGTACCGGTAGCCGCCGAGGGTCCCGTCGGTGCGTAGCACCCGGTGGCAGGGGACGAAGAGGGCGGCGGCGTTGCGGGCGCAGGCGGCGGCCGCCGCCCGGACCGCGGCGGGCCGGCCGGCCAGTGCGGCGTACGCGGTGTAGGTGATCGGCTCGCCGGGCTTGACGTCGCGCAGCACGGTCCAGGCGTGGGTCAGGAACGCCCCGCCGCTGTGCTGGGTCACCGGCACCTCGTCGATCGCGGTCAGCTCGCCGTCGAGGTAGGCGTGCACGGCGGCGGTCACCGGGCCGAGGTCGGCGTGCGGCCGGAGCGGGCCGCGCAGGCTCGGGTGCACGAGCGGCAGCAGGCTCTCCGGCGCGGTGGTGAAGCCGGCGGCCCGGACCGCGCCGTCCGGGCCGACCAGCACGCTCAGCGGGCCGGCCGGGGTGTCCATGGTGGTGGTGCCGATTGCCGTCGTGCCGGTGGTCGTCATGCCGCTCTCCAGAGTCTGATCGTCGCGTACGACCGCCAGGGTCGCCAGCGCTCGGCGTACGTGTCGAGGGTGGTGGGGGTGTGGGGCAGGCCGAGGGCGGCGGCGCCCCGGCGTACCGCGAGGTCGGTGCAGAGCAGCACGTCCGGGTCGCCGAGGGCGCGCATGGCCAGGTAGCCGGCCGTCCACGGCCCGATTCCGGGCAGCGCGGTCAACCGTCGTACGGTCTCCGCCCGGTCCCCGCCCGGCTCCAGGTCGACCTCCCCGGCGGCGACCGCCCGGGCCAATGCCCGGATCGTCTCCCGCCGCGCGACCGGCATCCCGAACGCCGCGTCCGGCAACCCCGCCACCTCCTCCGCCCCCGGAAACCCCCGCACCTCCCCCCACCCCCCACCAACCACTCCGAGCCCTCCGAGCCCTCCGAGCTCGCCGGGTTCGCCACGGTGATCAAGAGGTTTGGGGCGCCGGGAAGCGCTCTCCGTGACACAAGCCTCTTGATCACCGGAGCCGAGGCGGTCGGCGGAGGCCGGGGAGGGGGGAGAGGGGGAGGGGGAGGAGGGGGAGGGGGTGTGGGGGTGGTGGAGGAGGCGGGTGAGGGTGGTGATGGCGGCGCGGAGGGAGATCTGTTGGCCGATGATGGCGCGGAGGGCCAGCTCGAAGCCGTCGACCGCGCGGGGGAGGCGGACGCCGGGCTCGGCGGCGACGACCCCGGTCAGGGCAGGGTCGGCGGCCAGCGTCTGGTCGACCGCCTCCGGGTCGGCGTCCAGGTCGAACAGGCGGCGGCAGCGGGCCACCGCCGGGGCCAGGTCGCGCAGGTCCGTCAGCCTGAGCGTCGCGCCGACGTACCCGACCGCCGGGGTCAGCGCGACCTCCGCCGGGCCGTGCGGCAACCGCAACCCCCGGCGGTACGTCCCGTCGCGCACCTCCTCCACCCCGGGCAGCGCCCGGTCGGCCAGGAAGTCCAGCAGCGCGGCGGCGTGCAGCGGCGGCCGGTACGCCAGCCGGAGCGTGATCGTGCCCGCCCCGCCCGCTGCCGGTCGGCCGCCCCGCCCGGTGCGCAACCGTGACGGCACCGTTCCGTACACCTCGCGGACGGTGTCGTTGAACTGCCGTACGCTGCCGAACCCGGCCGCGAACGCCACCTCCGCCAGCCCCAGCCCGGTGGTCTCGATCAGCGTCCGGGCGGTCTGTGCCCGTTGCGCCCGGGCCAGTGCCAGCGGACCGGCGCCCAGTTCCGCCCGGAGCATCCGGTGCAGGTGCCGTTCGGTGTAGCCCAGCCGGGCGGCCAGCCCCGGCACGCCGTCCCGGTCGACCACCCCGTCGGCGATCAGCCGCATGGCCCGGCCCACCACGTCGGCCCGGACGTCCCACTGCGGTGAGCCCGGGGCGGCGTCCGGCCGGCACCGGCGGCAGGCCCGCAGCCCGGCCCCCTGCGCGGCGGCTGCCGACGGGAAGAACCGGACGTTACGTCGTTTCGGCGTCATCGCCGGACACGACGGCCGGCAGTAGATCCCGGTCGACGTGACGCCTGTGTAGAACCAGCCGTCGAACCGCTGGTCACGGCTGTCCACGGCCCGGTAGCACCGTTCGAAGTCCCACTCCACGCCACCGATCATGCCCGCAGGCCAGCGGCGGTGGCTCGCGGAAATCGGACCTGGGCGTGCGGACGCCCGGTGACCCCCTGGGCTCGGGCCAGCCGGGGCGGGTCACCGGGCGTCCGGCGTCGTCAGCGCCCCGGCAGCCCGACCGGCGGGGCGGTCTGCGCCGGTGCCGGTACGGCCGTCCGGCCGGTCTTCGGGAACCGGTCGCCGGGCGGTGCGGTCTGCGCCGGTACGGGTGCGGCGGGCGCCGCCGGCACGGCGGTCCGACCGGTCGTGGGGTCCGATCCGTCGGGCCGGGCCGGTACGGGTGCCGCCGGTACGGCGGTCCGGCCCGTGACGGGTGCGCCGGGTGCCGCCGGTACGGCGGTCCGGCCGGTCATCGGGGCCGGGCCGTCGGGCAGCGCGGGAGCCGGTGCGGCAGGTGGCCCGCTCTGCGGGGAGGCCGGTACGGCGGGCGGGGCGTCCCCGCCGCCGCTGGCAGCCATCGCGAGCGGTGCGGCGATCAGCACGGCGGCGAGGGCGCCCACCGCGCTCACCGTCATCGTGGCGCGGCGTCGGGTCCGGGCCCGGTGTTCCGCACGGGTCAACTGGTCGTGCACTGTCGGTGCCTCCTCGGCGAGGTCGGAGAGAGTGGCGCGGATGAGGTGCTCGAAGGGCGTGGTCACCGCCGTACCTCCAGCAGTTCGATGTCCGGCAGGAGTTGCCGCAACCGGGCCACGGCCCGGTGGGTGCGGCTGCGTACGGTGCCGACCGAGCAGCCGAGCGCGGCGGCCACCTGGGTCTCGGTCAGGTCCTCGTAGTACCGCAGGACCACGACCGTGCGCTGGGCCGCCGGCAGCGCCCGCAGCGCGGCCCGCATCGCCAGCCGTACGTCGGTGCCGCCGTTCGGGTCGGGCCCGGCCCGTTCGTCGGCGCCGGTGAGCAACGTCTCCCGGTGCCGGCGTAGTCGCCGCCACCAGCTCACCTGTTCGCGGTACATGACCGTGCGCAGGTAGCCCTCCGGGTCGGCGTGGCGCAGCTCGCGCCACCTCGGAATGGTCCGCGCCAGCGCCGACTGGAACAGGTCCTCGGCGGTGTGCCGGTCCCCGGTGAGCAGGTACGCGACCCGCATCAGGGCCGGCGTCCGGCTGGCCACGAACTCGGCCAGCCGGGCCCGGTCGTCCTCGTCCACCCGCCCTCCCCGATGTTGTCTGTCACAGATACAGACGCCCCAGCTCGGCGTAGCTATCCGCTCCGCCTGTCGCAGTTTCCCGCCGGAAAAGTGTCGGTAGTGGTCGGTAGCGTCCCGGCACCAACTCCAGAAGGGTGTGGCGATGGCGAGCGTGACCGGGTGGGGGGATCCTCGGTCAGGGCGGGTGCGGTTGGACGATGCCGCCGCCCAGGGCCTCTACGACCGGATGCGGGTGGTCGCGCCGGCCGCCTTCGGTGCGATCGAGCGGGACCGGGCCGACGACCCGGCGCGGCCGTTCGCCGACACCGCCTGTGGTCGGCTCGCCGGGTCCCTCGACGCGGCCGGCCTCCGGGCGTTGGGCATGTGGGCGCACCACTGGTGCATGCGGTTCTACGACGACGACACCCGGGTCGGCCGGCGACTGGTCCGGGAGATCGCCGGCCGGCGGGGGCTGGGCTGGACGGCCGACGAGGTCCGCTGGATGCTCGGCGAGTCCGAGCGGGCCGGGCCGGCCGCCGGGGACAGGTTCACGCTGCCGCTCGCGGCGGCCGGCGAGCTGCCCGGGACGGCGGACGGCGGGACGGGCTGGCGTCTCGCCGGCTGAACCCGGCCAGGGTGTGGCGGTGACGCAGGATGGGGACGGAGCCAGCCGACGAAAGGACCAGCATGCCCGCCAGCGCACCGACGATCGTCGCCACCAGCATGGGTTTCACCAGCCGCCACCGGGGCCCGTGGGACGCCGACCCCGGGCCGGTCTTCGACCTGATGGCCGAGTTGGCGCAGGCCGACGAGCCGAGGATCTGCTACCTCAACCAGGCCGTCGGCGACCAGCCCACCTCGCTGGCGGTCTTCCACGGCGCGTTCGCCGGCACCCGCTACCGCCCGTCGCACCTGGCGCTGTTCCCGATGCCCAACGTCGAGGACGTCCGGGCGCACCTGCTCGGCCAGGACATCGTCTGGGTCGGTGGCGGCAGCGTGGCCAACCTCTGCGCGGTGTGGCGGGTGCACGGCCTGCCGGAGATCCTGCGCGAGTGCTGGGAGGCGGGGGTGGTGCTCGGCGGGGTCTCCGCCGGCTCGATCTGCTGGCACGTCGGCGGCACCACCGACAGCTTCGGCCGCAAGCTGCGCGCCTACACCGATGGTCTGGGCTGGCTGCCCTACGGCAACGGGGTGCACTACGACAGCGAGGCCGAGCGTCGGCCGCTGCTGCACCGGCTGGTCGCCGACGGCACCCTGCCGGCCAGCCACTGCACCGACGACGGGGTGGGGCTGGTCTACCGGGGCACCCGGCTGGCCGAGGCGGTCGCCGACCGGGCGGGGGTGGCCGCGTACGAGGTGGTGCCGGATGGTGCGGGTGGGGTCCGGGAGACCCGGATCGAGCCCCGGCTGCTCACCGCCTGAGCCTTTCCGGCGCTGCCGACGGGGCTGCCTGCCGGGTGTCGGTGGTCGACGGCGTAAGCTGGCCCGTCGTGAGTCTCACCATCGGCATCGTCGGCCTGCCCAACGTCGGCAAGAGCACCCTGTTCAACGCGCTGACCAAGAACGACGTGCTCGCGGCGAACTATCCGTTCGCCACCATCGAGCCCAACGTCGGGGTGGTGGGGCTGCCGGACGACCGGCTCGGCAAGCTCGCCGAGATCTTCTCGTCGCAGAAGGTGCTGCCCGCGCCGGTGTCGTTCGTCGACATCGCCGGCCTGGTCCGGGGCGCGTCCAAGGGGCAGGGCCGGGGCAACGCCTTCCTGGCGAACATCCGGGACGCCTCGGCCATCTGCCAGGTGGTGCGCGCCTTCTCCGATCCGAACGTGGTGCACGTCGACGGCAAGGTCTCGCCGGCCGACGACATCGAGACGATCAACACCGAGCTGATCCTGGCCGACCTGCAGACCCTGGAGAAGGCGCTGCCCCGGCTGGAGAAGGAGGCCAAGCTCCGCAAGGACCGGGCCGCCGCCGTCACCGCCGCCAAGCAGGCCGTCGAGGTGCTCGACGGCGGCACCACTCTCTACGCCGGGGCCGCCGCCGCCAAGATCGAGCTGGAGCACCTGCGGGAGCTGCACCTGCTCACCACCAAGCCGTTCCTCTACGTCTTCAACGTCGACGAGGCCGAGCTGGCCAACGCCGGTTTCCTCGACGAGCTGCGGGCGCTCGTGGCTCCCGCCGAGGCGGTCTTCATGGACGCCAAGATCGAATCTGAGCTGGTGGACCTGCCCGAGGAGGAGGCCCGTGAGCTGCTGGAATCGATCGGGCAGCACGAGCCGGGGCTGAACCAGCTCGTCCGGGTCGGCTTCCGCACGCTCGGGCTCCAGACGTACCTCACGGCGGGGCCGAAGGAGGCGCGGGCCTGGACCGTGCCGGTCGGCGCGACCGCCCCGGAGGCCGCCGGGGTGATCCACAGCGACTTCCAGCGGGGTTTCATCAAGGCCGAGGTGGTCTCCTACGGCGACCTGGTCGCGGCCGGATCGATGGCGGCGGCGAAGGCCGCCGGCAAGGTCCGGATCGAGGGCAAGGAGTACGTCATGCAGGACGGCGACGTGGTGGAGTTCCGCTTCAACGTCTGATTCCGCCCGCCGCCCGCCCGGCCGTGGGGTCGAGGGTGTCTCGCAGCCGCTGAGGGAGACGGGTCAGGGGTGTCCCAGTCGGGGGTCGTCCGACCACGGTGAGTTCGGGTGTGCCAGCCGGACCGCCTCGCGCAACCATCGGAGCTGCGCCGGGGTCAGCAGGTGCCGGGCGACGTCCAGGTCGCGCTCGTCGCGGGGGCGCGGGTCGGGTGACTTCCACAGCAGTTGGGTGACGGGCGTCCCGGTCGGTACGGCGCGGATGGACGCCACCGCCGAGTCCCACGGGAGCGTGATCCGTGGATCGCGTCGGTAGCGCCAGCCCGTCTCGGCGCCCTCCTCCAGGTTGATCTGGAGGACGAAGCGGTCCCGACCGGCGTCGTACACCCAGATGTTGTGCACCTCGGGGTCGTCGTGCCCGTCCGCCAGCGGGAACAGGTGCCCCCGCCGGGCCGCGAACGGCCGCAGGTCCGCCGGTAGTGCGTGCAGCAGGGCGGGCAGCGCCGGCCGCAGGGTGCTGACGTCGATGTCACCGTGCGGTCGGCTCGGGCTGCCGTGCCAGTGGTCGATGGCCCATCCCCCGGAGAGCCACCAGCGCGCCGGGCAGCCGGCGAACAACGCGTGCACCTCGGTGACCGAGAGCGCGGACCAGAGGTGCCGTTGAGGGTCGTACCGCACGGATCCAGGCTGACAGCCGGCCCCGCCGGGCGCCAGTCGGAAACCGGCGCTCTCGCGGGTCGCCGGTCGACCCTGCGACCACGAGGCAGCGGGCGGGGTGGTGCTGACCCTACGGTGGTGGTGTGGTGACCTTGCGGCTGGAACCGATGACCGACGAGCAGTACCTCCGCTACCGGGAGCGCGCCGAGGAGGACTACGCGCAGAACATCGCCGCCTCCGGGGCGATGCCGCTGCCGGAGGCGCAGGAGAAGGCCCGGCAGGACTACCAGGGCCTGTTGCCCGACGGGTTGGCCACCGAGGGGCACCGGCTGTGGACGGCGTACGACGACGCCGACGAGGTCGGCATGCTCTGGCTGCACCTGGAGCAGAAGTCCGACGGCCTGCACGCCTTCGGCTACGACTTCGAGGTACGCGAGGAGTTGCGCCGCCGGGGCTACGGCCGGGCGATGATCGAGGCCGCCGAGCAGGTGTGCCGGGAGTTGGGCGTGGTCGCGATCGGGCTGAGCGTCTTCGGGTTCAACTCCGGCGCGCGGGCGCTCTACGAGCAGATGGGCTTCGAGGTCACCGCCGTCCGGATGATCAAGCGGCTGTGACGCGCCGAGAACGGGCCTGACCGGGCGCCCGGGACGATTCGGCCCACCCGGGGTCGGGACGGGCGCCCCGACCCCGGCCGGTCCACCCCTCAGCGCCGGTAGACCGAGATGTGCGACGTGCTTGTGGCGTCGAACGGCTGCCGGTGCCAGTCGGCGTACCGTTCGACGAGCCGTAGACCGGCCCGGTCCGCCAGCTCGTCGATCTGCTCCGGCCAGCAGTACCGCATCGCGAATGGCGCCAGGTGCACGCCCTCGCGGTCGAAGGTGATCGTCTGCCGGACGAAGGTCTGTGCGGTCCGGTCGTACTGGTGCAGCCGGATGGTGGCCGAGTCCTCGGTCACCGACCGCATCTGTACCTGCTCGTCCCGGTCGAAGCCGGCCGGGTCGGCGAGCGGCAGCGCCACCCGACCCGTCCCGATGGCGAGTTCGAGCACCGGGCCGCCGCCGGCCCGCTCGACGAGGAAGTCCACCGCCGGTACCGGGTCCGGGTTACCCGTGCCGTCGTAGCTGTCGGCCCACAGCCGGCCGAAGTGCCCCGGATCGTCGAAGACCGACATCAGCGGCCTCCTTTCGGAACGACCGCCGGACCGCTGCTATCGGCGCTGACCCGCGCCGTGGTCGTGGAACTGCTGGTAGTCACGAAGTCTCGATTCCGTCTGGTGGGGGATGGTCCCTTCCTGAGTGGACTTCGCTGCGTACGGCATGTCGTCTGCTCCCTCCGGTCGGCTTCGCGCCCGGAGCCAAGCAGTGCGTCAGTCAGCGGGCAACCGGGTTTCCGGCCGCTCGGGCCGGCCGGTCAGGTCGAGCGTCCAGTGTCGGGTGGTGATGACCTGGTCGTTGAACTCGACGTCCTCCTCGCCGAGCAGGGTGAACCCGAGCGCCCGGCAGATCCCGTTCGACGGGCCGTTGGTGACCGCCGGGAAGGCGTGTACGACGCCCCAGCGTCCTTCGGCGCGCGCCTGGTCGAGCAGTGTCCGGACGCCCTGCTTGGCGAGGCCCCGGCCCTGGAACCCGGGCAGCACCATCCAGCCGATCTCGGTGACCGCCTCGTCGTCCGACCCGTGCCGCCACAGGGTGACGGTCCCGGCGACGGTGTCGTCCACCACGATCATCTTGATCAGTGCGGTGCCGTCGGCGGCCAGCTCGGCGTCCCGGCGGACCTGCCGGGCCACGTGCGCGGCCGGCAACGGCCCGCCGAGTTCGGCCATCATCACCGGGTCGCAGCGCATCCGCAGGTACGCCTCGACGTCGGTGGCGAGCACGTCACGCAGGAACACACCGCACCCACTTCCGTCGGCTCCACGTACGGCCGCCCGGCCGGGGCGGCCGGTCAACCATCGCGCAACGCGTCGTCCACGCCTGTCTCGCGGCGACCGAGGTGGGTCGGGTCGCGCCCGGACAGCAGGTCGAGCATGGCCTTCACACACGCGCCATACTCGCGGGTGGAGCTGATCCGCCACCTCAGGTCGTCCGCGCGGGCGGTCTCGTCGCCCACCCCGCTGGCGTCGATGCCGAGCCGACGGCACACCGCCACGGCGCGGGGCAGGTGGAAGGACTGGGTCACCACGGTGGCCCGGTCCACCCCGAAGATCCGCTTGGCGCGGGCGCAGGAGTCGTAGGTGTCGAAACCGGCGTAGTCGAGCACCACCCGGTCCGCCGGCACCCCGTGCCCGAGCAGCCAGCGTCGCATCGCGGTCGGCTCGTCGTAGCCCGGGTTCATGTTGTCGCCGGAGAGCAGGATGGCGTGCACCCGGCCGGCGGCGAGCAGTCGCCGCGCGATCTCCAGCCGGGCGGTGAGGAACGGCGACGGCGTGCCGTCGGACTGCACCATGGTGCCCAGCACCAGGGCGACGGGTGCCTCGGGGACGTCGTCCTCGGCGAAGACGTGCCCGTCGGCGTCGCTGCGGATCCAGGCCACGCTCGCCACGGTGCCGCCGGCCAGCAGCATCAGGCCGACGACGGCCGCGACGACGGCGCGGCGTAACCAGCGGGCACGCCGACCGTCGGCACGGCGCAGTCGTCGGACCACAGTGGAGAACCTGCTCCGCATGCCGAGGAGTATCGCAGGGTCGCCGGCCCGGCGGGGGTCAGGCGGAGCGGGCCGGGGCGAGGAACCGGGCCAGCCGGGCGAGACCGTCCTCGCCGTGACCGGCGGTGACGGCCCGTCCGATGACGGACCGGGCGGCGCGCAGCACCCCGGAGTCGATCCCGTGGGTGTCGGCGGTCTCGATGACGTGGGTGATGCCCGAGTGGGCCGAGGCGATGGTTGACCGGTCGCCGGGGAACCGCTCCTCGGCGAGCTGGTCGGCGAAGCGGGCCGTCATCTCCCCGAGCATCGGGGCGATCCCGGCGGCGTACCTGGCGAACGAGCCGGGGGCGATGCCCTCGGCCGAGGCCAGCGCGAAGGCGTGGGTCAGGCCGCTGACCGCGGTGCCGAACAGGTCGAGCAGCGCCATGTCGTACGCCGCCGCCGCGCCCGGGTCCGGCCCGAGGAAGGCAGGGGTGCCGCCGAAGGTCGCCAGGACGGGCCGGGCGGCGTCGAAGGCGGACCGGCTGCCGCACCACAGTGCCGTGGCGGCCGGGGTGCCGATCGTCGGGGTCGGGGTCAGGATGGCCCCCTTGACCAGGTCGACGCCGTGATTGTCGGCCCAGTCGGCCAGCTTGCGCGCCTCGTCCGGTCGGCCGGTGGTGACGTCGACGACCGTCCGGTCGCCCCAGTCGTCATGGGCGGCCAGCACGGCGTCGACCGCCGCCGGGTCCCGCAGGCAGGTGATCACGAGGGTGGCGGTCCGGACCGCCCCGGTGACTGTCGGTGCGGCCGTCGCGCCCCGCGCGACGAGAGGTGCGGCCCGTTCCGGCGTACGGTTCCAGACGGTCGTCGGAATGCCGGCGGAGATCAGGGTGGCGGCGAGCGCCTGGCCCATCGGGCCCAGGCCGAGCACCGCCACCGGGTCGCGGTACGTGAGTTGTCGATCGCTCATGCCGGCGACGGTAGACCTTGACGTTGACGTGAAGGTCAAGTCCGCGATCTCCTGTACGCATGCGGATCGGCGAACTGGCCCGGCGGGCCGGGGTGAGCACCCGGGCCCTGCGCTACTACGAGGAGCAGGGCCTGCTGCGGCCCGAGCGGCGGTCGAGCGGCTACCGAGACTACGGCGAGCAGGCGCTGACCACGGTGCGGCACATCCGGCTGCTCCTGTCGGCCGGGCTCGGAACGGCGGTGATCGCCGAGATCCTGCCCTGCGTGCCGGACGACACCACGGTGCTCGCCCCCACCTGCCCCGAGCTGCTGGACGGCCTCGCCGAGGAGCGGGCGCGGATCACCGCGTCCATGCAGCGGCTGGCCGCGGCCCGGGACATCCTCGACGCCCTCATCGCCACCGGGACGCCTCCCGCCGGCCGGGAGGCGGTCGTCGCGGCCCGTGGTGGCGGCGGGCGGGGCGGGGGTCAGGAGATGTAGTGCAGGATCACGTTGTGCACGTGGTGGCTCTTCTGCGCGCCGCGGAACTCCACCTCGTAGGTGTGGGTGCCGACGTGAACCGCGATCGAGCCGGTGGAGAAGAACTCCCCGCCCCAGGACTTGTTGCTCACCACGCTCACACTGGTGATCTTCGAGTACGGGATGCTGGTGATCGCGTACTTCTTCCCCACGAACGAGCGGTCCTGGATGATCACCCGCCGGTCGGTCAGGCCGATGAACCCGGTGCCGGTGCCGACGGCGTCGTAGACGGCGATGATCTGTTCCCCGTCGAGCAGTCCACTCTGGATCTGCTGGAACTGCTCCTTGCGGTCGTACGTCGCATTTGCCATGGATCCCACGGTAGGAGACGCCCGCCAGCATCGGCCCTTCCCCGCTGGTTGGTCCGGTCGACTAGTCTCGCCATGCCTGGCCAGACGCGGGCGACGGGGGAGGGAAGCGGCGTGACCAGCGAACGTTCCGAGACGCCATCCACCGGCGAGGCGCGGCCGGAGCCGGTGCCGGCACCGACAGGTGACGAGAGTGCGGCCCTGGCCCGCCGGGCGTCCGCCACCCCGGTGCCGACCGGTGGTGAGGACGCGGCCCCGGCCCGCCAACCGGGTTCCACAGCCGTGCCCGACTGGGAACCCTGGCCGCAGCCGCCGGCCGTCCGGGGCCGGCTGAACCGGCTGGCCGTCGCCACCCTGGTGTTCGGCCTGCTCGGTGGCGTACTCGCCGCCGTCACCGCCGGGTTCGCGTTGCGTCGGATCAGGCGGGACGGCGAGCGGGGGAAGGGCCTGGTGGTCGCCGGGCTGGTGCTGTTCGGCGGATGGGTGCTGGCCGGTCTGGTGGCCCTGGGCATCGTGTTCACCGGCTCCGACCCCGGCACCGGTCTGCGCGGGCTGCGGGTGGGGGACTGCTTCCGGATCCCCACCGGCGCCACCGCCAGCCGGACCGCACCCGAGCAGGTCACCCGGGTGGCGTGCGACACCCCACACCAGGCCGAGTACGTCGACGACTTCCCGGCGTACGAACGCTCCGCCGACGAGCGGTATCCCGGCGCGGCGGTGCTCTCCCAGCGGGCGGAGGCGCTCTGCCGGCAGCGGCAGCGCAGCTACGTGGTGGACCCGCTGGGGTTGCCCGCCGAGGTGCGGTTGAGCTGGTACCTGCCGACCCGGGTCGACTGGTCCACCGACCCCACGATCACCTGCTACCTGACCGCCCCGACCGCCCTGTCCCGGCCGCTGCGGATGGACACCACGGTGCTCGACCCGGCACAGCTCGGCTACCTGCTGGCCAGCCGGGAGTGGACCGAGACGCGGGCGGCGCTGGTGGCCGGCGCACAGACCAGCCCACCGGCCACCCTCCGGGACGCGGTCCGGAGGGCCGAGACCATCCACACCGACATGTGGTTCCGACTGCGCAGGGAGCCCTGGCCGGAGGCGGTCCGGCCGGCGATGGAGCGGTTGCTCACCGAGATGGAGCAGGACGAACCGGCCTGGCGGGACGCCGACGGTGAGCCGGACCAGGGCCGACTGCTCCAGGTCGTCGCGCAGGCCGGGCAGCACCCGGACCCGGCCACCGAGCTGGCCGTACGCCAGGCCCTGGGGTTGCCCACCGCGCAGGGGGAGCCGATGCGGTGACCCGCACCTCAGTGCTCCGTCACCGCGCGGTACGCGTCCTCGATCCGGGCGGCGAGCAGCACCTCACCCTCGGTGAGCGGTTCCCCGTCCCCGTGCCCCACCCGGATCCGCGTCTCGGTGTCCCGCCGGCTGATGTCCGGCCGCAACCGCAGCGCGTCCGCGACGACCTTGACCCGTTCGGTGAGCGCCGCGTGCTGGGCGTCGTCCATCACCAGGGTGCGCCGGATCTGCTCACCGTCGCGGGTCCACCCGTGCAGGAGCGTGAGGGCGTCACTGAGATAGTCGTGCTTGGTTCGACTGGTGAACAGCGCGCGCATCACCGCACCTCCCAGGCGCCGTTGCCGGCTTGTGGCCAAATCGTCGCCGTCCCGTGTCCTCGTGGTGTCACCAGTCTGTCGACCTGACGGCGGTGTGTCCACGCCCACACTTCCGTCTCTTATTGGCCTACCGGTCGGCGACGGTACCCAAAACGACTATTGATCTGGCACGCTGGACGCCCGTGCAGACCGAACGGTGTAGCGGTAACGGACAGGCCGACCGGCGCGAGCCGAAGGTGGTCGTGGGCGCGGCGATCATCTCCGCCGGGCGGGTGCTCGCCTGCGCGCGTACCGCGCCGCCCGAGGTGGCCGGCATGTTCGAGTTCCCCGGCGGCAAGGTCGAGCCGGGCGAGAGCGAGACGGCGGCGCTGATCCGCGAGTGCGCCGAGGAGTTGGCCGTCCGGGTGGAGATCGGCGACCGGGTCGGCCGGGACGTCCGGATGGCCCACGGCCGGTCGGTGCTCAAGGTGTACGCGGCCCGCCTGCTGCACGGCGACCAGCCGCGCGCGCTGGAGCACTCCGCGATGCGCTGGCTCGCCGCCGGTGAGCTGCACAGCGTCACCTGGCTCCCCGCCGATGCCCCCATCGTCGCCGCCCTCCGCCCGCTGCTGGACTCCGACTGACCGGGCCGGACACCCGGCCGGAACGGGACGGGGGCCGACGGCTTCCGCCGTGGCCCCCGCCGCCTGTCGTGCCGCTTACCGCCTGTCGCGTGGCGTCAGTGCCTGTCACCCTCGCCCGAGGGCTTCTCGTCCTGCTTCGGGTGGGCGAAGTTGAGGTGCTCCGGCGGCAGCGGGAAGGTGAGGTCGTCGCCGAACGGCGACGGGGCCGCCGCCCGGTCGAAGGTCAACTCCGTCAGCGGGAGCCGGCCCCGGTCGTCGACCGCCGGCATGGTCGGGTGCGGGACCTCGCGGTGCCAGTTCACGCCCTGCTGCGCCTGGGCCTCCGCGCCCGGGTCGCCGGAGCCGCCGGCGTGCGAGTGGACCCCAGTCTGACGAGCGCCGCTGTGCACCGCGGACCCCTTTCCCGCGCTGTTCGCGGTGCTCTGGGGCGTCTCGCCCCGACGGAAGATCTTGCTACCGAGCCATACCAGGGGATCGTACCTGCGGTCGACGACCCGTTCCTTCATGGGGATGATCCCGTTGTCGGTGATCTTGATGTGCTCGGGGCAGACCTCGGTGCAGCACTTGGTGATGTTGCAGAAGCCGAGCCCCTGCTCCTGCTGCGCGTACTGCTTGCGGTCGGTCTTCGCGTCCAGCGGGTGCATGTCCAGCTCGGCGGCCCGGATGAAGAACCGGGGCCCGGAGAAAGCCGGCTTGTTCTCCTCGTGGTCGCGGATCACGTGACAGACGTTCTGGCACAGGAAACACTCGATGCACTTGCGGAACTCCTGCGAGCGCTCCACGTCGACCTGCTGCATCCGGTACTCGCCAGGGGCCAGGTCGGCCGGCGGGGCGAAGGCCGGCGTCTCCCGGGCCTTCTCGTAGTTGAACGAGACGTCCGTGACCAGGTCCCGGATCACCGGAAAGGTCCGCAGCGGGGTGACCGTGACGGTCTCGGTCTCCTCGAACGTCGACATCCGGGTCATGCAGCTCAGCCGCGGCTTACCGTTGATCTCCATCGAGCAGGAGCCGCACTTGCCCGCCTTGCAGTTCCACCGGCAGGCCAGATCAGGCGCGTCGGTGGCCTGGAGCCGGTGGATGACGTCGAGGACGACCTCGCCCTCGTTCACCTCGACCGAGTAGTCCTGGAGGTCACCGCCGGTCTCGTCGCCCCGCCAGATGCGGAACTCCCTCTTGCTTCCCATCAGTTGCTCGCCTCCTCGGTGAGGGCGTCGAAGTCGGCCAGCTCCTCGTCGGTCAGGTACTTGCCCAGCTCGGTACGGTCGAAGAGGCCGATCAGCTCGGCCCGCATCTTCGGTAGCGGCTTGTGCTCCAGGCGTACGGTGTCGCCGTCCAGCGCACAGACCAGGTTGACCCGACGCCACCTGGGGTCCATCGTCGGGAAGTCCTCCCGGGTGTGCCCGCCGCGCGACTCCTGCCGCTCCAGCGCCGCCTTCGCGGTGCACTCCGAGACGACGAGCATGTTGCGCAGGTCAAGCGCCAGGTGCCAGCCCGGGTTGTAGCGTCTGCCGCCGACCGCGCTCACCTTCGCCACCCGCTCCCGCAGCTCGGTCAACCGGCGCAGGGCGTCGACCAGCTCGCCCTCCCGCCGGATGATCCCGACCAGATCCCCCATCACCGCCTGGAGGTCCTGCTGGAGGGTGTACGGGTTCTCCCCGGTGTCCCGCTGCAACGGCGCCAGCGCCGTCTCCACGGCGGTCTCCACCGCGCCCACCGGCACCTTCGGCCGCGAGGCCAACTGATCGGTGTACGACGCCGCGTGCCCGCCCGCCCGCTTGCCGAAGACCAGCAGGTCGGACAGGGAGTTGCCACCCAACCGGTTGGAGCCGTGCATGCCACCGGAGACCTCACCGGCAGCGAACAGCCCGTGCACCGTGCCGTGCGCGGCCCCGGAGTCCGGGTCCACCTCGACGCCGCCCATCACGTAGTGACAGGTCGGCCCGACCTCCATCGGCTCGGCCGTGATGTCGACGTCGGCCAGCTCCTTGAACTGGTGGTACATCGACGGCAGCCGGCGCCGGATCTCCTCGGCCGAACGTCGGGAGGCGATGTCCAGGAAGACGCCACCGGCAGGCGTACCCCGACCGGCCTTGACCTCGCTGTTGATCGCGCGGGCGACCTCGTCGCGGGGAAGCAGCTCCGGCGGGCGTCGGTTGTTGTCCGGGTCGGTGTACCAGCGGTCCGCCTCCTCCTCGGTCTCCGCGTACTGCTTGCGGAAGACGTCGGGGACGTAGTCGAACATGAACCGCTTGCCGTCGGAGTTCTTCAGCACGCCGCCGTCGCCGCGTACCGACTCGGTGACCAGGATGCCCTTCACCGAGGGCGGCCAGACCATGCCGGTCGGGTGGAACTGGAGGAACTCCATGTTGATCAGCGTGGCCCCGGCCCGCAGGGCCAGCGCGTGCCCGTCCCCGGTGTACTCCCACGAGTTCGAGGTGACCTTGTAGGACCGGCCGACGCCGCCGGTGGCCAGCACCACCGCCGGGGCCTCGAAGAGGATGAACTCCCCGGACTCCCGGTAGTAGCCGAACGCGCCGGCGATCCTGTGGCCGTCCGTCCCGGCGCCGTCGAGCAGCAGCTCGGTGATGGTGGTCTCGGAGAAGACCTTGATCCGGGCCTCGTAGTCGCCGAGGTCGCGCTTGTCCTCCTGCTGCAGGGAGACGATCTTCTGCTGGAGGGTGCGGATCAGCTCCAGGCCGGTCCGGTCGCCGACGTGCGCCAACCGCGGGTACTCGTGCCCGCCGAAGTTGCGCTGGGAGATCTTCCCGTCCTTGGTCCGGTCGAAGAGCGCCCCGTACGTCTCCAGCTCCCAGATCCGCTGCGGCGACTCCTTCGCGTGCAGCTCGGCCATCCGGAAGTTGTTGAGGAACTTGCCGCCGCGCATGGTGTCGCGGAAGTGCACCTGCCAGTTGTCCCGGCTGTTCACGTTCCCCATCGCGGCTGCCGCGCCGCCCTCGGCCATCACGGTGTGCGCCTTGCCGAAGAGCGACTTGGAGATGATCGCGGTCTTCTTGCCGGCGAGCCGGGCCTCGATCGCCGCGCGCAGGCCGGCGCCGCCGGCTCCGATCACGACGACGTCGTAGTGGTGTCGTTCGATGCGAGTGGTAGTGGTCATGTCGGCGCGCCCTCTAGTTGATGAACCGCAGGTCGGTGAACCAGCCGGCGGCGATGGCCATCACGTAGAAGTCGGTGAAGGCCAGCGTGCCGAGGGTGATCCAGGCGAGCTGCATGTGCCGGGTGTTCAGCTTGGACACGAACGTCCAGGCCCGGTACCGCACCGGGTGCGCGGAGAAGTGCTTCAGCCGGCCGCCGATGATGTGCCGGCAGGAGTGGCAGGAGATCGTGTACGCCCAGAGCATCACCACGTTGACCAGCAGGATGATGTTGCCCAGCCCGAAGCCGAAACCCTCCGGGGAGTGGAAGGCCAGGACCGCGTCCCAGGTGTTGATCAGCGAGATGATCGCGGCGGCGTAGAAGAAGTAGCGGTGCAGGTTCTGCCCGAGCAGCGGGAACCGGGTCTCCCCGGAGTAGGACTTGTGCCCGTCCGGCACCGCACAGGCCGGCGGCGACAACCAGAACGACCGGTAGTACGCCTTGCGGTAGTAGTAGCAGGTGAGCCGGAACAGCAGCAGGAACGGCAGGGTCAGCGCCGCGTCCGGGATGATCCACCAGCCGGGCAGGAAGCTGCCGAAGTGCGAGGAGCCCTCGACACATCTGTCGGTCACACAGGGGGAGTAGAACGGGGTCAGGTAGTGGTACTGGTCCACCCAGTACCACTTGTGCATGAACACCCGGACGGTCGCGTACGCCACCCAGGCGCTGAGCCCGACGACGGTGATCAGGGGGGCGAACCACCAGCGGTCGGTTCGCAACGTCTTCGCCGCGATGGCGGCGCGCGCCCGCGCACCCCGCGGCTTCGTTGCCGTTGATGTCATTCGAGTCGTCTTCCTGACGGGACGGGCCCTCGCGGGCGGCGGTTCACGTTCCGTGCGGTCAGCGGACCGGCCGGACCGTGTCCACTGCCACGTCTTGCGGCACGCAGGCGACCGCGCCGGGACATCGGCGCAGCTAAGTGACACACGTTACGCCGATCATCACGGTCGGGCCGCGCAACGCAGTGTCCCGTGTGTCCCGCACCTTGGAAAGACCCGAGCCATGATCGTTTTACCGTCGGCCGTCGGCCGTCGGCCGTCGTGGCGTTGCCGGCGGGCTGCGCGGCAGGTCGGCGTGCGGTGTGTGGCGGTGCGGTGTGTGGCGGTGCGCTGCTGGGCCTGCTTCGGCGCAGACGCGTGGGCGGCGACCGGTCAGCCGGACGCGCCGCCTGTGAAGTTCCACGAGGCCAGCCGCAGCGGCGGCCCCTCCCACCAGCCGCCGTCGATCCGGTCCGGCTGACGGACCGGCCGCCGGCCGAGGCCGAGCACCGCACCGGGCCCCAACGCCCGGGGGTACGCCTCGGTGAAGCGGAGGTTCCGTACCGCCCGCACCGGCACGCCGTCCTCCACCAGCCACACCCCGTTGCGGGTCAACCCGGTGATCACCAGGCTCTTCGGGTCGAGTACCCGGGTGTACCAGAAGTCGCTGACCAGCAGCCCCCGGGCCATCGGTGCGACAAGTGCGGCGGTGTCCGCATCCACCACCGCCCCCGCCACCGGGCCGTCGGCCGCCGGGCCACCCGCCACCGGGCCGACGGTCGGGACCGGACCGGTCGCCGCGTCGTCCGCCCCGGTGTGGCCGAGCAGGCGCAGGTTGCGCGGGACCGGGCCGAAGGTGGACCCGCCGGGCGTCCCGTGACCGGTCGACGTGGTGCCCGCCCCGGCGGCGCTGCGCCGGTCGTGGGCCACCCCGCGGGTGGTGCCCGCCTCGACCAGGGTGAGCGCCCGGCGCGGGGTGCCCTCCAGGTCGAACGGCATCTCGCCGCCGTACGTCGGGTCGTCGACCAGGGTCACCGCCGGGTCGAACTGGGCGGCGCCGGGGCTGGCGAACGACTGGCGTTCGGTGTGCCGCTTGCCGTTGAAGCCGTACCAGGCGAGATTCTGCAGCAGGTCGGCCACGGCGGCCGGTTCGAGGACCACCTCGTACCGGCCCGGGGGCAGCTCGACCGGGTCGGCGGCGGCCCGTGCCTTGGCCGCCGCCCGCGCGCCGAGGGCCGCGCCGTCCAGCCCGTCGAGGCGACCGGCGCAGAGCCGGGCCACCCCGTCCGCGCCACCGGACCGGGCGATGCCGTCCATCGCCGCCTCGGTGGTCCGCCCCTGCGCCGACTGGCCGGCCGAGTTGACGAACGCCCCCGACCGGTAGGAGGTGCGGCAGTAACCGGCCGCCTCCAACCCGCCCACCGCGTCGACGAAGGCGCGGACCCGGTCGGCGCGGGCCGCCGGCTCGGCATAGGCGGTGGCCTCGTCGAGCAGGCCGTTGGAGTGCACCGACGAGGGTGGGGTCAGCCCCGGCCAGGCCGGGTCGGGCGGGCAGAGCCGGGCTGCGGTGAGGGTGCGCCCGACCAGGGCCCGCAACCCGTCCGGGTCGACCAGGCTGCCGCCACCGGCGGCCGTCCGGCCGTCGAGGTGCACCCGCAGCCGGACGCTCACCCCCGACTCGGCGACGTTCTGGTGGATGAAGGAGTTGGCGAACCGGGTCAGCGCCAGGTCGTGCCGGACGACGGTGACCTCGGCCTCGGCGGCCGGTCCGGCCACCTCGCGGACCAGCTCCACCACCCGGGCGGCGACGTCCAGCTCGGTCGCCCCGGCGTCCCGCAGGCCGGTCATGCGCGCACCCCCACCCGGACGTTGCGGAACCGGGCCGGTGCCGCCGGATGACCTGTGTGCCCGATCTGGCCGGGCTGGCCCTTGCCGCAGTTCGGGGTGCCCCACGGCACGGTCTCGGAGGAGAGCATGTCCATCGACCGCCAGAACAGCGGCCCGATGCCGGTGTAGGTGGGGTTGCGCAGCATCCGGCCGCGTCGGCCGTTGCGCACCTCCCAGCCGATCTCGCAGCCGAACTGGAAGTTGAGCCGCCGGTCGTCGATCGACCAGGATCGGTTGATGTCCATCAGCACCCCGTCGTCGGTGGCCGCGATGATCTCGTCGAGGGTGTGCGGGCCGGGTTCCAGGCCCACGTTGGTCATCCGCACCATCGGCAGCCGGGCCCACCCGTCGGCCCGTACGCTGCCGCCGTGGTCCAGGCCGGCGACGGCGGCCGAGTCCCGGCCGGCGAGCACGCCTACCCAGCGGCCCTCGCGTACCGCGTCGCGTCTGACCGCCGGGGAGCCCTCGTCGTCGAAGCCGAAGCTGCCCAGAGCGCCGGGGATCGTCGGGTCGATGGTGACGTTCATCAGCTCGGAGCCGTAGCGCAGCGAGCCGAGCTGGGCCAGGTCGAGCCAGGAGGTGCCGGCGAAGGCGGCCTCCCAGCCGAGGATCCGGTCCAGCTCGATGGCGTGCCCGACCGACTCGTGGATCTGCAGGGCGAGCTGCTCGCCGCCGAGGATCAGGTCGGTCTCGCCGGCCGGGCACTCGGGCGCGGTGAGCAGCGCCCGCGACTCGTCGGCGATCCGGGCGGCGTGCCCGGCCAGGTCCAGCGACTCGACAAGCTCCCACCCGGTGGTGCCGTACTGACCCCGGTAGCTCGGCCAGGAGCGGCGCTGGGTCTCGTGCTCGCCGATCGAGGTGGCCGAGATGCCGCCGCCGCACTCGCGGATGTGCTGGTCGATGCGGTGCCCCTCGCTGGAGACGAACCACTTGCGGGTGTCCCAGATCTGGTAGAGCCCCTCGGCCAGGTCGGCCCCCTGGTCGCGGGCCGTCCCGGTGGCCCGGACCAGCAGGTCGCCCTTGTCGGACAGCGCCACGCCGAGCGGGTCGACCGCGCACCCGGAGGCCCAGCTCGCCACCGCCGGCTCGGCCGGGGTCAGCGTGATCGGGGGGCCGGGCACCCGGGCGCTCGCGGCAGCCACCGCCGCCGCCCGCCGCCCGGCTTCGCGCGCCGCCGCGTCGGACAGCTCGGGTACGGCGTGGAAGCCCCACCCCGACCCCACCAGCGCGCGTACGCCCAGGCCGATGCTCTCGTGCTGGGTCAGCTCCTCGATGTCGCCGTTGCGGGCGGACATCGACTCGTAGCGCAGGTGCATCACCCGGGCGTCGGCATACCGGGCGCCCGCGTCGAGGGCGGCCTGCACGGCGGCGGCTGCGGCGTCGAACTCGGTCATGGACCGACAGTAGGCGAGCCCACCGACATCCGTCAGGGCAGTAGCTCCTCGGGACGGATGCTCACCCGGACCGGCTCGGTGAGGTCGAGCGTCTCCCCGACCTTGGCGACCGTCTGCTCCAGGTAGTGCCGACCGTGTCGCCGGTAGAGGTGCAGGTTGCCGTTCTGCTGCTCGATCAGCAGGTACCACTCGATCCCGGCGGCGGCGTAGTAGTGCATCTTGAGGACCTTGTCGGTCGCCGCGTTGCCGGGCGAGATGATCTCGCAGACCAGACGGACGTCGTGTGCCTCGATGTAGACCTCGTCGAAGTCGATCTCGCCGGTGACGACGAGATCGGGAATGGTGATCCGGCCCGGCTTGAGGCGGACGTTGACCGCCTCCAGGACCCGCAGGTGCGCACTGCGGGCCGGCTGCCGCAGCGCGGCCCGCAGTTCTCCCGAGATGTTCTGGTGGCGGGGGGTGGGGGCTGGGGTCACGTGGAGGCTCCCGTCGAAGAGTTCGACGCGTTGGGACGTCTTGCCGAGGGTGAGGTACTCCTCTTCGGTCCACGGTCCGTCGTGGCCGAACACCGCTGCGGTCATGGTCGGTCACCTCCACCTCGTGTCGCCGGGCATCCTCCACCGGGCACCATGGTCATGGTCGCACCCCGGGTGCGGCAGGCGGGTGACGACACCGCATGACGACGCGGGGTCGCGACGACGGTCGCGCCGGTTCGGGCCGGGCGGCCGGGGGCGCGCGGCGGGGTCACCGGGTCGTTACGCTGTGGTCCGCTGTCAGCTCACGGTCCGTAGCTTATTTTCAGCCTCCGCTCTTTGTTGTAGGTTCCCTACAACCCGAGGGAGGCGGTCGTGGACAGTCCGCAAGCAGCCCCGTCCGGCCCGCCGGACACCGGCCCGGCCGTGCCGCGGCAGCGCGTCGACAGTCGCCCGGCCGTGCCGCAGCCGGGCGTCGGCGACGAGCCGTACCTGCGGGTGGACGACCTGCGGGTACGGTTCGACACCGCCGACGGCGTGGTGCGCGCGGTCGACGGGGTGTCCTTCGCGGTGCCGCGCGGCCGGACTCTGGGCATCGTCGGTGAGTCGGGTTCCGGCAAGAGCGTCACCTCGCTGGCCGTACTCGGACTGCACGACCCCCGGCGCAGCACCGTCAGCGGTCGGATCACCGTCGGCGGCCGGCAACTCGTCGGCCTCCCCGAGGAGCAGGTACGCCGGCTGCGCGGCCGGGACCTGGCGATGATCTTCCAGGACCCGCTCTCCGCCCTGCACCCCTACTACACGGTGGGGCGGCAGATCGCCGAGGCGTACCGGGTCCACCATCGGGGTGCGGGGAAGCGGGCGGCGCGCGCCCGGGCGGTGGAGCTGCTGGACCGGGTGGGCATCCCGCAGCCGGCCCGCCGCTACGACCAGTACCCGCACGAGTTCTCCGGCGGCATGCGGCAGCGGGCGATGATCGCGATGGCGTTGGTCAACGATCCGGCGCTGGTCATCGCCGACGAGCCGACCACCGCGCTGGACGTGACGGTGCAGGCGCAGATCCTCGACCTGCTCGCCGACGTCCAGGCCGAGTTCCACACCGCGATCGTGCTGATCACCCACGATCTGGGGGTGGTCGCCCAGGTCGCCGACGACGTGCTGGTGATGTACGCCGGGCGGGTGGTCGAGCACGGTAGCGCCGCGCAGGTGCTCCGCCGGCCGCAGCACCCGTACACCTGGGGGTTGCTCTCCAGCGTGCCGTCGCTGCACGGCGACGCGGACGCGGACCTGGTGCCCATCCCGGGCAACCCGCCCTCGCTGATCGACCTGCCGCCCGGCTGCGCGTTCCACCCACGCTGCCGGTACGCCGGCGACCGCTCCCGCACCGAGGTCCCGCAGCTCGGCCCGGCCGGCGCGGACGGCCACCTGGTCGCCTGTCACCTGCCCCCCGGCGAACGCACCCGCCTGGCGGCCGTGTCCCTGAGCGAGAGGCGGCTGCCATGAGCGCGAGGAACGTAGCGCAGTGGAGTCCGGCAGTCGCGGGCGAGAGGCGGCTGCCATGAGCGCGAGGAACGTAGCGCAGTGGAGTCCCGCAGTCGCGGGCGAGAGGCGGCTGCCATGAGCGCGAGGAACGTAGCGCAGCGGAGTCCCGCAGTCGCGGGCGAGAGGCGGCTGCCATGAGCGCGGCCGAGCCGTTGTTGCGGGTACGGGGGTTGACCAAGCACTTTCCGGTGCGCACCGGCCTGCGGTCCACGGGGCTGGTACGCGCGGTCGACGGGCTCGACTTCGAGGTGCGGCCCGGCGAGACGCTGGGCCTGGTGGGGGAGTCCGGCTGCGGCAAGTCCACCACCGGACGGATGCTGGTACGGCTGCTGGAGCCGACCGCCGGGACGATCGAGTTCGCCGGGCGGGACATCACCCACGCCCGCCGTCGTGCGCTGCGCCCGCTGCGGCAGGACCTCCAGATCATCTTCCAGGACCCGTACGCCTCGCTGAACCCCCGGCACACCGTCGGGCGGATCGTGGCCATGCCGTTGCAGGTCAACGGGATCGACCCGCCCGGCGGGGTGAAGCAGCGGGTCCGGGAGCTGCTGGAGCTGGTCGGGCTCAACCCGGAGCACTACAACCGCTACCCGCACGAGTTCTCCGGCGGGCAGCGGCAGCGGATCGGGATCGCCCGCGCGCTGGCCCTGCGGCCGAAGCTGATCGTCGCCGACGAGCCGGTCTCCGCACTGGACGTCTCGATCCAGGCGCAGGTGGTGAACCTGCTGCGGGACCTGCAACGCGACCTCGGGCTGGCGTTCGTGTTCATCGCCCACGACCTGGCCGTGGTGCGGCACTTCTGCCAGCGGGTCGCGGTGATGTACCTCGGCCGGATCGTGGAGATCGGCGACCGGGACGACATCTACCAGCGGCCCCGGCACCCGTACACCCGGGCACTGCTGTCGGCGGTTCCGGAGGTGAGCGCGCCCGGCCAGGCCGGGCGGATCCGGCTGACCGGGGACGTGCCGACGCCCCTGGACCCGCCGTCGGGCTGCCGGTTCCGCACCCGGTGCCCGAAGGCCCGGGAGGTCTGCGCCACCGAGGAACCGGCGCTGGTGGCCCGCGACGGCGGCCGGCAGGCCACCGCCTGCCACTTCCCGGAGACCGGGCCGCTTGGCGACCCGGTGGTCGTCCCGGGCCCGGACGCGAGCGCAGGGGAGGTGGCGGGATGAGTGTGTCCCCGGTGGATCCGGCCACGCTGGCCGAGGCCGGAACGGAGACCGGTGGTGACCGTCCGGAGGCGGGTGGCGGGTTCGTCGGGCGCTCGCCCGGCCAGCTCGCCCGGGCCCGGCTGCGGCGCGACCGGACCGGCCTGGTCAGCGGCGGCATGCTTGTCTTCTTCGTGCTGGTGGCGCTCGCCGTCCCGCTGATCGAGCGGGTGTACGGGATCGGCCCCCGGGAGCAGTTCCAGTCCGGGCTGGACGGATTCGGGATGCCGCTCGGTTATGCCGGCGGGGTGACCGGGGAGCACTGGTTCGGGCTGGAGCCGGGGCTGGGCCGGGACATCTTCGTCCGGCTGGTGCACGGGCTGCGTACCTCGCTCTTCATCGCCGTCGCGGCGGCGGTGCTCACGGCGGCGATCGGCATCGTGCTGGGCACCGTCGCCGGCTACCTGGGCGGCTGGCTGGACGCGGTGGTCAACTGGATCACCGACCTGACCCTGGCGATGCCGTTCCTGATCATCGCGCTGGCGTTGACCCCGACCATCGCGCTGCGCTTCTACGGCCAGCGGGACGAGGTGCCGGCGGCGTTCCAGATCGGGGTGCTGATCGCCATCTTCGCGCTGTTCGGCTGGACGAGCACCGCCCGGCTGGTCCGGGGGCAGGTGATCGCGTTGCGCGAGCGGGAGTTCGTGGACGCGGCGCGGGCCAGCGGCGCGGGGTTGGGACACATGCTGTTCCGGCAACTGCTGCCCAACCTCTGGGCGCCGATCCTGGTGTCGTTCTCGCTGGCGGTGCCGGCGTACATCACCAGCGAGGCGGCGCTGTCGTTCATCGGGGTCGGGCTGACCGACGCCACCCCGAGCTTCGGCCGGATGATCTACCGCAGCCTGGACTACCTCCAGACCGATCCGGCGTACGTCTTCTTCCCCGGCATCACGATCTTCGCGCTCGTGTTCGCCTTCAACCTCTTCGGTGACGCGCTGCGCGACGCGCTCGACCCGAAGTCGTCCCGGTAGGAGGGCGCGGCGATGGTGCGGTTTCTGGTCAAGCGGCTCTTCTCGGCGACGTTGACGCTCTTCGCGGTCAGCGTGCTCAGCTTCCTGATGTTCTTCGCCCTGCCCCGGGATCCGGTCACCGGCATGTGCCCGAAGAACTGCAACCCGGAACGGCTGGAGCGGGTCCGCCAGGAGCTGGGGCTACGCGACCCGCTGATCAGCCAGTACGCCGGCTACATGAAGGGCATCGTGACCGGCCGGGATCTCGGCAGCGCCCAGGGCGGCCGGTGCGACGCGCCCTGCCTGGGCTGGTCGTACGTGTCCAACGAGGCGGTCTCGGACACCATCGCCCGGGTGCTGCCGGTGACCCTGAGCATCGTCGTCCCGGCGGCGGTGCTCTGGCTGCTGCTCGGGGTCGGCCTGGGGATGGTCTCGGCGCTGCGCCGGGGCACCTGGCTGGACCGGGCAGCGATCGGCTTCTCGCTGGCCGGGGCGTCGTTGCAGCTCTACTTCGTGGGGGCGGTGCTGCTGCTGGTCTTCGTCTACACGCTGCGCTGGCTGCCGGTGCCGAGCTACACGCCGCTGCGGGACGACCCGGTGCGCTGGGCCGGCGGGCTGGTGCTGGCCTGGCTGGCGCTGGCGTTCCTCTACTCGGCGATCTACGCCCGGCTGTCCCGGGCGCAGATGCTGGAGACGCTGTCGGAGGACTTCGTCCGCACCGCGCGGGCCAAGGGCCTGGCCAAACCCACTGTGTACGGCCGGCACGCGCTGCGCGCGGCGATCACCCCGGTGGTGACCATCGCCGGGCTGGACGTCGGCGGCGCGCTGGGCGGCACGGTGATCACCGAGACCACCTTCGGTCTCAACGGCATGGGGCGGACGGCGGTCGACGCGGTCCGCGCCGGTGACCTGCCCACCATCATGGCGACCGTGCTGATCGCCGCGGTCTTCGTGGTGCTGGCGAACGTGCTGGTGGACCTGCTGTACGCGGCGATCGACCCCCGGGTACGGCTGCGCTGAGCCGCCGGTCTGCCGGTCGGTCCGGTGCAGCGGACGCCGGCCCGTCGGGCGACAAGAGTTGTCGAGATCTGTTAGACAGTCCGAAGTTTTTCTTCTTGACGATCCTCGCGACGTCGGCGTTCACCGCCCGACGGTGACGGGGTGGAGGAGGTAGGGATGCGACCACGCGCAGCAGCCGCCGCAGGCGGGGCGATCGCCCTGGTGGTGGCGTTGGGGGCCTGCTCGGAGAACACCGGCGAGGGCACCACCGTGGACACCGAACGGCAGCAGACCGGGGTGATCGCCACCGACCCGAAGGACTCGCAGGGCCCGGCGGCGGAGGTGGCCGGGGCGGCCAAGGGTGGCACCTTCACCGTCATCCGGGAAACGCCCATCTCCCACCTGGACCCCCAGCGGACGTACTCCTTCGCCGGGCTGATGGCCAACCCGCTCTTCGCCCGCTACCTGACCACCTGGAAGGACGACGGCAAGGGTGGTCTGGTCCTGGTCGGCGACCTGGCGCAGACCCCCGGTAACAACGTGAACAGCGACTGCCGGGTCTGGGAGTTCACCATCAAGGACGGGGTGAAGTTCGAGGACGGCAGCCCGATCACCGCGAAGGAGATCGCGTACGGCATCGCCCGCTCCTTCGACCCCGACCTGACCGGCGGCCCCACCTACCTCCAGGAGTGGCTGGCCGACAGCCCGCAGTACGACACGAAGTGGGACTTCAAGAAGAACAGGACGTCGCTGCCGCCGGGGCTGACCACCCCGGACGCGAAGACGCTGCGGTTCGAGTTCGCCAAGCCCCGCTGTGACCTGCCGTTCGCGGTCTCGCTGCCGACCACCGCGCCGTTGCGGCCCGACCAGGACACCGGCGTCAACCTGGACCAGCGGCCGTTCTCCTCCGGGCCGTACAAGATCGCCAAGAACCAGGCAGGCGTGCAGCTCACCCTGGACCGCAACCCGCACTGGGACGCCACGACCGACCCGGTCCGCCACCAGTACCCGGAGCAGTTCGTCTGGACCTTCGGGCCGACGCGCGACGCGGCCGTCAACCGGGTGATCGCCGACAACGGCACCGACCAGAGCGCGCTGGCCTGGGACTACGTACCAGCCTCGCTTGTCGCCCGGGTCGCCCAGGACCAGGCGCTCAAGGCGCGCAGCATCCTGTCGCCGACGCCGAGCGCAAACCAACTGGTCATCAACAACCAGCGGGTCACCGACCTCAAGGTCCGCCAGGCACTCAACTACGCCATCGACCGGGACGGCCTGGTCAAGGCGCTCGGCGGGCAGACCGTCGCCCAGCCGATGACCACGCTGATGCCGCCGTCCACCATCGGCTACCAGGCGTACGACGCCTATCCGGCGGGTGCCAACGGCGACATCGACAAGGCCAAGGAACTGCTCGGCGGGAAGACCCCGGAGCTGGTCCTCGGTGTCGCCGACAACACCAACGAACAGCAGATGGGCACCCAGCTCAAGGGCAACCTGGAACGGGCCGGTTTCAAGATCACCCTGCGGAACATCCCGGACGACGCGAAGCTCGACGAGATCAAGAAGAAGAACAACCCGTGGGACCTCTACATCGGCAACTGGGCCGCCGACTGGCCCAGCGGCGCGTCGATCCTGCCGGTGCTCTACGACGGCCGCACCATCAAGGCCGAGGGCAACAGCAACCAGGCGTACTTCAACGACCCGGCGGTCAACGCCGAGATCGACCGGATCCAGGCCCTGTCCCCGGCCGACCAGGGGCCCGAGTGGGGCAAGCTCGACAGGCGGATCATGACGGAGTACGCCCCGGTGGTGCCGCTCTTCGTGGACGTGGCCTACACGGTGCACGGGTCCAAGGTCGGCGGGGTCTTCATCTCCAGCGTCTTCGGCTACCCGTCCTTCGTCAACGCCCACGTCAGGCAGTGACCCCGTACTGAGCCGACGGGCTCCCTCCCGGCCAGCGTCGGGAGGGAGCCCGTCGGCTCTCGTGGGCGCGCTGCGTCCGCCACCCGACCCGGGTGATCAAGGAGTTTGCGTCAGATTCCGGGCTGCAGGATGACGCAAACTTCTTGATCACCTCCGCGTGCCCCCGTGATCACCCACTCGCCGTCAGCCTCGGACTGCCCTGCGCACCCTGATCGGTGAGTAGTGGGATCTCGAACGGAGGCACACGGGTTCGAGAGACTCACGGCGTCGAGAGACTACTCGGGCGGGGTGTTATAGCGATCGAGCGTCGCCTTGGACGTCGAAGCGTCCTGGAAGGTCAGCTCCCAGGGGCCGGTGTTGACGTCCATGTCCTTGCCGAACCCGACCCACTTCCCCGCCATCCGTCGACCGGTCGGCTCCACCAGCAGTTGGATCGCACCGTGGTAGCGGGCTCCCCGGTAGTGGCCGGCGGGGTCGGTCTGCTCCACCCAGGTGCCGGTGACGACGGCACCGTCCACGCTGAGATCCAGCGACAGCGACGATGCCGCCGAGCCGGGCAGGCTGCGCACGGTCAACCGGTCACCGTGCTGGAGCACGACCACGAAGTGCTGCCCGGCGAAGGACTCGCCCCGGCTGCTGGAGTGGTATTGATAGCGGCTCAGCCACACCCCCTCGTGGGACCCGTGCACAGCGGCTGATCTGGGCGTCGGGGTGGCCAGGTCGCCCATGGGCGAGGCGAGGCCGTTGCCGCCGTGGGGATCATCCACCGCGCCGCCGTCCGACATCGCGGCGAAACCGAGCAGTGTGATGGGCAGGCCGGTGACGACCTCCAACGCGCGGGCGTAGAAAGGCCGAGGGGCGGCGATCACCCCGGCCTCCCAGCGTTGGACGAGTCGCTTGTTGGCGTCATTGGGCTCGCCGACGCGGTGGCCGGCGGCTTGGAGCGCACGGGCGAAGTCGTCCTGGCTCATCCGCATCCTGGTCCGGACCGTACGCAGCGTGATGTTGGGGACAGCCATGCCGGTCACCGTACCGTTATGTCGCCCTAATGTCGTCCCCTAAGTAACCCTATTGTCACTCCTTATGCCGCCGCGCGTGGCGACACTCCAGCGTCAATCTATGAAGCACGCGTCGGCTGAGAACTTGCCGCCGCGATGTTGATGGGGGTGACGATGAAGCGTCGTGGCGACGGGTCGACGACGGGCCGGGGCGAGCAGATCGACGCCGCCGAGCGGGAGGCGGCGCGGCACCTGACGGTGGTACGCCGCATGAGTGGTCGCTGTGTGGGTCGCTGCTGGTGCAGGCCGCATTGATCGCGGCGCGGGCCGGAGACGACCGGACGGCCGATGACCTGTTGGACGAGGCCGCCGAGATGGCCGCCCGGGTGGGCGACGGTCACGACCACCACCGGACGGGGTTCGGGCCGGCGGCCGTCGAGGTGGGGCGGGTCACCGCCGCCGTGGAGTTGGGCGACGGCCCGCAGGCGGTCGCCCGGCACGAGGAGGTGATCGGCTGGGAGGGGTGGCGCTGGCTGCCGGTCGAGCACCGGGCCGCGCACCTGGTCGACGCGGCACACGCGTACCTGCTGACCGGAGATCCGGTCAGCGCGGCCCGGGTGCTGATCCGCACCGACAGCATCGCGCCCGCCGAGGTCCGGCACCGCCCGGCGGTACGGGAGGTGGTGGCCCAGCTTGCTCACGCTCCGTACGCCCCGACGACGATCACCCCGCTCGCCGTCAGCCTCGGGCTGCTCTGACGATGACCGTCCCTGCCCGGCGGATGAAAGACCGCCCGACCGAGTGACCCGGCGATCATTGCGGCCCGCCAGCTGCACGAGGCGCTTCTCGGCAGGCCGGGCAGGAGCCGACGGTCAGTCGACCCGCAGGGCCAGCAGGGCGCTCTTCAGCTCCTGTTCGACGTACTGGCGGGAATCCTGGTCGGCGACCATGAGTCGGTAGCTGTCCTGTCGGGCCGGCACCCCCGACACCGAGAACCGGAACTGGCAGCTGCCGTCGGCGAGCGCACGGGCGTCGGTCAACCGCCCGCCGGCGAATCCGAGGCCGGCGAAGATGACCACGTGGGCACCCTCTTTGACGTCGGCGTGGCCGCCTGTCCCGGCGCAGCCCCCATGACCGTCGGCGACGAAGGACCGCCTGTCGCCGAGCAGCACCGTGCCGGAGGACACGAACGTCTCCCTCGGCAGCCGGTTCGCCGCAACCGGGGTGCGGGCCCTGGTGCTGTTGCCCACGAACATGCCCCCTGCAAGCAGCAGCCCCGCAGCAGCACCGGCCCACATCCACCCGGGACGACGCCGCGCGGTCCGCTCCGCGTACAAGGGCTGCATGTCGTCTCCAGGGCGCGGGGCGGGCGGGATCACCGAAAGTGTGATCGAAACCGTCCTCTCCCGCAGCCCCGTCCGACCTTCAGTCGCTTCGTCCGCCACCCGACCCCGGTGATCAAGAAGTTTGCGTCAGATTCCGGGCTGCAGGATGACGCAAACTTCTTGATCACCGGGGCGGGGCGGGGGCGGGGCGGGGGCGGGGGAGAGGCGGGGCGGGGGCGGGGCGGGGGAGAGGCGCACATCGATTGCCGTTGGATGGGCGGTCGGGAGAGTGCAGGGCATGGACCCCGCGTCGCGTGCCAACCGGATCGCCTGGGAGCAGGCGCACCAGGAGCGGGTCTGGGCGAACGGGGAGATGTTGACCGAGGCGGCTGCCGGGGTCACGCTCGTCGCCAGCGAACACGCGCTGCTCCGGGACATCCTGGCGGCCCGGCCCCTGGTGGTGCACCCGCAGAGCGGCAACGGTCAGGACGACGTCGCACTGGTCGATGCCGGTGCCCGGACGGTGATCGGCGTCGACAGTGCCGGCCTTGAGGTCCGGCAGCTCGAAGAGTACGCGGAGCCGTTCTGGCGGATGGGCGACGTCGACGCGGCGGCCTTCCGTGGTCGCCTGCCGAACGCGTTCGCCCTGCCGCCCACCGGGCGGTGACCCGCCCCGACCACAGACCGGCCCGGCCCGCCCAGACCACGGCTCAGCCCAGGTGGGTACGGAGGAAGTCGAGTTCCAGGCGGAGCAGGCGTTCGGACAGCCCACCGGCCGCCATGTGGGTGGCCCCGGTCAACGGCAACACCGCGTGCGGTCGGCCGGTCGACAGCAGCGCCGCCGACAACCGCAGGGTGTGCGCGGCCACCACGTTGTCGTCGACCATCCCGTGCATCAGCAGCAGCGGTCGGGCCGGCTCGCCGGGGTAGAGCGGCTCCGCCGCCAGCTCCACCAGCGAGTGGTGCCCGTACACGTCGAGGCCGTCGTCGGGCAGGCCAAGGTAACGCTCGCTGTACGCGGTGTCGTACAGCGCCCAGTCGGTGACCGGGGCGCCGGCGATGCCGCACCGGAACAGCTCCGGGTGCCGCAGCACCGCCAGCCCGGCCAGCCAGCCGCCGAACGACCAACCCCGGATCGCCACCCGGTCCAGGTCCAGGTCGGGATGCTTGCCGGCGAGCGCGGTCAGCGCGTCCACCTGGTCGGTCAGGATCACGTCGGCCACCCGCCGGTGGATCGCCTTCTCGAACGACGGCGCGACGCCCGGCGTACCCCGGTTGTCGATGGTGACCACGGCGAACCCGGAGTCGGCCCACCACTGCCGTTCCAGCCAGGCCGACCGGGCGGCCACCACCTCCTGGTGGCCGGGGCCACCGTAGACGTCCAGCAGCACCGGCAGCCGGGTGCCCTTGACGTGCTCGGTCGGGTACAGCACCGCCGACGGTAACCGCCTGTCGGTCACCCGGACCAGCATCGGCCGGGGGGCGGACGACGGGGTGGCCGCCAGCGACCGCAGTCGGGCCACCTCCCGGTCACCGCGCCACACCGACCAGCTCGTCCCCGCGTCGTCCAGCGAGGCGGTGCCGACCACCAGGGTGTCTCCGCCGACCGCCGCCGTGTGCCAGCCCGGGGCGCTGCTCATCCGGCGGGTGTCCACCCCGCCGCCGATCACGGTACGGACCCGGTAGAGGTGCCGCTGGCTCGGTTCGCCCTCGCTCGCCTCCACCAGCAGGTCGGCCGGGCCGGGACCGGTGGGCAGCCGGCCCACCACCCGCCGTACGTACAGCGAGGGCGGGGTGAGCAGGGTGCCGTCGGCGAACAGGCAACGGGCGTCGTACCCGTCGTGGGCAAGCTCGCCGCCGACCAGCACCCGGCCGTCGGGCAGGTGTGCCGGGGTGCCCGGGATCGGCTCCACCCAGCGCGGGTCGGCCAGCTCGGCGTGCACCTGGGTCTCCCCGGTACGCGGGTCCACCGCCAGCACCAGGCCGTGCTGCTGCGACCGGCGCAGCACCGTGATCAGCGGGTTGCCGTCGGCCCAGTCGACCGACGCCAGGTACGGGTAGGTCTCCCGGTCCCAGTGCGCGTCCACCCAGCCGTCGTCCAGGTCGAGCAGGTGCAGGCTGACCTCCGCGTTCGGGCCACCCGCCCGGGGGTACGCGACGGTGGTCGGCGGGGTCGCCGGCTCGGCCGGGTCGTGCAGGTGCCAGCGGGGCAGCCGGGACTCGTCGACCCGGGCGGCGAGCACCATCCGCCCGTCCGGAGCCCACCAGTAACCCCGGAACCTGTGGAACTCCTCCGCCGCGACGTGCTCGGCGAGACCCCAGGTCACCCCGCCGTCCTCGCCGGCCAGCAGGCTGTCGGTGCCGTCCGGGTCGACCACCCGCAGCTCGCCCCGGCGTACCCCGTCGGCGGTGTCGGTCACGTACGCCACCCGTTGCCCGGTGGGGTCGGGGCGCGGGTCGATCACCGGGCCGACGGTGGCCACCTCGATCACGTCGCCGTGCACCAGATCGGCCCGGAACAGTCGGCCGGCCAGCGCGAACACGGCCACCCGGCCCGCACCGTCCAGGGCGTACGAGCCGATGCCCGCGGCGCTGAGCCGGCGGCGCTCGCGCAGCGCCCGCTCGCCCGGGGCCAGCGCCACCGGGTCGGCGTCCCCGCCGAGCAGCACGGCCGGGTCGGCGATCAGCCGTTCCTCGCCGGAGGCGGCCTCCAGCGCCCAGAGCGCGTCGGCCGGGTCCTCCGGCCCGCCCGAGCGGAGGAAGACCGCCCGGGAACCGTCGTCGGCCACGGAAACGGCGCGCGGTGCCCCGTGGCTGAACCGACGGGTACGGGCGGCCAGCTCGGGAAAGTCCACAACCCGGATCGTAGAGCGGTGTCGGGCGTGATGTGGCCGACCTGCCTGGACGCGTACGCCTCGATGCCGCCGGACCGCCGGTTAGAGTGACCGTCGTGACGACGCTGCCCGACCGACGCCTGCTGCTGGTCCACGCGCATCCCGACGACGAGTCCATCGGCACCGGGTCGACGATGGCGCACTACGCCGCCGAGGGTGCCCACGTCACGTTGGTGACCTGCACCCTCGGCGAGGAGGGTGAGATCCACGTGCCGGAGCTGGCGCAGCTCGCCGCCGCCGAGGCCGACCAGCTCGGCGGCTTCCGGATCGGCGAACTGACCGCCGCCTGTGCCGCGCTCGGCGTCACCGACCACCGCTTCCTCGGCGGCGCGGGCCGCTACCGGGACTCGGGCATGATGGGGATGGCCACCAACGAGCACCCCCGGGCGTTCTGGCGGGCCGACCTCGACGAGGCCGCCGGTCAGCTGCTGGACGTCATCCGCGAGGTCCGTCCGCAGGTACTCGTCACGTACGACCCGGACGGCTTCTACGGGCACCCGGACCACATCCAGGCGCACCGGGTGGCGATGCGGGCGCACGAGCTGGCCGGCGCGGAGGGCATCGCCCCGGCCAAGGTCTACTGGACGGCGCTGCCGCGCAGCGTCCTGGAGGCCGGTATGAGCCACTTCACCGAGCTGTCGGACAACCCCTTCGCCGGCATCGACAGCCCCGACGACCTCCCCTTCGGCACTCCGGACGACCAGATCGCCGCCCGGATCGACGCCACCGACCAGCATGCCGCCAAGGAGGCGGCGATGCGGGCGCACGCCAGCCAGATCCCGGCCAACTCCTGGCTGTACGCGATCGCCGGCAACTTCGGCGCCGAGTTCATGGGCGTGGAGTACTTCACCCTGGCGGTGGGGGAGCAGGGGCCGGCCGGCGGCCCCAACGGCTGGGAGAACGACCTCTTCGCCGGCATCGACACCACCGCACCGACCCGGGCCGCCGCGGCGACGGCCGGACTCCGGTGACCCTGCCCGCCACGCCGATGCCGGTCGTCGAGGAGGAGACCGCCGCCGTCCCGCCGCCACCAGGCCGGACGGTACGGCTGCTCGACGTCGTGCTGCGCGTGGTCGGCGGGCTGGTGGCCGTGGCCGGTGGGGTGCTCACCGCCCTGATCGGCCTGCTGCTGTCCACCGTCCGGGTCGGCGGGCAGTTGATCGGGGTGTCGGTGGCGGTCACCATCCTGGGCGCGATCGCGGTGAGCTGGTTCGCGTACGCAACGGTCGGCCGGAAGTGGGCGGTGGCGTTGCCGGCGCTGCCGTGGTTCGTGCTGATGGCGGTGGCGGCGGTCCGTACCGCCGAGGGTGACCTGCTGGTCGCCGGGGACAACTGGGTCGGCTTGGCGATGATCACCAGCGGGGCGATGACCTTCGCGGTGATGGCGTTCCGGCAGATGCTCAGCCCGCAGCCGCGCCGGCACGACGGGTGATGACGACACACAGCCGGCGGTGGTAGATATTCCTGCCAGGAGACCCGCCGACGCGGCGGGCGGTACGGCGGGAGGCGTGTGATGAGAGATCGGTGGCGGGCGGTCGGCGTACTCGCGGCGGCCCTGTTCGCGGTGAACGTGCTGGCCAGGGTGATCATCAAGCTCGGCTTCGACGGCAACGACACCGCCGCCGACCGGGTCTCGCTGGGCATGTTCGTCGTGGTCGGGCTGGTCCTGGCCGGGGTGGTCTCCGCCTGGGGCCGGGTCGTCCCGGCCGCGCGGTGGGGCACCGACGTGACCGCCGCGGTGGTCGTGGCGCTGCTGCTGACCGTGCTCGTCGGGCCGCTGCTGGTCGGCAACAACCCGTTCGGCGGAGGCGCCGGGCTCTTCTTCGCCCAGATCTGGCTCTATCTCGCCGCCGCCGCGGCCGGTGTGGCGCTCGGCTACCTGGTGCTCATCGCGCTCGGCCGCGACCACCGCTCCCAGCAGCTCCAGCGGTACGCGGAGCGCAACGCGACCAAGCCCCGCCGGGTGGTCCGTCGCTGACCACCGGTCAGGTGGGAGGGGCGACGCGGGTCAGGTAGGTGTGGTGGGTGGTGAAGCCGAGCTTGCGGTAGAGCGCCACCGCCTCGGTGTTGCGCTGCTCCACCTGGAGGAAGGCGAGCGTCGCGCCCTCGGCCGCGCCCCAGTCGGCCAGCGCCCGGATCACCCGGGCGGCCAGCCCCTGCCGGCGTGCCTGCGGGGCCACCTCGATCAGGCTGAGCCCCAGCCAGCGGCCCTGCCCGGTGACCGTGCCCCGACCCGTCGCCACCAGGACGCCGTCGGCGTACACCTGGGCGAAGCGGACCCGGTCCACGGCGGTGAGGATGTGTCGGGCGGAGGCCGGCAGGCCGCCCTTGCGGCCGGCGGCGACCGCAAGCCACTCCTCGGGCGGCGCGGCGGCGAGGACGACCGGCGGCGCGGTGGCGAGGGTGGCCGGCGGCGCGTCGGCGTGGACGACCGGCGGGTCGTCGGCCGGGCTGACGGCGGGGGCGGGCGGTCGCAGGGTGGCCAGCGGGACGGTCTGGACCAGGGTCAATGGCCGGGCGGACCACCCCCGGGCGTCCAGTTCGGCGCCGACCGGCACGGCGAGCGGCAGCGGCGTGTTGACCATCGCGGGCTGACCGTGCGCGGCGTACCAGCGTTCGATCGCGTCCACGGCGGCCGGCAGGGGCCGGTCCGGGTCGCCGACCGGTAGCGCCGAGTTGGCCCGGCCGGTCCAGCCGTCGGCGGAGCGCAGCAGCCAGTCGCCGAGCCGCCCGCGTACCGGGGCGGGCCAGGCCTCGTCCGCGGCGAGTTCCAGCTCCACCACGGCGGTGGCGGTGGGTCGCCGGGTGGGCGGCACCCGCTTGGCCCGGTGCACCTCGGCCACCGGCACCCGGAGCCGGCCCTGGGCGGTGGCGATGGTGAGATGGGTCTCGTTCAGCTCGACGAGCTCGCCGAGGGCGTCCGAGAAGAGGGGCCGGCCCTCACGAATCCCCACAATGCGGCGAACCACGATCCGGTGTCCCACATCCTGCTGTCGGAGCACGATCGACCTCCTCCCCGGCGAGATACTAGGCTCTTAGCGTCGCGGGTGATCGCGGCGAGTCTTGCGGAGGAGAAGACCGGTGACCTACATCATCGCCGAGCCGTGCGTGGATGTGCTCGACAAGGCATGCATCGAGGAATGCCCGGTCGACTGCATCTACGAGGGCAATCGGATGCTCTACATCCACCCCGACGAGTGCGTCGACTGTGGTGCCTGTGAGCCGGTCTGCCCGGTCGAGGCGATCTTCTACGAGGACGACGTCCCGGAGCAGTGGAAGGACTACACCGGGGCCAACTACGAGTTCTTCGAGGACCTGGGCTCCCCGGGTGGCGCGTCGAAGATCGGCAAGGTGGAGAAGGACGCCACGTTCGTCGTCGGCCAGCCGCCGCGCGGCGAGGGCAGCTGAACCGGCCCGCCGCCGTGGCACCGGGGTCGCCGGCCGGGCCTGCGCCGGTCCCGGCCCGGCCCGTTGCGGTGTCGGCCCGGTTGCCCGAGTTCACCTGGGACGCCCTGGACGCCGCGGCCACGCTGGCCGCGGCGCACCCGGACGGCCTGATCAACCTCTCCATGGGTACGCCTGTCGACCCGGTGCCCCCGGTGATCCGGCAGGCACTGGCTGACGCGTCCGACGCGCCGGGATATCCGCTGACCGCGGGTACCCCGGCGTTGCGGGAGGCCATCGCCGGTTGGGTCGCCCGCGCCTGCGGTGCCGGCGTCGACGGGCTCGGGGTGCTGCCGACGATCGGTTCCAAGGAACTGGTCGCCTGGCTGCCCACCCTGCTCGGGATCGGCCCCGGCGACGTGGTCGTGGCGCCGTCGGTCGCCTATCCGACATATGAGGACGGGGCCCGGCTGGCCGGTGCCACGGTCGTCCGCGCCGACTCGCTGACCGCGGTCGGCCCCACCTCCCGGGTACGCCTGGTCTGGGTCAACTCGCCCGGGAACCCGACCGGTCGGGTGCTGCCCGCCACCCACCTGCGCAAGGTGGTCGACTGGGCCCGGGAGCGCGGCGCCGTGGTGGCCAGCGACGAGTGCTACCTGCCGCTGGGCTGGACGGCCGACGCCGCGCCGGTGTCGGTGCTCGCGCCGGAGGTCTGCGGCGGGTCGTACGACTCGGTGTTGGCGGTGCACTCGCTGTCCAAGCGGTCCAACCTGGCCGGCTACCGGGCCGGGTTCGTCGCCGGCGACCCGGCGCTGGTGGCCGAGCTGCTGAAGATCCGCAAGCACGCCGGCATGATCGTCCCGGCCCCGGTGCAGGCGGCGATGGTGGCCGCGCTCGGCGACCAGGCGCACGCCGACGAGCAGCGGGAACGCTACCGGGCCCGGCGGGGGGCGCTGCTCGCCGCGTTCACCGGCGCGGGGTTCACGGTCGAGCACTCCGAGGCGGGCCTCTACCTCTGGCTCACCCGCGACGAGGACTGCTGGGACACCGTCGACTGGTTGGCCCGGCGGGGCATCCTGGTGGCCGCCGGGGCCTTCTACGGTCCGGCCGGGCAGCGACACGTCCGGGTGGCGCTGACCGGTTCCGACGCGCACGTCGGGGCGGTCGCGCAGCGGCTCGCCCAGCCGTAGGGGGCGGGTCGGGTGGGTGACGACGTCGGCCGGCCCCGGATCGCCGTGGTGGGCACCGGCCTGATCGGCGGTTCGATCCTGCTGCGGCTGCACGAGGCCGGCACGCGGGTGGTCGGTTGGGACCCGGACCCGGCGACCCGGGCCGAGGGCCGCCGTCGGGGTCTGACCTTCCCCGACGAGTTGGCCGACGCGGTGCGGGACCGGGACGTGGTCTTCCTCGGTGGACCGCTGACCAGCCTGCCGGCGACCCTGCTCACCGTGGCGGGGCTGACCGACGACAGGTGTGTCGTCACCGACGTGGGCAGCACCAAGGCTGCCGTCGCCGAGTTCGCCGGGGCGCACGGGTTGACCGGCCGGTTCGTCCCCGGGCACCCGATGGCCGGCACCGAGCGGGCCGGTCTCACCGCCGCGCTGGCCGGGCTCTTCGTCGACGCCGCCTGGGTGCTCTGCCCGAGCGTCGACGGGTTGGGCCCGTTCCGGTCACTGGTCGGGCTCGTCGTCGACGTCTTCCACGCGCACGTCGTACCGATGTCGCCGGGGGTGCACGACTCGGTCGTCGCGCTCTCCTCGCACGTACCGCACCTGTTGGCCGGCAGTCTGGCCGGGGCCGCCGCCGACTCGGTGGTGCGTGACGCGGTGGTCAGGCTCGCGGCGGGCAGCTTCCGCGACGGGACCCGGGTCGCGACGACCCCGGCGCGGCGCACCGCCGACATGCTGCTGGCCAACCGGGAGCAGGTGCTCCGGCAGTTGGCCGAGGTGCGGGCCGCGCTCGACGGGCTGGCCGAGGCGGTCCGCGCCGACGACCTGCCCACGCTGGTGGCCCGGTACGAGCGGGCCCGGACGGTACGCCTGGCCGGGCCGGACCGCGCGCGACCCGTCCGCCGGAAGTTCGACCTCGACGGCGACCCCGCCGAGGAGTTGGCGTTCGTCCGGTCGGTCGGCGAGGCCGGTGGGCATCTCACCGGCTGCACGGTGGCGGGGGGGACGGTGACGTACACCGGGCTGCGGCCCGCCGACGCCCCGGCCTGACCGCGCGGAAACCGGCGGTGCGCCGGCTGCGCCGTTAGGGTGGGTGCGTGGCGGACGGACCGGTGGTGGCGGTACGCGGTGAGGCGTACCGGGAGGTGGCTCCCGAGCTGGCCCGCTTCGAGGTGACCGCGACGGCCCGGGAACGCGACCGCCAGGCCGCCCTGACCCGGCTCGCCGAGCGGGCCGCCGCCGTCCGGGTGCTGCTCGACGAGCACGAGCCGGCGGTGGACCGGCGGGAGGCCGGGGAGCTGCGGGTACGTCCCGAGACGAACCGGTCCGGTGAGCGGGTCGTCGGCTATCTGGGCAGCGTCTCGACCACCGTCACCGTCACCGACTTCGGCTCCCTCGCCGAGTTGATGCTGCGGCTGGCCGAGCTGGACCACGTCGAGGTGGCCGGCCCCTGGTGGTCGCTGCGCCCGGACAGCCCGGTCCACCGGGAGGCCCGGCACGCGGCGATCACCGACGCGTTGCGCCGGGCCCGGGAGTACGCCGAGGCGCTCGGTGCCCGGGTGACCGCCCTGCTGGAGCTGGCCGACACCGACGAGGGGTTCGGCGGGGGCGGGGCGATGTACGCCCGGCAGGCCCGGCAGGGCGGTCCGCCGGAGCTGGAGCTCGACCCCCGCCCGCAGTCGGTGCACGCGGTGGTGCGGGCCCGGTTCACCATCAGCGAGCCGGTCCTGACCTGATGCCCGGGGCCCGTGCGTTCTCCCTCGACGACCTGGTGGCCCGGGCCCGGTCGCTTGCCGACGCCGGCCCCCGCCAGCTGCTGGGCATCGCCGGGGCACCCGGCGCGGGCAAGTCCACCCTGGCCGAACGGCTCGTCGCGGCGGTCGGCCCGACCGCCCGGCTGGTGCCGATGGACGGCTTCCACCTCGCCCAGGCGGAGCTGGTCCGGCTGGGCCGGGCCGACCGCAAGGGCGCGGTGGACACCTTCGACGCCAACGGTTACGTCTCGTTGCTGCGTCGGTTGCGCCGGTTGGAGCCGACCGCCGTGTACGCGCCGGTGTTCCGCCGCGATCTGGAGGAGCCGGTGGCCGGGGCGGTGGAGGTGCCGCCCTCGGTCCGGCTGGTGGTGACCGAGGGCAACTATCTGCTGCTCGACGAGCCACCCTGGGACGAGGTGCGCTCGCTGTTGCACGAGGCGTGGTTCCTCGACCTGGACGCCGAGCTGCGGTTGCGCCGGTTGGTGGCGCGGCACCTGGCGTACGGGCGGTCCCCGGAGACGGCGACGGCCTGGGCGTACGGCAGCGACGAGGTGAACACCGCGGTGGTGGTGGGCACCGCCGGCCGGGCCGATCTGGTGATCCGGTCAACCGACCCGGGGTGACGGGACGGTACGCCGCAGGAGCCGGGCCACCAGGGCACGTTCCCGGTGGAACTCCAGCGCCTCCGGGTAGCCGCTGTGGTTGCGGATCGGCGGGTCGGCGACCTCGCCCCCGCTGGGGTGCAGCGCCTCCGGGTCGGTCACCGGCACGTTCCGTTCCCCGGCGTCGACCTGCCAGCCGAGCGGGTCGGTCCCGCGCCAGAAATTGGTCCACGCGACGTAGCCGGAGGGCCAGGTCAGGCTGTCGGCGAGCACCCGGAGCCGGTCCGGTCCGAAATAGGCGGGGAAGACCCGTCCGTAGAGCCGGGTGAGCTGGCAGCCGTACGACAGGAACCAGATCCGTCGGCGCCACCGGGCGGGCAGCTGGAGCAGCATCGCCGCGCAGATCACCGTGCCCTGGCTGTGCCCGGAGAGGATCACCCCGTCCACCCGGCGCGGGTCGTGCTCGGTCAGCGCCAGTATCCCGGCGACCCGGGTCTGCAACTCGGGGACGGCCCGTTCCGCATAGCTCGGCGGGGCGAGCGGATGCGCGGCGCGGGGCCAGAAGGTGCCGACGTCCCAGAGCACCCCGACGCTGCGCCGGACGGTGTCGTTGCGGTAGACGAGCATGCCCAGGCCGGCGACCACCAGGGGGAGCCAGCCCAGCATGGTGTCGCCGAGGTTGGCGGCGGTGTGCACCAGGCCCGCCCAGCCCGACGCCCCCGCCGGTGCAGGCCGGGTCCGGGTGAGCGTGGCCACGCAGGAGAGGGCCACCAGCACCGCCGCGACTGTGGCGTAGCAGCCGATCAGCCGTACCGCGTGCTCGCCGACCAGCCGGTGCAGCGCGCGGTACGTGCCGACGTCCCGGCAGCGCCGCAGGTCGTGCGCGGAGACGGCCTGTCCGCCGCTGGTGAGCTGGGCGTACTCGACGCGGCGCAGCCGCTGGAAGAGCACCCCGGCGCGGATCAGCGTGCCGATCAGGGCGGCCGTGGCGACGGTGAAGGCCAGCCCGGCCCAGATCGCCGGCAGCGGCGGCACGACAGGCGAGAAGCCGCTGGGTGAGGCCGGGCCGTTGAGCCGGTCGGTGACCCAGTAGTGCAGGCCGGCGCAGTAGGCGATGGCCATCATCCAGCCGAAGCCGGCGATCACCGCGGCCCCCCGGCCGCCCCAGGCCACGGCGGCGTGCGCGCCGAGCGGCTGCTGGTCGGCAGCGCTGTCGGTGCGGGGCAGCAGCAGCCCGATCGCGGCGACCGCGATGGCCGGCGCGGTGAGCATCCAGATCCGCAGCCCGTCGGGGGTGGCGGGGAGGCCGGGCAGCCGGCCGTCGAGCCAGGCCATCCCGAGGGGGAGCAGCACGCCGGCCGCGGCGGGGGCGAGCAGGGCGCGTCGTCCCGACCGGGCGACCGTGCCGATGGCGATCAGCAGCAGCACCTGGTAGGTGGCGAACCAGGCGATGGTGCCGTCGTACCCGGGCAGGGAGTGGTCGGTGAGGCAACCGGCGAGGCCCGGGTCCCCTGTGCAGCCAGCCGGCGGGCGGAACTGTGCCAGCGGGGTGCCGGCGGGGCCGTCCGGCAACAGCAGGAGGGCGAAGGCGCCGGCCAGCGCGAGGCCGGTGAGCACCCCGACGGCGAGACTCCACCGACCGAGCGGGGTGGCCCCACTGCGGCGGGTCAGCCAGGGGCGGCCCACCGCCACGACCGCGATCGCCACGACCGCGACCTGGGCGACGACGGTCGGGGTGGCGACCAGGGCCCGGACACCCCGGGGCGGGTCCATCACCAGCACCGCGCCGACGGGCACCGCGGCGGCGAGCACCGCGCCGACGCACAGGTGCAGGACGGCGGCGCGGCGTAGCTGGCCCTCCCCGCACCAGAAGGTGGGGTCCTGCAACGGGTTGGCCAGGGGTTTCACCTCCCCGTCGTCCGCTGCCGGCGGGTGCGGGCGGGGTTCGGCGGGCATCTCGGCCTCGTACTGGTAGGTGCGCCAGGCGACGATGCCGAGCACCAGCAGCATGGCCAGCGGCAGCAGCAGGCCGACGGCGAGCGCGTGGGCGTCGGCGTGCCACCAGCCCCGGCCGAGGAACTCCCACGGGCCAGGCAGTTGCCGCAGGCACTCCTGGTCGACGCACTGCCAGGCGATCAGGTCGACCCCGATGCCGGTGGTGGCGAGCACCAGGGTGCCGGTGAGGCTGAGGCAGAACAGCCGGATCAACCAGGCGGTGATGCCGGAGCGGCTGCCCCAGCGTTCGGTGTCCGGATCGGACGGGATGCCGGGCCGGGCGTACAGGGCGACGTTGGCCAGGGTGAACGGCAGCAGCAACGTCCACAGGGCCCGTTCGACGTCCCGCCTGGTCCGCGCCCCCGAGGTCAACTGCCCCCAGCTGTACGCCTCGACGACGAGGGGGTCGTCGGGGGCGGACGTGCTGGCGCGGTAGAAGCCGGTGACGTCACCGCCGGAGACGAGCCGGGGCTGCGGGCCGGCACCGGTCGGGTCGGTGGGCAGTCCGAGGATCTGGTCGGGTGGGGTGTTGGACACGCCGTGCACCCGAAGTTCGAGTACCCGTTCGGCCATCGGTGCTCCCTGGTGACGTCGTCACTACCCAGAGTGCATCGGAATTCACGATTCGCCCACCGATCCGGCAAAGGTTTTCGCAGCTCAGGCTGTCATTCCAGGGTACGTATCACCCGTGCGGGGTTACCCACGGCAACCACGTTGGGTGGTAGGTCGCGGGTGACCACCGCGCCGGCGCCGACCACCGTGTTCTCCCCGACGGTCACCCCGGCGAGAACGATCACCCCGCCGCCGAGCCAGACGTTGTCGCCGATGGTGATCGGTTGGGCGGCCTCCCACCGGGCCCGGCGTGGTCCCGGCTCGACCGGGTGGGTGGCGGTGAGCAGCTGCACGTTCGGTCCGATCTGGACGTCCGCGCCGATGGTGATCCGCGCGACGTCGAGCAGGACGGCGTTGAAGTTCACGAAGCTGCGTGCGCCGAGGTGGGTCTGCCAGCCGTAGTCGCAGTACAGCGGTGGGCGTACCCAGGCGTCCTCGCCGACGGTGCCGAGCAGCTCGCGCAGGGCGGCGAGCCGGCCCTCGGGGTCGTCGGCGGAGCTGCGGTTGAAGCGTTCGGTGAGCCGCGCGGCGCGGTCCAGGTCGGCGATGATCTCAGGTTCGTTCGCGATGTACGGCTCGCCGGCGAGCATGCGTTCCCTCATGGACGTCACCAGGTGATCGTGGCTGATCGACCGGCCGGACGCCGGTAACCGAGGGGCCGTGTCTCGGCAATGTGGCCGGAAGGTCATCATCCGGACTTCTTTTTACATACTGAGTATGTAATTCTGAGGCGTCGATATGACTCCCGTCATGGAAGACGCCCCAGAAGGAGGGATCCGTTGCACGGAACCAGAAGAACCGCGGCCGGTGGGCTGGTGCTCGCCCTGGCCCTCGGTCTACCGGCGACGAGTGCGGGCGCCGCGCCCGCAGCTCAGGCCACGCCCCGACCCGCCGCGCCGGCCGTGGGCTCCATCACGGTCACCCTGATCACCGGGGACCAGGTCACCGTCACCCGCACCGGCGGCGCCGCCGTGCGCCCCGGCGCCGGCCGCAAGCACCAGCAGTTCGTGGTGAGCCGCGAACGCGGTCACCTCTCCGTGGTGCCCCGGGACGCGCTGCCGCTGCTCCGCTCGGGGCAGGTCGACAGGCGACTGTTCGACGTCACCGCGCTGATCGACGCCCGCTACGACGACGCCCACCGCGACAGCCTGCCGCTGCTGGTGTCGTACCGCTCGGGGCAGGCCCGGCGCGGTGCGGCCGGACTGCCCGGCACCCGGGTGACCCGCGACCTGCCGGCCATCCGGGGCGCTGCCCTGACCGCGGGCAAGTCCTCGGCCGGCGCGGTCTGGTCGACGCTCACCGGCGGGGCCGGCGGTGCCGACAGGGCCGGCGGGGCCGGCGGTGCCCGGCTCGACGCGGCAGGGGGCGTCGAGCGGATCTGGTTGGACGGCCGCCGCGCGGTCTCGCTCGACCACAGCGTGCCCCAGATCGGCGCACCCACCGCCTGGGCGGCCGGCTACACCGGCAAGGGGGTGACCGTCGCGGTGCTGGACACCGGCATCGACGCCACCCACCCGGACCTGGCCGGCAAGGTGACCGAGGCACGCAACTTCAGCGACACGCCGGACCAGAAGGACACCGTCGGCCACGGCACCCACGTCGCGTCCACCATCGCCGGCACCGGTGCCGCCTCCGGTGGCAAGTACAAGGGTGTCGCGCCGGACGCGAAGCTGCTCGACGGCAAGGTCTGCGAGGACTTCGGCTGCGCCGAGTCGTCGATCCTGGCCGGCATGCAGTGGGCCACCGTCGACAAGAAGGCCACCGTGGTCAACCTGAGCCTCGGCGGCCGGGACACCCCGGAGCTCGACCCGCTGGAAGAGGCCGTCCAGACGCTCACCGCCCAGACCGGCAGCCTCTTCGTCATCGCCGCCGGCAACGACGGCTCGGACGGCTCGGTCGGCTCACCGGGCACCGCCGACGCCGCGCTCACCGTCGGCGCGGTCGACCGGGACGACGAGCTGGCCGAGTTCTCCAGCCGGGGCCCCCGGGTCGGCGACGACGCGCTCAAGCCCGACATCACCGCCCCGGGCGTCGACATCGTGGCCGCCCGCTCCGCCAACGGCCAGATCGGCGATCCGGTGGGGACGCAGTACGTCGCGCTCTCCGGCACCTCGATGGCCACCCCGCACGTCGCCGGCTCGGTGGCGCTGCTCGCCCAACAGCACCCGGGCTGGAAGGCCGGGCAGCTCAAGGCGACCCTGATGGCCGCCGCCAAGCCGCACCCCACGCAGACCGCCTACGAGCAGGGCGCCGGCCGGGTGGACCTGACCCGGGCGATCACCGAGCAGGTCACCACCGACCCGGTAAGCGTCTCGTTCGGTCGGGCCCTCTGGCCGCACGGTGACGACGCCCCGATCACCCGGACCGTCGCCTGGCAGAACGGCGGCTCCGCCCCGGTCACCCTCGACCTCACCCTTGAGGTGAAGGGCCCGGGCGGGAAAGCCGCGCCGGCCGGCATGTTCGCCCTCGGCGTCAACCGGATCACCGTCCCGGCGGGCGGCCGGGCCGAGACCACCGTCACCGCGGACACCCGGCTCGGGGTCGACGGCTACTGGACCGGCCGGGTGGTGGCCCGCTCGGGCAGCACCGTGGCGGTCACCCCGCTGGCGGTGCACCGGGAGGTGGAGAGCTACACCGTCACGCTCACCCACCTCGACCGGAACGGCAAGCCCGCCGCCGACTACGCGACCACCCTGGTCGGCCTCGCCGACTTCGACGTGCGGGACGTCTTCGGCGCCGACGGTGTCGCCGAGGTCCGGATCCCCAAGGGCCGGTACGGGCTGAGCAGCGTCCTGTTCGAGGAGGCGCCGGAGGGCGAGTCCAGCGGGCTGGCCCTGCTCAGCCAGCCGGAGTTGGTGGTCGACGGCGACACGGCGCTCACCATCGACGCGCGTCGGACCGGGCCGGTCCGGATGACCGTCCCGCAGGCCGACGCGAAGGTCGTCCTGGTCGATGTCGCCGCCAACTTCTTCACCGACGACGGCGGTAGCTACAGCTTCGGCGTGGGCTCCGACACCTTCGGCGGGGTGCGCACCGGGCAGCTTGGCGGCACGGTGACGGACAAGCGGTTCATCTCCTCCTTCAGCAGCCAGTGGGCCGACCTCGACGTCGCGCACAGCCCCTACCTGTACGCGCTGAGCGAGGTCGTACCGGGCAGGCTGCCCACCGGGTTCACCCGCGACTACCGACCGCGTGACCTGGCCACCGTGGTGCACAAGTTCCACGACGCGTACCCGGAGCTCGAGGCCGAGCGGTTGGTCTTCCCGGACAACGGTTACAACACCGGCGGCTGGGCGGTGAACGTCCCCACCACCGTGCCCGGCCAGCGCACCGAGTACTACAACACCAAGGGCATGCGCTGGGACTCCGAACTGGACTTCGGCACCCGGACCGAGGAAGGCTGGCTGGACCTCAAGGCGCTCCTCCTGGGCCGGTCCGCCGCCTACCAGGCCGGTCGGAAGGTCACCGAGACCTGGGGGTCCGCGCCCCTCGGGCCGACCCTGCCCACCCCGCGCTGGCCGGAGGAGGACGTCACCCGGATCGGGGACACCATCTGGGTGAGCGTGCCGCTGCACAGCGACGCGGCCGGACACATCGGGGTGTCGCTGAACGACAGCTCCCGTACCGCGCTGTGGCGCAACGGCAAGCTGGTGGCGGAGAACGACGAGTCGGGGTACGGCGAGTTCACCGTGCCGAAGGAGGCCGGCGACTACAAGCTGACCGCCGGGGCCAAGCGGAGCCTGACCGACCTCAGCACCGAGGTCGAGGCGAGCTGGACCTTCCGGTCCGGGCACGTGGCGGGTGACACGCCCAAGCGGCTGCCGCTGTCGGAGATCCGGTTCACCCCGCGGTTGAGCGCCGACAACACCGCACCGGCCGGGCGGGTCTTCGCCGTTCCGGTCCAGGTGCGGCGGCAGGCGGGTGCCGGCACCGCCAAGGTGGCCAAGCTGAGCGTCGACGTCTCGTACGACGGCGGGAAGACCTGGCGACGGGCGACCGTGGTGAAGGTGCCGGGCCAGGGCACCGTGGCGCTGGTCAACCACCCGGCCGGTGCCGGGTACGTGTCCCTGCGGGCGACCGCCCGGGACACCGACGGCAACACCGCGAGCACCCGGATCATCCAGGCGTACCGCCTGGAGTGAACCGAGGTCCGGGCCCACGACGGTCTCGTCGCGGGCCCGGACCGCTCGGTCGTCAGTCGTTGGCGTGCAGGGCGGCGTTCAGCTCGATGCCCCGACCGGTGCGCGGCTTCGCCTCCAGCGCCCCGGTGACCGAGTTGCGCCAGAACAGCAGCCCGTCGACGCCGGACAGTTCGCGGGCCTTGACCACCCGGCCGTCCGGCAGGGTGATCTTCGAGGCGGCGGTGAGATAGCAGCCGGCCTCCACCACGCAGTCGTCGCCCAGCGAGATGCCGACCCCGGCGTTCGCGCCGACCAGACTCCGCTCGCCGATCCGGACCCGGTCGGTGCCGCCGCCGGAGAGGGTGCCCATGATCGACGCGCCGCCGCCGATGTCGGAGCCGTCGCCGACCACCACGCCCTGCACGATCCGGCCTTCGACCATCGAGGTGCCCAGCGTGCCGGCGTTGAAGTTGACGAAGCCCTCGTGCATCACGGTGGTGCCGCTGGCCAGGTGGGCGCCGAGCCGGACCCGGTCCGCGTCGGCGATCCGCACCCCGCCAGGCACCACGTAGTCGGTCATCCGGGGGAACTTGTCCACCCCGTACACGGCCAGGTGGCGGCCGGCGGCCCGCTCGATCACCCGCAACTCGTCCACCCGCTCCGGCGGGCACGGCCCGGCCGACGTCCAGGCGACGTTCGCCAGTTGGGCGAAGATGCCGTCGAGGTTCAGCTCGTTGGGCCGCACCAGGCGGTGGGAGAGCAGGTGCAGCCGCAGGTACGCGTCGGCGGCGTCCTTGATCGGCTCGTCCAGCGCGCCGATCACGGTGACCACCTGCACCGTACGCAGGCCGGGCAGGGCCCGCTCGCCGATCGCGCCGGGCGGCAGGTCGAGCACGTCGGCCTGGTCCTCGCCGGGGACCAGCGGCAACTCGCCCAGCCCCAGCTTGCCGGTCGGGTACCAGGTGTCGAGCACCTGCTCGGCGGCGGTCACGGTGGCCAGGCCGATACCCCAGGCGGATTGGGACGTCACTGTTCTACCCTCTCGTTCGCGGCTGCGGGCCCGCGCGGGCTCACCCCTCGCGCCCACCGTTCAGGACGGTACCGTGCGAACCATGGAGAACCCGCTTACCCCCGAGGTCCTGGCCGATCCGGTGGCGCTGACCCGTGCCCTGGTCGACATCGAATCCGTCTCCCTCGACGAGAAGGCCATCGCCGACTGCGTCGAGGAGGTCCTGCGCCGGGTGCCGCACCTGAGCACCTTCCGGCACGGCAACACGGTGATGGCGCGGACGGACCTCGGCCGGGCCTCCCGGGTGGTGCTCGCCGGGCACCTGGACACGGTGCCGCTCAACGACAACTTCCCGTCGACAATGCGCGGCGACCTGATGTACGGCTGCGGCACCTCCGACATGAAGTCCGGGGTGGCGTTCGCGCTGCACCTGGCGGTGACCCTGCCCGACCCCCGGTACGACGTGACGTACTTCTTCTACGAGGCCGAGGAGATCGAGTCCCGGTACAACGGGCTCACCCTGGTCTCCCAGGCCCACCCGGAATGGCTCCAGGCCGACTTCGCGGTGCTGCTGGAACCGACGTACGGCATCGTCGAGGCCGGTTGCCAGGGCACCATGCGGGCGGTCGTCACCACCCACGGCGAGCGGGCCCATGCGGCCCGGTCCTGGCGCGGGGTCAACGCCATCCACGGCGCGGGGGAGGTGCTGCGCCGGCTCTCGACCTACCAGGCCCGGCGGGTCACCATCGACGGTTGCGACTACCGCGAGGGCCTGAACGCGGTACGGATCCACGGCGGGGTGGCCGGCAACGTCGTACCCGACCGCTGCGAGATCGAGATCAACTACCGGTACGCGCCCGATCGTGACCCGGCGGCGGCCGAGGCGCACCTGCGGGAGGTGCTCGACGGCTTCGAGCTGACGGTCACCGACGCGGCCGCTGGCGCGCCTCCCGGACTCGACTCGCCGGCGGCCCAGGAGTTCCTGGCGGCGGTGGGTGCGGCCCCGATCGGCAAGCTGGGCTGGACCGACGTGGCCCGGTTCGCGGCGATGGGCATCCCGGCGCTGAACTTCGGCCCGGGCGACCCCAACCTGGCCCACCACAAGGACGAACACGTCGAACTCACCAAGATCCGCGACGGCGCCGCCACCCTCCACCGCTGGCTCACCCCCGCCTGACCCCCCACCCCCGCCCCCACCCCCCACCCCGCCACACCCCGCCCCGCCTCGGTCCGGCTCGCCCTCGGTCCGGCTCGCCCTCGGTCCGGCTCGCCCTCGGTCCGGCTCGCCCTCGGTCCGGCTCGCCCTCGGTCCGGCTCGCCCCGGTGATCAAGAGGTTTGCGTCACGGGGAGCGCTTTCCCGGCTCGCAAACCTCTTGATCACCAGCCGAAAACCTCTTGATCACCGGGGCGGGGGAGGAGTGCGGGTGGGGTGTGGGCGCTGGGAGGGGTGGGGTTGCATGGTGGGGCCCCGGGGTCGGGGACCGCCGGGGCCTTGGTGGGGCTGGGTGGTGAGGCTCGCGGTGGGCGGTGGGCGGTGGGCGGTGGGCGGCGGTGGGTGGTGGGTGGCGGTGGGTGGTGGTGTCAGGCGGGGGTGAGGTGGGGGGTGTCGGGGGCGACCGGCTCGACGGGTGGGGCGGCGGGCTCTGCCGGCACCTCGAGTTGTCGGGCGCGGCGGCGCTCGGCCACCACCTCGTTGATCCGTCGCTGCATCTGCCGGCGGATCCGCATCCGCTCGTTGTTGCTGATCACGCTTGCTCCTCCCCCGAAGGCGCGCGCCGAGCCATACCCGGTATGTGAATAGTAAGACGTACGGGCGACAGAATTAGTTGCCCATGATCGCGAACTTTTTCTTCGGCTCGCCGGCCGTCACCGCCCTGACGTGCGCCTCCACTACGGTGACTGGCATGAGTCAGAGCAACGGGCGGCAGCCGGGCCGCGATCCGGAGCGGCACCGGGGGGCGGTCACGCTGCGCCGCGGTGCGATCCCCACCAGCACCGCTGACCAGCGATTGTTGGACTCCCGGGGGCGCAGCGACTGGAAGACCAAGGACGCCTGGCGGGCACTTCGGATCCTCTCCGAGTTCGTCGAGGGCTTCGACACGCTGGCCGACCTGCCGCCCGCGGTGAGCGTCTTCGGCTCCGCCCGTAGCAAACCCGACAGCCCGGAGTGCCGGCTGGCCGAGGAGTTGGGTGCGGCCCTCGCCCGGGCCGGTTACGCGGTGATCACCGGTGGTGGTCCCGGGGTGATGGAGGCGGCCAACCGGGGTGCCAGCGACGCCGGTGGACTCTCCGTCGGGCTGGGCATCGAACTCCCCTTCGAGCAGGGGCTCAACGACTGGGTCGACCTGGCCATCGACTTCCGCTACTTCTTCGCCCGCAAGACCATGTTCGTCAAGTACGCCCAGGCGTTCGTCGTACTGCCGGGCGGCTTCGGCACCATGGACGAGCTGTTCGAGGCGCTCACCCTGGTGCAGACCGGCAAGGTGACCCGCTTCCCGGTGGTGCTGATGGGCACGGCGTACTGGCGTGGACTGCTCGACTGGTTGCGCGACAGCATGGCCGCCGAGGGCAAGATCGGCCCGGTGGACCTGGAGCTGATCTGCCTCACCGACGACGTCGACGCGGCGGTGCGGCACATCGTCGCGGCCGAGGCGGCGCTCGCCGCCGACCAGGAGGCGGTCCGCGAGGAGGCGGTCGCCCGGACCGCAGCCGACCAGCAGGCCGCCCGCCGCGCCGCCGACACCGCCGCGCCGTCCGGCGGCACCGCGTCCGGCGGCACCGCGTCCGGCGGCACCGCGTCCGGCGGCACCGCGTCCGGCGGCACCGCGTCCGGCGGCACCGCGTCCGGCGGCACAGGCTCCGGCGGTACGGGAGGCAGCGGTACGGGGAGCGGCGCAGGATCCGGCGGCACCGCGTCCGGTACCGGACGCGGCGTCGATGGTCGGGAGGGCTGAGACGGTGGCGGCGATCTGTGTCTTCTGCGCGTCCTCCCGTACGCTCGATCAGCGCTGGCTGGACCTGGCGGCCGAGACCGGGGCGGAGCTGGCCCGGCGCGGGCACACGCTGGTCAGCGGCGGCGGTTGCGTCGGGATGATGGGTGCCCTCGCCGACGGGGCGCGGGCGGCCGGCGGGCGCACGGTCGGGGTGATCCCGCAGGCGCTGATGGACCTGGAGGTCTCCGATCTCGCCTCGGACGAACTGCTGGTCACCGACACCATGGCCAGCCGGAAGACCATCATGATCGAGAAGTCGGACGCCTTCCTCACCCTGCCCGGCGGTCTGGGCACCCTGGACGAGCTGTTCGAGGTCTGGACCACCGCCACGCTGGCCATGCACGCCAAGCCGATGGTGCTGGTCGACACCGACAGCTTCTACCGCCCGCTGCTCGACTGGCTCGCCACCATCACCGACCAGACCTTCCTCAAGCCGGCCGGCCTGGAACTGCTCACGGTCACCCCGACCGTCTCCACCGCACTGGACGCCCTGGAGTCGCGGCTGCCCTGACCCGCACGCCCGGCCCTGACCCGCACGCCCGGCCCTGACCCGCACGCCCGGCCCCGGTCCGGCCCCTTGGGCGAGTGCTCACGCCTGGTACCCGGGAGCGAGCGACGGGCCTGGGCAGGGTGGTGAGGTGGGTGGTGTCGTACCGGCGTGGTGGGATGTGGGGGTGCAGGGGTACCGGCTGGTGCGCCGGCCTGTCGGACCCGGCCCGGATGACGGGCGGTCCGCCGCGGGCGTCCGGGGGGACGCTCGGCGCGGCGGGGTGATCGAGGAGCCGGGTCGGAGCGGGTCGGGCGTCGAGGGGGAGCCGCGGCCCGGAGGGTCGGCGGGCGATGCCGCACACCCCGACGGCCCACACCGACCGGGGGCGGATCCGCCCCGCCCAGGGTCCGGGCCGCACCGGCCGGAGGTCGCAGCGCAGTCGGGTGGTCGGCGCGATCCGCTCCACGAGGAGGTCGCAGCGCAGTCGGGTGGTCGGCGCGATCCGCTCCACGAGGAGGTCGCAGCGCAGTCGGGTGGTCGGCGCGATCCGCTCCACGAGGAGGTCGCAGCGCAGCCGGGTGGTCGGCGCGATCCGCTCCAGGCGGAGGTGGTGGCGCACACCGCCGGGCCGATGCTGGTGCTCGGCGGGCCGGGCACCGGCAAGACCCGCACCCTGGTCGAGTCGGTCGCCGCCCGGGTCGCCGAGGGGGTCGACCCGGAGCGCCTGCTGGTGCTCACCTTCGGCCGTCGGCAGGCCACCGAGCTGCGGCAACGGATCGAGGCCCGGATCGCCGCCGACGGTCACCGGGTGCTGCGGGAACCGTTGGTACGCACCTTCCCCGCCTTCGCCTTCGGGCTGCTGCGCCGGGCCGCAGGCGAGCGGGGCGAGCCGTCCCCCCGGCTGCTCACCGGCCCCGAGCAGGATCTGATCATCCGCGAGCTGCTGGACGTCGTCGGCACCGAACCCGGCGACGACCCGGTCGGTTGGCCGGACGACCTGCTCCCCGCCCTGCGTACCCGGGCGTTCGCCGCCCAGCTGCGTGACCTGCTGATGCGGGCTGCCGAGCGGGGGGTCGGCCCGGCCGAGCTGGCCCGGCTGGGGGAGAAGCTGGGCCGCACCGACTGGCCGGCCGCCGCCCGGTTCCTCAGGGAGTACGTCGCCGTCCTCGCGCTGCGCGACGTCGGCAACCGGGGCTCCGTGGCGTACGACCCGGCCGAGCTGGTCCGCGCCGCCACCGGCCTGCTCCTCGACGATCCGGAGCTGTTGGAGGCCGAGCGTCGCCGGCTGGCCCACGTCTACGTCGACGAGTTGGCCGACACCGACCCGGCCCAGCAGGACCTGTTGGCCGTTCTGGCCGGCGGCGGCAGGTCCCTGGTGGCATTCGCCGACCCGGACTCCTCCACGTACGCCTTCCGGGGTGCCGACCCGGCCGTGGTCGCCGCGTTCCCCCACCGGTTCCGGACGGCCTCCGGGGCACCGGCGGCGCAGGTCACGTTCACCACCTCCTACCGGGCCGGGCCGGTGCTGCTCGGTGCTACCGGCCGGCTGGCCCGGCGGCTGCGCGGCCCGGCCGGGCACCGGCAGCTGCGACCGCTGCCCGACGCGCCGCCGGGCAGCGTCGAGGTGCGCACCTTCCGCTCGGCCACCAGCGAGGCCGCCTGGCTGGCCCACGCGCTGCGCGCCGCCCACCTGCTCGACGGGGTGCCCTGGTCGGCGATGGCGGTGCTGGTCCGCTCGACCCACCTGCACCTGCCGTCGTTGCGACGGGCGTTGCACGCCGCCGGGGTGCCGACCGTGGTGCACGGCGAGGACCTGCCACTGCACCTGCAACCGGCGGTGGCCCCACTGCTGCTCGTGCTGCGCTGCGCCCTCGACCCGGCCCGGCTCGACGAGGAGTCCGCGATCGCCCTGCTGCACTCGCCGCTGGGCGGGGCCGATCCGCTCGCCGAGCGGCGGTTGCGGCAGGGGCTGCGGGCGCTCGCGCTGGCCCGGGGCGACCGGCGGCCCTCCGGCGAGCTGATCGTCGAGGCGCTGGCCGACCCGGCGGAGCTGGCCGGCATCGAGCGGCGCTGGGTCGAACCGGCCCGTGCCGTGGCGGAGTTGCTGGCCACCGCCCGGACGGCTGCGGCGGTGCCCGGCGCGACCGCCGAGGACGTGCTCTGGGCGGTGTGGAGCGCCAGCGGGCTCGCCGAACGCTGGGCCGGGGTGATCATGCGGGGGCGGGCGGCCACCGGGGAACACGAGACCGCCCAGCGTTGGCGGGCCGAGGCCGCCGACCGGGACCTCGACGCGGTGCTGGTGCTCTTCGACGCGGCGGCCCGGTTCGTCGACCGGCTGCCCGGTGCCCGGACCGAGGTCTTCCTCGACCACGTCCTCGGCCAGGATCTGCCGGCCGACACCCTGGCGGCCAGCGCCGACCGGGGAGCCGCGGTCCGCCTGCTCACCGCGCACGCCGCCAAGGGGCTGGAGTGGGACCTGGTCGCGGTGGCCGGTGTGCAGGAGGGCGTCTGGCCCGACCTGCGGCTGCGCGGCAGCCTGCTCGGCTCGGAGCGGCTGGTCGACGTGCTGGTCGGCCGGGCGGACGGCGCCGGCGTCCGGGCCGGTCTGGTCGGGCAGACCTCCGCCCTGCTCGACGAGGAACGCCGGCTCTTCCACGTCGCGGTGACCCGGGCCCGGCGTCGGCTGCTGGTCACCGCCGTCGCCTCGGCGGCCGTCGGCGGCGACGACCACGAGGAGCAGCCCAGCCGCTTCCTGCACGAGCTGGGTGTGGCCGACCCGGCACCTTCCCGCCCGGACCCGTCGGCGGCCCGGGGTGACGTGGGCGAGAAGAGCGAGGCCGGCGAGGTGGGCGAGGCGGGCGACGACCTGCCCGGCGAGTTGCCGGTCGGGCGGCCACCCCGGGCGCTCACCCTCTCGGCGCTGGTGGCGGAGCTGCGTACCGCGATCGCCGGTCCGGCGGCGTCGGTGGCCCGGCGGCGCGCGGCGGCGGCCGAGCTGGCCCGGCTGGCTGCCGCCGGCATCCCGGGCGCGCACCCGGACGACTGGTGGGGCCTGCGCACTCTCTCCGACGACCGGCCCCTGGTGGACGAGGGCGAGCCCGTCCGGGTCACCCCGTCGGGCATGGAGAGCGCGCTGCGGTGCAGCCTGCGCTGGCTGCTCGAACGGCACGGCGGCAGCGGCCCGGCCAGCGCCGCCCAGGGGGTCGGCAACCTGGTGCACGCCGCCGCGATGCTGGCCGAGGACGCCAGCGCCGACCGGACCGCCCTGCTGGAGTACGTGGCCGCCCGGTTCGACGCGATCGAGCTGGCCGCCCGCTGGATGGTCGGCCCGGAACGGGAACGCGCCGAGGCCATGGTGGACAAGCTGCTGCGCTGGCTGGCCGGCAACCCGCGTCGGCTGCTCGCCATCGAGCACGAGTTCGCGGTCCGCCTCGACGACCCGGCGCGGCCGGTCGAGCTGACCGGCCGGGTCGACCGGCTGGAGGTCGACGCCGACGGCCGGCTCGTGGTGATCGACCTCAAGACCGGCAAGTCGACGGCGGTCACCGAGCGGGAGGTGGCCGAGCATCCGCAGCTCGGGGCGTACCAGGCGGCGGTGGAGGCGGGTGGGTTCGCCGAGTTCGGCGACGAGGCCGGGGGAGCGGCGCTGGTGCAGCTCGGCACCGGCGCGAAGGACGCCCGGGAGCAGACCCAGGCCGCCGCCGGGCAGGGCCCCGAGGCCGGCTGGGCCACCGCCCTGGTCCGGCGCACCGCCGACACGATGGCCGCCGCCACCTTCGCCGCCGTCGCCAACTCGAAGTGCCGGGTCTGCCCGGTGCGGACCAGTTGCCCCGTCTCCGGGCAGGGCCGTCAGGTCGTCGAGCCACCGACCGCCGTGGACGAGGGGGAGCGGTGACCCAGCCGACCCTGTTCAGCGCCGCCACCCCCGCCCCGCGCGCCGCCGACGCCGGCCCCCGCTACACGCCTGTGGAGCTGGCCCGGCTGCTCCGGCTGCCCGCCCCGACGACCGAACAGGCCGCGATCATCGCGGCGCCGGTCGCGCCGCTGCTGGTGGTGGCGGGTGCCGGCTCGGGCAAGACCGAGACGATGGCCGCCCGGGTGGTCTGGCTGGTCGCCAACTCGTACGTCCGGCCGGAACAGATCCTCGGGCTGACCTTCACCCGCAAGGCGGCCGGCGAGCTGGCGCACCGGGTACGCACCCGGCTCGACCAGTTGGTCCGGCGGCTCGGCCGGCGGTCCCGCAACCCGCTGGACGATCCCCTCGCCGGTGAGCCCACCGTCTCCACCTACCACTCGTACGCGGGGCGGATCGTGGCCGAGCACGGGCTGCGGGCCGGCTACGAACCGACCACCCGGCTGCTCACCGAGGCGTCCCGGTGGCAGCTCGTCGACCTGCTGGTGCGCAACTACGACGGCGACATGTCCGAGGTCGACCGGATGCCCAGCACCATCACCGACGCCGTGCTGGCCCTCGCCGGCGAGCTGGACGAGCACCTGGTCGACCCGGACGCGCTGGCCGCCTGGACGGGCCGGTTCTTCGCCGACGTGCAGGCCCACCCCGGGCGCGTCTACGCCGACGTCCGCAAGGCGCTCCAGCTCCAGCGGACCCGGTTGAAGCTGCTGCCGCTGGTGCGGGCGTACGCCAGGCGCAAGGACGACTTCGAGGCGATGGACTTCGCCGACCAGCTCGCCCGTGCCGCCCGGGTCGCCCGGGATCACCCGGCGGTCGGCGCGGTCGAGCGGGACCGCTACCGGGTGGTGCTGCTCGACGAGTACCAGGACACCAGCCACGCCCAGGTGGTGCTGCTCAACCACCTCTTCGGCGGCGGCCACCCGGTCACCGCGGTCGGCGATCCCTGCCAGTCGATCTACGGTTGGCGCGGGGCCAGCGCCGGCACGCTCGACCGGTTCCCCACCGACTTCGCCCGCGCCGACGGCACCCCCGCCGAGGCGATGAGCCTCACCACCAGCTGGCGCAACCGGCCGGAGATCCTCGGCGTGGCCAATGCGTTGTCGGTCCCGCTGCGGGCCGCCGGTGCCCGGGTGCCGGAGCTGCATGCCGCGCTGAGCGTCCGGGAACCGATCCCGCACCGCAGCCCGGGGGGCCGGGCCGCCGGCACCGTGCACTGCGCGCTGCTGCCCACGTACGTCGACGAGGCGGACTGGATCGCCGACAGTGTGCTCGCCGCCTGGCGGGGGGCGGCCCGGGTGCCCGGCGCGCTACCCGAGCACATCCCGGTGCCGCAGCGCCCCTCCACCGCCGTGCTGGTCCGGGTGCGCAGCCAGATCCCGGCGATCGAGGCGGCCCTGCGGGCGCGGGGGCTACCGGTCGAGGTGGTCGGCCTGGGCGGGCTGCTGGACACCCCGGAGGTGCGGGACGTGGTCTGCACCCTGCGGGTGCTCGCCGACCCCACCGACGGCGCGGCGCTGCTGCGCCTGCTCACCGGGGCGCGCTGGCGGATCGGGCCGCGTGACCTGGTGGCCCTGCACCGGCGGGCACGGGCCATCGCGCGGGCCCGCCGGGAGCTGACCGGCGACGAGGGGCCGGAGATCACCGTGGACGTGCTGGACGAGGCGACCCTGGTGGAGGCGCTGGCCGACCTGGGGCCGGCGCAGGCGTACTCGGCGGAGGGTTACCTGCGGCTGCGGTCGTACGGGATGGAGCTGGCGCTGCTGCGTTACCGGCTGGACCAGACGCTGCCGGAGCTGATCGCGGACGTCGAACGCACCATCGGCCTGGACGTCGAGGTGGCGGTCCGGGCCGGCCGGGACGGCACCGGCGACGCCGGGTTGGCCCGGGGGCACCTGGACGCCCTCGGTGACGTGGCCGCCCGGTTCAGCGGCGAGACCCCGGCGGCGACGCTTGCCGGTTTCCTGGCCTACCTGGCCGCCGCCGAGGACGAGGAGCGTGGGCTCTCCCCGGGTGAGGTGGAGGTGGTGGAGGGCGCGGTGCAGGTGCTCACCGCACACGCCGCCAAGGGCCTGGAGTGGGACGTCGTCGCGGTCGCCGGGCTGACCCGGGGCGGCTGGCCCGGCCAGGTCCGCAACTCCGATCACTGGCTGGGCGGGCTCGGGGTGCTGCCCTTCCCGCTGCGCGGCGACGCCGACGGGCTGCCCGTGCTCGACCTCGCCGAGCTGGCCGACCAGCGTGGGGTGGCCCGGGCGATGGCCGACTTCACCGACGCCTGGCGGGCCCACGACGAGCGTGAGGAACGCCGGCTGGCCTACGTGGCGGTGACCCGGCCCCGGCGGCTGCTGCTCTGCTCCGGGTACTGGTGGGGCGAGGGGACCAAGCGGTTCCGGGGGCCGTCGGTGCTGCTCCGCGAGGTGTACGACGCGTGCCTGGCCGGCGGGGGCGGCCTGCTGGTCGACCAGTGGGCGCCCGAACCGGCCGGTGACGCGGTCAATCCGACCACCGAACTGGTGTTGCGGGCCGACTGGCCGGCCGACCCGCTCGGCCCACGACGGCCGGCGCTGACCGAGGCGGCGGCGTTGGTCCGCCGCTACCTCGCCGACCCCGAGGCGGCCCACCGGGACTCCCGGCCCGACCCCGACTCGGCCCGCCTGGAGTCCCGGGCCGACCCCGAGACATCCCGCCGGGAGACCACGACCGGACCCGACGTGGTCGGGCGCGAACCCGGACCCGACGTGGCTGGGCGCGGGGCCGAGCCGGTGGTGACGGATCCGGAGGTGGTGCGGTGGCGGCGGGAGGCGGATCTGCTCCTGGCCGAGCGGGCGGAGCTGTTGCGGCAGGCCGACGGGGTCGAGGTGGTGCTGCCCGGACACCTGTCGGTCACCCAGCTGGTGGCGTTGCGTCGGGACCCGGCGCAGCTGGCCCGTACGCTGCGCAGGCCGATGCCCGCCCCACCCAGCCCGTACGCCCGGCGGGGCACCGCCTTCCACGCCTGGCTGGAGGCCCGGTTCGGAGCCGACCGGCTGCTCGACGTGGACGAGTTGCCGGGGGCGGCCGACGCGGACGCCGCGCCCGACGGGGCGCTTGCCGAACTCCAGGAGCGCTTCCTGGCCAGCGAGTGGGCAGACCGGGTGCCGGTGGAGGTGGAGGTGCCGTTCGCCACGGTGCTTGCCGGCGTGGTGGTCCGGGGCCGGATGGACGCCGTCTTCTCCCGCCCCGGCGGCCGGTACGACGTGGTCGACTGGAAGACGGGTCGACAGCCGACCGGCGGGGAGGCCGCGGTGGCCGCGGTGCAGTTGGCCGTCTACCGGCTGGCCTGGGCGGAGCTGGCCGGGGTGCCGGTGGACCGGGTGGGGGCCGCCTTCCACTACGTCCGGGACGGGGTGACGGTGCGGCCGGCCGACCTGCTGGACGCCGACGGGCTGACCGCCATCATCGCCGGGTTGCCGGAAAATCCGCTGGGGGGTGGCGCGCCGGAAGATCCGTGGTAGGTTGTTCTTGTTGCAGTTTTGGTTTCCAGAGACTCTGTGTGCGCCTGGCGGATTGTGGCCCCAGGCGCTCTTTGTTGTGTCCGGAGCTCTCCGGGCGGGGCGACCAAAAACAACAGGCGATTCGCGCATCCCGCGCGGAGCGCTCCTCTTCGGGTCCGCAACAAGTGCGGGCTCGACGTTCCGTCAAGGAGACGAAACAGATGGCAATTGGCACCGTCAAGTGGTTCAACGCTGACAAGGGCTTCGGCTTCATCACCCCGGACGGCGGCGGCGCTGACGTCTTCGCCCACTTCTCGGCGATCCAGTCCTCCGGCTACCGGAGCCTGGACGAGAACCAGCGGGTCGAGTTCGAGGTGACCCAGGGCCAGAAGGGCCCGCAGGCGGAGAACATCCGTCCGCTCTGATCTTCGGATCGTCCGGTAACACCCACCAGGTCCTCCGGACCCGGTGACGGACCGGTCCGCCGCGCCGCCCCCCGCTCCGGCGGGACGCGGCGTGCTGCGGCGGACCGGCCCGTACCCAATCGGTTCGTGCTTGTGAGTCCCGACGGACCTGGTCCGTCGGAGACCGCGCCGACTTCCGGCGCCCTCCCTCGACACGTGCCGCGTCGAGGAAGGCTTTCCGCATGACCATGACCATTCCCACCTTCGCCGCGACCGGCCTCGCGCCGGCGCTGCTCGCCGAGCTGACCGCGCAGGGCATCACCGAGCCGTTCCCCATCCAGACGGCCACCCTGCCGGACTCGTTGGCCGGTCGGGACGTGCTGGGCCGGGGGCGTACCGGCTCGGGCAAGACCCTGGCCTTCGGGCTCCCGCTGCTGCACCGCACCGCCGGTCACCGGGCCCGCCCCGGTCGCCCGCTCGCCCTGGTGCTGGTCCCCACCCGTGAGCTGGCCGCCCAGGTCACCACGGCACTCACCCCGTACGCCCGGGCGCTCGGGCTGCGCTGCGCCACCGTGGTCGGTGGGCTGTCCCTCCAGCGGCAGGCGGACGCGCTGCGCGCCGGTGCCGAGGTGCTTGTGGCCACCCCCGGTCGGCTGCACGACCTGATCAACCGGGGTGACGCCCGGCTGGACCAGGTCGCCATCACCGTGCTCGACGAGGCCGACCAGATGGCCGACATGGGCTTCCTGCCCCAGGTGACCAAGCTGCTGGAGCAGGTCGCCCCGAACGGCCAGCGGATGCTCTTCTCGGCCACCCTGGACGGCGGGGTGGACCGGCTGGTCCGCCGCTTCCTCAGCAACCCGGTGTCGCACTCGGTGGACCCGGGCACCGCCACGGTGACCGCGATGACCCACCACGTCCTGCACGTCGACGCGGCCGACAAGCCCGCCGCGCTCACCCAGATCGCCGCCCGCGAGGGCCGCACCATCCTGTTCATGGCGACCAAGCACCGCGCCGACCGGATGGCCCGTCAACTGCTCGCCAAGGGCGTACGCGCGGCGGCGCTGCACGGTGGGAAGTCCCAGCCGCAGCGCACCCGGATCCTGGAGCAGTTCCGCACCGGCCAGGTCACCGCACTGGTCGCCACCGACGTGGCGGCCCGGGGCATCCACGTCGACGGGCTGGACATGGTGGTCAACGTGGACCCGCCGACCGAGGCGAAGGACTACCTGCACCGTGGCGGTCGGACCGCCCGGGCCGGCGAGGCCGGCCAGGTGGTCACCCTGGTCCTGCCGGAGCAGCGCCGGGACGTCTCCCGGCTGATGAGCGTGGCCGGCATCAAACCGCAGTCGACCCAGGTACGCCTCGGCGACGGCGGGCTGGCCCGGGTGACCGGAGCGCGTGAGCCGTCCGGCGTGCCGGTGACCATCGTGGCCCCGGCCCCCGCCCCGGCTGCCCGGCCGCGTACCGCCCCCGGTGGCGGCAACGGTGCCGGTGGTGAAGGTGGTCGGTCGCACCGGGCGTCGGGCCGTTCCCGTCGGCCGCGTCGCCCCCGTACCGCCTGACCGGCGAAACCGTCCCGCCTGACGGGTGAGCTGTTCCGCCTGGGGCCGGGAGGCCGCGCGCGGCCAGCGTGCTCGCCGTGACTGCTCGGACGAGATCGACTCAGTGGGGCGATGTCGGTGTGTCGTCGTGCCGAAGATGCCGCCACGTCGGCCCAGCTGAGTCGATCTTGTTTTGGCGGGTGACGATCGGGCTGCCGTCCCACCCCATGGACGGTGCGGGATCGGATGCGGACCCTCGGTGATCGCGGTGGCCGATGCGTCGACTTGCCGGCTCTATTGCGTCCGATCGGTGACTGTTCCACCGGGCCCGGCTGGTCGAAGCTTGCTGCCGGGGAAGAAGCGGCCGGCACGGTCGGTCACGGGGGAGGGTTGACCATGGCGGGCGACGCCGATTCGGGGGCGGGGCGCGAGCTGCTTGTGGTGTTCGCCGTGGCGGGTGCCGGGCTCCTGCTCGCCATGATCGCGGCATTCGCGCCCTGGCACCCGAGGCCGGGACGGGCCGCCCCGGCCGGGCTGGTCGAGTTGCACAGCCCCGACGAGGGACGCCCGTCGACGGTCGAACTGACCGCCGGCTGAGCCGACCCCGACCGGGGTCGACGGGACGGAAGTCCGGGTGCCCGCAGGTCAGTGGGCCGGCATCTGCTCCCGGTGGACCAGCAGGTCGGTCAGCGTGGTGTGGTCGACCACCACGGCTATCGCGCCGTCCACCGCCAGCCACACGTCGCGTAGGCCGGTGGCCACCCCGTGATAGCCGGCATCACCGGCGGGCAGCCCGCGTACGGTGGTCAGTGATCCACCGACGGCACGCAGCACGTCCCCGACGCTGATCTGCGAGGCGGGGCGGGTCAGCGCGTAGCCACCCTCGGCGCCCCGGTGGCTGTGCAGCAGGCCGGCCCGGCGCAGGTCGAGCAGGATGCCCTGGAGGAAACTCAGCGGGATGCCCTGCGCCTGCGCCAGACTCGCCGCCTTGACCAGCTCCCCACCGCCCCCACCCTCGGATCGGCCGCCCCCGCCATGGGGTCGGGTGCCGGTGTCGGGGCGGTCGACCTCGCCGGTCCTGCTGTCGGGTGGGCCGTGCCCGCCGTCGCCGGAGGCGGCGACGGCGAGCATGGCCCGGAGCGCGTAGTCGCTGCGTGCGGAGATGTACACGTCACTGACCAGCCTGGTCCAGCACGCCCCAGCGGCGGCGGATCGCCCGGTCGGCCGCCCCGAAGGCCGCGTCGACCACCAATCCGACGACCAGGATGACGATCATCGTGGCGAGCAGCCATGGTGCGTCGGACAGCTCCCGTGAGTAGGTGAGCTGGGCGCCAAGCGACGTCTGCGAGATGCCGACCACCAGCAGCTCCCCGGCCATCAGGCTGCGCCAGGAGAAGGCCCAGCCCTGCTTGAGCCCGGCGACGATGGCGGGCAGCGCGGCCGGCGCGATGACGTACCGGTAGAGGTTCAGTCCACGTGCGCCGAGATTGCGACCGGCCCGGACCAGCAGCGGCGGTACGTAGTCGACGCCACTGATCACCCCGTTGGCGATGGACGGCGCGGCGCCGAGCACCACCACGAAGAAGATCGCCTTCTCGCTCAGCTCGAACAGCAGGATGGCCAGCGGGAACCAGGCGATCGACGGCATCGTCTGCAACGCGGTGATCATCGAGCCGATCGCCGCCCGGAGCACCTTGGACCGGGCCACCGCCAGACCGACCAGCAGGCCGACCGCGACGGAGAAGAGGTAGCCGAGCGCGGCCCGTTGCAGCGTGGTGGCGAGCCCGTCCCAGAGTTGCCGGCCGCTGGCCTGCCGGACCAGCTCCTCGGCGACGGTGACCGGGCCGGGCAGCGAGTACGGCGGCTTCCAGCCACTCCAGACCACCACCTGCCACAGCCCGATGGCGATGGCGAGCGCGGCGAGCTTGGGCCAGGTGGACGCCCAGAGCCGGGCCCCCCGGGAGACCTCCTTCTCCCGGCCGGCGATCTCCAGCGCGTCCAGCCCGGAGATCTCCGCGTCGGCGCGGGCCGCATCGGTCAGGGTGTCACTTGCCATGGCGGCCCACCTCCGTGCGCAGTCGGTCGGTGACCTCGGAGGCGATCGCGGCCACCTCGGGGGAGTCGATGCGCCGGGGGCGGGGCACGTCCACCTCGGTGGACCAGATGATCCGGCCGGGGCGGCTGCTGAGCAGGATGATCCGGTCGGCGAGCCGGGCCGCCTCGCGGACGTTGTGCGTCACGAACAGCACGGTGAGCTGCCGTTCCGTCCAGATCCGTTCCAGCTCGTCGTGCAGGATGTCCCGGGTCATCGCGTCGAGCGCGCCGAATGGCTCGTCCATCAGCAGCACCGGGGTGTCCAGGGCGAGGGTGCGGGCCAGGGCGACCCGCTGCCGCATGCCGCCGGACAGCTCGTGCGGGCGTTTGCGGCCGAAGTCGGACAGGTGGACGGTGCGCAGCAGCTCCGCCACCCGTTCCCGGCGGGCCGTCCGGGGCAGCCCGCGTAGCTTCAGCGGCACCTCCACGTTGGCCTCGACGGTCAGCCACGGGAAGAGCGCCGGCTCCTGGAACATCAGGCCGGGGTGGGCGTCGTCGGCCACCGTGATGGTGCCGCCCTGCGCGCGGTCCAGCCCGGCGACGAGGTTGAGCAGTGTGCTCTTGCCGCAGCCGGACGCACCGACGAGGCAGACGAACTCGCCGGGCCGGACGTCCAGGCTCACCCCGTCCAGGGCGAGGACGGCGTTCGTCCCGCGCCCGTACACCTTGGTCACACCGGAGAGCGCGACCGCGGCGGTCGCGCTCTGCGGCGTCGTCGTGGTCGACGTCACGGCTGGGTGACCTCGGTCTGGCCCTGCGTCTTGAGCACCTCGTTGAGGTACTTCAGGTCGTACAGGCCGTTCAGGTCGACCGGCTGGGTCAGCTCCACCGCGACGGCGTGGTCGAGGCCCGTCTTGAGCGAGGAGGCGATCGGGTCGTTGGTGAACAGCAGGGTGGGCCACGCCTGCTTGATCAGCTTGAGGTCCAACGGCTTGCCGGTGATCTTGCCGATGTGGTCGGAGATGGCCTGCTGGGCCTCGTCCGGCTTGGTGTTGACGAAGTCGTTCGCCGCGACCTGCCCTTCGACCAGCTTCTTCACCGCGTCGGGGTGGGCCTTGAGGAACTTGGTGGAGACGATCAGGTTGGTGATGACGAACTTTTTGTCCGGCCAGAGGTCCCGCTCGTCGACGAGGACCTTGCCACCGGCGTTGACCAGCCGGGAGACGAACGGCTCGGGCACCCATGCGCCGTCGATCGCGCCGCTGGAGAAGGTCTCCACCGTCTGGGCGTTCTCCTGCGGGACGATCTTGACGTCGCCGCCGCCCTCCTTGGTGGTCTTGAGGCCCTTCTCCTTGAGCCAGTAGCGGATGGCGACGTCCTGGGTGTTGCCGAGCTGCGGGGTGGCGATCTTCTTGCCGCGCAGCTGCTCGACCGAGGTGATCTCCGGCTTGACCACCAGGGCGACCCCGCCGGAGGCGGCGCCGGAGATGACCCGGACGGCCTCGCCCTTGGACTTGGAGTAGGCGTTGACCGTCGGGTTCGGGCCGATGTACGTGGCGTCGAGCGCGCCGGAGAAGATCGCCTCGATCGCGGCCGGGCCGGCGTTGAACGTCTTGGTCTCCAGCTTGACGTCGCTGCCGAGCTTCTCGGCGAAGATGCCCTTCTCGACGCCGACCACGGCCGGGGCGTGCGTGATGTTGGGGAAGTAGCCCAGCCGCAGGGCGACCGGGCCGGAGTCGCCGCCGCCGGCAGCGCTGTCGTCGTCACCGCACGCCGCGGTGGTCCCCATCGTGGCCGCGCCGATGACGGCGAGGGTGGCGAGGGAGACCAACCGACGGAAGGGGAGCCGTCTCATCGTCTATCCAATCCGCAGTATTCCTATTTAGTTGGTAGGAAGAGTGGGTCAGGGGTGCTCCGGCGTCAAGAGCCGTCCACATCTCGGGACGACGAGTTCTCAGATATTCCCCGTTCTCCTACCTTCTTGCTAGGTTTAGCCGCCCCGCCGACGGACGCCGGCCGGGACGCGGCGAGAGGGTGGCGGACATGGCCTTCCACTGGTTCCTCCCCACCTCCGGCGACGGCGACCAGGTCGGTGCGGCCACCGTCACCGCCGGTGCGGCCCGGCACGACCGGGCGGCCACCGTCGGATATCTGACCGAGGTGGCCCGCGCCGCCGAGGCGGGCGGGTTCCGCGCCCTGCTCACCCCGGTCGGCTCCGGTTGCCCCGACCCGTGGATCGTCTGCGCGGCGGTCGCCCAGCACACCGGGCGGATCGGCCTAATGGTCGCCGTCCGGGCCGGCTTCGCCCTGCCCACCCTGGTCGCCCAGCAGGCCGAGGCGTTCCAGGCGGTCTCCGGCGGGCGGCTCGCGCTGAACGTCGTCACCGGCGGCGACCCCACCGAGCAGCGGGCGTACGGCGACTTCCTCGACCACGACGCCCGCTACGCCCGTACCGGTGAATTCATCGAGGTGCTCCGCCGGTCCTGGCGCGGCCGGCCGTTCGACTTCACCGGCGCGCACTACCGGGTCGACGGCGGCGGGCTGGCCGCTCCGCTGGCCGACCCGCCGTCGGTCTACCTCGGCGGCGCGTCCCCGGCCGCCGAGGCGGTCGCCGCCCGGCAGGCCGACGCGTACCTGATGTGGGGTGAACCACCCGCGGCCATCGCCGCCCGGGTGGACCGGATCCGGGCCCGCGCCGCCGAGCAGGGCCGCACCCTGCGCACCGGCCTGCGGCTGCACGTCATCGCCCGACCCACCGCCGACGAGGCGTGGGCCGAGGCGGGCCGGCTGCTGGCCGGGATGAGCCCGGACCGGATCGCCGCCGCCCAGGCCCGGTTCGGCCGGATGGACTCCGTCGGCCAGGCCCGGATGACCGCGCTGCACGACGGCCGCGCCGACGGCCTCACCGTCGCGCCGAACCTCTGGGCCGGCATCGGCCTGGTCCGCGAGGGCGCGGGCACCGCGCTGGTCGGCAGCTACGCCGAGGTCGCCGCCCGGATCGACGAGTACGCCAGCAGCGGCGTCGACGAGTTCGTCCTCTCCGGCTGGCCGCACCGGGAGGAGGCGGAACGGGTCGGCGCCGAGGTGCTGCCCCGGGTCACCGCGTTGCCCGTCGCGGTGGCGCACTGAGACGCAGGCCGAGGACGGCCGTGTCACCGGTGGCGACACGCTAGGGTCGATCACGTGCCGACCCGGAGAGCGAGAATTCCAGCGACGAAATACCCGGTCGAGCGGTTCACCCTCGACAACGGCCTACGGGTGGTCCTCACCCCGGACCGCAGCGCCCCGGTGATCGGCGTGGCGGTCGTCTACGACGTCGGCATCCGCTCCGAGCCGCAGGGGCGTACCGGCTTCGCCCACCTCTTCGAGCACCTGATGTTCCAGGGCTCGGAGAACCTGGAGAAGCTGGCCCACTTCCGGCACGTGCAGGGCGCCGGTGGGACCTTCAACGGCTCCACCCATCTGGACTACACCGACTACTACGAGACGCTTCCCGCAAACGCCCTGGAACGGGCGCTGTTCCTGGAGGCCGACCGGATGCGCGGCCCCCGGTTGACCGAGGAGAACCTGCGCAACCAGGTCGACGTGGTCAAGGAGGAGATCCGGGTCAACGTGCTCAACCGGCCGTACGGCGGGTTCCCCTGGCTGACCCTGCCGCCTGTCATGTTCGACACCTTCCCCAACGCGCACGACGGTTACGGCTCCTTCGACGACCTGGAGTCCGCCACCGTCGCCGACGCCGCCGACTTCTTCCGCCGCTACTACGCCAGCGGCAACGCCGTGCTCGCCATCAGCGGGGACGTCGACGTCACGGAGGCGACCGCCCTGGTCGAACGGCACTTCGGTGACGTGCCGGCCCGGCCCGCCCCGCAGCGGCCCGACTTCACCGAGCCCGACCTGACCGTCGAGCGGCGCACCTCGTACACCGACCAGTTGGCGCCGTTGCCGGCGGTGGCCTCGGCGTGGCGGGTGCCCGACCCGGTCGACGACTTCGCCGGCTACCTCCCCTACGTGGTCCTCGCCGAGGTGCTCACCGACGGGGAGGCGTCCCGGCTGGTCGAGCGGCTGGTCCAGCGGGACCGCAGCGTGACAGGCGTCGGCGGCTACCTCGGCTTCATGGGCGACCCGTTCGACGTCCGCGACCCCACGGCACTGCTGCTCCAGGCGCACCTGCCGCCCGGCGGCGACGTGGACAAGGTGCTGCGCACCGTCGACGAGGAGCTGGACCGGCTGGCCACCGACGGGCTGACCGACGGCGAGCTGGCCCGCACCCAGGCGCGGATGGCCACCCACCTGCTGCGGGACACCGACGCGGTGCTCGGCCGGGCGTTGCGGATGGCGGTGCTGGAGCAGCAGCGCGGTGAGCCGGGTCTGCTCAACGAACTGCCCCGGCTGGTCGGCGAGGTCACCGAGGAACAGGTCCGGGCCGCCGCCGCCACCCTGCGACCGCAACGCCGCGCCTCCATCGAGGTCATCCCCGGAGGTGCCAACAAATGAGTACGAACATCCGGGCGTTGCCGGCGCTCGGTCCGACCCGGCGGCTCAAGCTGCCCCGGCAGGCCGAGCGGCGGCTCGGCAACGGGCTCACCGTGATCGCGGTACGCCGGCCCGCCGTCCCCCTGGTCGAGTTGCGGCTGTGGATGCCGTTCGGCCGGACCCACCTGGCCCGGCGCGCGATGCTCGCCGAGACGATGCTCACCGGCACCGGCACCCTCACCGCCACCCAGATCGCCGCTGAGCTGCAGAAGGTCGGTGGCGGGCTCTCCGCCGGGGCCGACCCGGACCGGTTGATGGTCTCCGGCGCGGGCCTGGTCACCGGGCTGGACCGGATGCTGGAGATCCTGGCCGACGTGCTGACCGGGGCCAGCTACCCGGCCGACTGGGTGCAGACCGAGCGGGACCGGCTGGTGGACGGGATCCAGGTGGCTCAGAGTCAGCCCGCCCATCTGGCCCGTACCGCGCTGCTCCGGCGGATCTACGGCCAGCACCCGTACGCGGTGCAGACCCCGGAGCCGGAGCAGGTCCGCGCGGTCCGCCCGGCGGCGCTGCGCCGGTTGCACGCCGAGCGGGTGCACCCGGCCGAGGCGGTGCTGGTGCTGGTCGGCGACGTGCAGCCGGAACGCGCGCTGGACGCCGCGGAGAAGGCGCTGGCCGGCTGGACCGGGGACAGCCGGGGCGTCGACCTGCCGCCCGCGCCACCGCTGGAACCCGGGCAGCTGCTGCTGGTGGACCGGCCGGGCTCGGTGCAGTCGTCACTGCGGATCGCGCTGCCGGCGGTGCCCCGCACCCACCCGGACCACGCCGCGCTGCAACTGGCCAACCTGATCTTCGGCGGCTACTTCTCGTCCCGCTGGACGGAGAACATCCGGGAGGACAAGGGTTACACCTACGGCCCGCACTCGTCGGTCGAGCACTCCGTCGCCGGGTCGGTGCTGGTCGCCGGTGCCGACGTGGCGACCGAGGTGACCGGCCCGGCCCTGCTGGAGACGACGTACGAGCTGGGTCGGCTGGCCTCGTTGCCGCCCAAGCCGGACGAGCTGGAGCAGGCCCGCCAGTACGCCCTGGGCACCCTCCAGCTCGGCATCTCCACCCAGGCCGGGTTGGCCGCGTTGACAAGCGCGTACGCCGGCAACGGGTTGCGGCTGGACTTCCTCGCCGAGCACGCCGCCCGGCTGGCGAAGGCCACCGTCGACGATGTCGCCGAGGTGGGCGCCCGGTACCTCGCCCCGTCGGGGGCGGTAGTCGTGGTACTCGGTGACGCCGAGCGGGTCGCCGGTCCGCTGGCCGCCCTCACCCCGATCCGTACGGAGTCGGCGTGAGCGGTGAGACCGCGCCGCCGCTGGCCCGTTCCACGCTGGACCGGGCGGCGCACCGGCGTACCGATCCGCAGTGGTTGGCGCAGGCGTGGCAGCGGGCCCGGGTGCTGGTGCTGGATTCGGCCCGGGACGGGCGGGCGCTGATCCGCACGGAGGTGAATCCGCCGGTGCTGGTGCTGCGGGACGCCGTCGAGGTCGGCCCGCTGGGGGAGGCGTTCCCGCTCTTCCTGGGGGTGGAGCCCGACGGGGTGCCGGTCTTCGCGGTGGACGCCCCGCTGCCCGAGCTGCCGGGCACCCGGGAGGCCAACCTGCGGGAGATCGGCCACCTGCTCGACGATCGGGACGCCGGGATCTTCACCACGGCGCTCGCCCTGGTCAACTGGCACCTGGGGCACGGCTGGTCACCCCGCACCGGGCACCGGACCGAGGTCGACGAGGGTGGCTGGTCGCGGGTGGACGGGGACGGCCGGCGGGCCTGGCCGCGTACCGACCCGGCGATGATCGTCCTGGTGCACGACGGGGTGGACGGCCCGGACGGTCGTTGCCTGCTCGGCAACAACGCCACCTGGCCGCGTACCCCGGGGCAGCGGCGTTTCTCCTGTCTCGCCGGTTACGTCGAGCCGGGGGAGTCGGCCGAGGCGGCCGTGCTGCGCGAGGTCCGCGAGGAGGTAGGCGTCGGGGTCGAGCGGATCACGTACGCGGGCAGCCAGGCCTGGCCGTTCCCCGGTTCGTTGATGCTGGGCTACCTGGCCGAGGCGGACCCGGGGGAGCCGGTGCGGGTCGACCCGACCGAGATCGCGTACGCCCGCTGGTTCACCCGGCGCGAGATCGGCGCGGTGCTGGCCGGCCGGGCGGTGGACGCCGGGGACGGCGACCGGGTGATCCTGCCGCCGCCGTCGTCGATCGCCCTCTTCCTGATCCACCGCTGGCTCGACGGCCACTGCTGACCCCACCCGACCGCGACGGCCGGAGGGAGTGCGCTGCGGCCTCGTGACCCGGGCGACGTGGAGCCGCCGGCAGCCTCGCCGACGGCCCCACCCGGTCACCGGATCAGTCCAGTGCGAACTGCCCGTTCTTCGTACCCTCGATGAACCCGAGCCACCCGGCCCGCGGGAACAGCAGTATCGGGCCGCTCGGGTCCTTGCTGTCCCGCAGCGCCACCTGGGCCGTCGCGGTGCGCAGCTGGGCGACCTCCACGCAGTTGGACGTCTGGCTGCGGGTGCTCTTGTGCCAGCGCGCGTCGGCGGGCACGGTCTCCTGGATCTCGTTCATGGTTCTGCTCCTGGTTGCTGGAACTGCCTCGACGGAACGAGCGGCGGTCGCCCGGCCCCGACGGGCCGGTGTGGATCACCGATCCGTCAGGCGCCCGGGTCGGCGGCGGCGTTGGACCGGCGCTGCCGTCGGACCAGGGGCCGCCGTGGACGAGGCCGCCGTGTCGGTCAGCCGTCCCGACGCCGCGAAGAGCCAGGTGAGGGTGTCCGATGCGGAGAGCGCCGCCGAGCAAAGCCACTCAAATGCCACTTTATAGTGATTTACCGTGGATGCCTCGGTCGACATGACGTCGATGAAGCCTCCTTCGATCGCCAGCGTCTCCGGATCCTGCGGATCGGCGAACCGGTAGAGCGAAAAGGCAGTCGGCGGCAGGTAGAACTCGCCGATCCGGGTGTCCCGCAGCAACAGGTGCAGCGTCACGTTCGGCAACATGGCCAGCTCACAGAGGTGGGCGAGCTGTTCCCGCAGCACCTCCGACGGGCAGGCCCGCCGCCCCAGGGCCGCCTCCTCCAGCACGGCCGTGTAGCCGGGACCGTCCGGCCGGTCCAGCAGGGACTGCCGACCCAACCGTGCCTTGACCTCGGTCTCCGGGTCGTCCCGGACGGACGGGTCGGCCGCTCCCGCGGCAGCGGCGTTGGCCGAGACGATCCGCAGCCGGGCGTACCCCTCGGTCTGCAACAGGCCCGGCACCAGCACCGGGTTGTACTCGCGGATCTGGGCGCAGCCCGCCTCCAGCTCCGCCCACCCCAGCTGTTGCCGGGTCATCACCGGGTACGACCTGCGCCAGGCGCGCATGTCGCCGGCCTCCTCGGTGATGACGAGCAGCTCCTCCCGCAGCTCGGTGTCGGCCTCGTAGAGGTCGAGCAGGGCGCGGACGTCCTCCGGGTCGGGCCGGCTGCGGCCGTTCTCCAGTCGGGAGAGCTTCGAGGCCGACGCCCAGCCGATCCGCTCGATCACCTGGTCCCCGGTGAGTCCCGCCGCCTCGCGCAGGCGACGCAGGTCACTGCCGAGCCTGCGCCTGCGCAGGATCGGACTCGGTACGGCAGGAGGCACGGTGTCCTCGATTCCGTCGACCGTCGCGGGACGCGACGGTAACTGTATGAAATTCGCCCCCCACGGTCAGTATGGACGGCGCGACCGGCGTCGGAGGTCCCGGCGAGGGCGTGTCTTGCGACAAAAAGAGGACTCTGGAACCTGCCCGCCGGCCCCGGGGACGCCCCCGCCCCCACCCGACGGCGGTTCCCCGTACGCGTCCGCCCGGGCGCCATCCCCCGGAGGGAACCCCCATGCGCGCCGTCCTGCGCCGCCCCGACTTCCGTCTGCTCTTCGTCGCGCTGCTGGCCAGCATGGCGGCAGAGTCGATGCTGCCGCTCGCCCTCGCCATCTGGGTCAAGGACCTGACCGGCTCCGACGGGCTGGCCGGTGCGACCATCTTCGCGATCATCGCGCCGATGGCCCTGGCCCCGCTGGTCGGCTGGGTCGTCGACCGTTACCGCCGCCAGCCGTTCTTCGTGGCCGCCAACCTCGGCACGGCGGTGCTGCTCACCCCGCTCTTCGCGGTCCGCGACCGGGCCGACGTCTGGATCGTCTATTTGGTGGCCGCCTGCTACGGACTGTCCTACCTGGCGCTGCACGCGACCCTGAGCGGGCTGCTCCGCCAGCTCGTGCCGGGCGCGTTGCTGGCCGACGCGAACGGGGCGCTGCAGACCGTCCGGCAGGGCCTTCGCCTCGGCGGTCCGCTGGCCGGGGCGGCCCTGTACGCGGCGGTCGGCGGTTGGCTGCTCACCAGCCTGGCGATGACCGGGTTCGTGGTCGCCGCCGCCGTGGTGGGGCTGCTCCGGGTGACCGAGCACCCGCCCGCCACCGCCACCCTGCGCTGGCCGGCGGAGCTGGGCGCCGGGCTGCGTCACCTGACCCGTGAGGCGGCCCTGCGCCGGGCCCTGCTCGGGTACGGGCTGGGCTCGCTCGTGATGGGCTTCACCGAGTCGCTGATCTTCGCGTACGTCGACCAGGGGCTGCGCCGTGACGCCGCCTTCGTCGGGGTGCTGATCACCGTGCAGGGGGTCGGTGGGCTGGTGGGTGGCCTGATCTCGCCGACGGTCGTCCGCAGGGTGGGTGAGCTGGGGTCACTCGCCACCGGGGTGGCCCTCTTCGGCCCGGCCGCGCTGGCCCTGGCCTGGCCGGACCTGCGGCTCGGCGTGCTGGCGCTGCTGCTCGCCGGACTCTCCCTGCCGTTGACCGTGGTCGGGCTGACCACGCTGATCCAACGGCGCACCCCGCCCGGGTTGCTCGGCCGGGTCACCGCCGCCTCCGAGGCGCTGGTCAGCGGACCGCAGGCGGTCTCCATCGGGGCCGGGGCGCTGCTCGTCGGCGTGTTCGACTACCGGCTGCTCTTCGCCCTCGTCGGGGTGGTCACCACGCTCGCCGGTCTCTGGCTCTGGCAGGGCCGCCGCCTCACCCCGCCGAACCCGCCCACCCCGATCCCGACCGCGCCACCGGCCCCGCCCGGTCCCACGCCCGTCGCCCACATCCCGGTTCCCCGCCGTCCGCTGCCCGACCCCACCGCCCACCGGATGCCCGGTCGGTGAACCCGGAGCCGACGCGGAGCGGCCGGCCCGGTGGGGCCGGCCGCTCCGTGGTGGCGGGGTACCGGGAGGTCAGCCCGGAAGGGTGGCCAGGTGCTGCTTGACCTGGGTGATGGACGGGTTGGTCAGCGCGCTGCCGTCGGCGAAGCGCAGCGTCGGCACGGTCTGGTTGCCGCCGTTGACGCTCATCACGAAGTCCGCGGCCTTCGGGTCCTGCTCGATGTCGACCACCTCGTACCCGATGCCTTCCCGGTCCAGCTGCGACTTCAGCCGGTGGCAGTAGCCGCACCACGGGGTGGAATACATGGTCAACATCGTCGAATCCTCCAGCGGTCGTCGCACCGGCCCGGTCAGGTCGGGCTGACCGGTACAACATCAGCCGGAGCTGGAATGATTCCACGCTGTGGTGGTTCACTCGGCGGAGACGGTGCTCGCCGGGCTGGATCCGGAACAGCGGTCGGCGGTGACCGCCCCGGCCGGCCCGGTCTGCGTCCTGGCCGGCGCCGGCACCGGCAAGACCCGGGCGGTGACCTCCCGGATCGCCCACCGGGTGCTGACCGGCGAGATCGTCGGCCGGCACGTGCTCGCGGTCACCTTCACCGCGCGGGCCGCCGCAGAGATGCGGAACCGACTCGCCCTGATCGGGGTGCCGGGGGTGCAGGCGCGGACGTTCCACGCGGCGGCGCTGCGTCAGGTGCGCTACTTCGCCCCCCGGCTGCTGTCCGGGCGGGCCATGCCGGAGCTGCTGGACAGCAAGGTCCGGGTGGTCACCCTGGCCGCCGCCAAGGTCGGCCTGCGGGCCGACCGGGCCGCCGCCCGGGACCTGGCCGGCGAGATCGAGTGGGCCAAGTCGTCGCTCGTCGAGCCGGGCGAGTACGTGGTCGCCGCGGCGAAGGCGCTGCGCGAGACGCCGCACGAGCCGGCGCGGGTGGCCGAGGTCTTCACCGCGTACGAACGGCTGAAACGGTCCTCCGGGGTGATCGACTTCGAGGACATGCTGCGGGCCGCGGTCTGGGGCATCGAGGAACACCGGGACGTGGCCGAGCAGGTACGCGGCCAGTACCGGCACTTCGTCGTCGACGAGTACCAGGACGTCAACCCGCTCCAGCAGCGGCTGCTCGACGCCTGGCTGGGCGGCCGGGACGACGTGACGGTGGTCGGTGACGCCAGCCAGACGATCTACTCGTTCACCGGGGCCACCTCGGCCTACCTGGTCGACTTCCCGCGTCGGCACCGGGAGGCCACGGTGGTCCGGCTGGTCCGCGACTACCGGTCCACCCCGCAGGTGGTCGGGCTGGCCAACGCGGTGATCAGCCAGGCCCGGGGCACCGAGGCGCGGCTGCGGCTGGAGCTGCACGGCCAGCGCCCACCCGGCCCCGAACCGGAGCTGCGGATCTTCACCGACGAGCCGGCCGAGGCCAACGCGGTGGCGGCCCGCTGCCGGACGCTCGTCGACGCGGGCACCCCGGCGAAGGAGATCGCCGTGCTGTTCCGCACCAACGCCCAGTCCGAGGCGTACGAGAAGGCGCTGACCGAGGTCGGCGTGCCGTACGTGGTCCAGGGGGCGGAGCGGTTCTTCGAGCGGACCGAGGTACGTCAGGCGATGGTGGCGCTGCGGGCCGCGACCCGCTCGATCCCGGGCGAGACCCCGCTGCCGATCGCGGTCCGGGAGGCGCTGACCGCCATCGGCTGGGCGCCCGACGCGGCCCCGCCCGGCGGCGCCGCCCGGGAGCGCTGGGAGGCGCTCGCCGCGCTCGTCCAACTCGCCGACGAGTACGCGGCCACCCCCGAGGTGCTGCCGGTCGGCGAGGCGGCGGCGGTGGAGCGCCCGGCCACCCTGGCGGACTTCAACGACGAGCTGGCCCGGCGGGCCGCCCAGCAGCACGTGCCGACCGTGGACGGGGTGACCCTGGCGTCGCTGCACTCGGCCAAGGGCCTGGAGTGGGACGCGGTCTTCCTGGTCGGGCTCGCCGAGGGCACCCTGCCCACCTCGTACGCCCGTACCCCGGAGCAGGTCGAGGAGGAGCGGCGGCTGCTCTACGTCGGGATCACCCGGGCCCGGCAGTGGCTCTGGCTGTCGTACGCCTCGGCCCGCTCGCCGGGTGGGCGGGCCCGCCGCCCGTCGCGCTTCCTGCCCCAGCTGGACCGGACCGGCGGTGGTGAACGGGCCGGCACGGGCCGGGCGGGTGGGACGGGCGGGACGAAGCGGGCGGTGGAGCGTCGGCGGCCCCAGGTGGTCTCCTGCCGGATCTGCGGTGCGACCCTGCTCGCCGGCGCGGACCGCAAGCTGGGCCGCTGCCCGACCTGTCCGTCCGACATCGACGAGAACCTGTACGAGCGGCTCTGCGACTGGCGTGCCCGGGTGGCCGGGGCGCAGCGGATCCCGGCGTACGTGGTCTTCACCGACGCCACCCTCGTCGCGCTCGCCGAACGGCGGCCGGGTCGGGTGGAGGAGCTGATCGCCATCGCCGGCATCGGCCCCCGCAAACTCGGCCTCTACGGCGAGGCGGTGCTGGCGTTGGTGGACGGCGCCGCGGTGGACGACATCGGTCCGGAGAAAACTTTCGAAATCTCGTCGTAAATTCGTTTGCCCTCGCCCCGGCGCGAGGAATAGCCTCAGAACGCACCTCGGGAGCAGCGCCATTTCGGCTGCTCACGGGGCTGGTCCAGTCGGTACGAGGAACGTGAGGGAGGTGGCACCCGTGGAGATCTTCAATTACGAGCGTTCGGCGGTGATGTCAGCTGCCTTCACTCCGCCGGCGGTCCTCCGGGTGGCAGCTGCCGCTCCGCGACCGTCGATCCCGCAGGTGCACCAGGTCTCGGTTCAGGCCGAGCTGAACCTGACTGTTGCGCCCACTGCGGGAGCCGAGGGGACCAGTGGCTTCACGGGTCTGGGCATCGATGTCGCCAAGAAGCACATGGATGTCCGCGGCGTTCCACCTCGAGGGAGACCGGTCTGATATCAGACCACCGGCTCACCTCGAGGCCGCGGAACCCGCTCACCGGGATCCGCGGCCTCAGTTTTTTGCCCGTCGAAGTACGTCGGAAATGCGATCCACGAGATCGAAGTGAGAGAGAGGTGACCGGGAGATGAGTCTGGCGTTGGCCCCCCTCGACGTGAGCGTCGAGCTGGAGGCGAACCTGCCCTGCCGGAAGTTCGACCCCGACCTGTGGTTCTCCGACTCGCCCACCGACCTGGAACTCGCCAAGTCGCTCTGCGGGGACTGCCCGCTGCGCGTCGAGTGCCTGGCCGGTGCGGTCGAGCGGGCCGAGCCCTGGGGCGTCTGGGGCGGCGAGATCTTCGAGCGTGGCGCGGTCGTCCCGCGTAAGCGGCCCCGGGGCCGTCCGCGTAAGGAGGACCTCGCCCGTGACGCGGCCCTTCAGGTCGAGGCCGAGGCGCGGTTGGCGGCCAGTGGTGTGGCCACCTCGCGCAGTGCGGTCCGACTGGCAGCCTGACCTACCCGATCCGTTCCACCCACCCGCCGATGATCATCGGCCGCGAGAAAGTTGACCCCGATGCTGCACCTGCCGAATGGAACCGAGATGCAACTACTCCACGAAGCGTTGTCCCGGGCTCGAATGCGCCGGCCTCAGGCCGGTCGTACCACCACGAGCACTGAGGCGCACCGTTCTGCCCGTACCGTCGCGATGAAGAGCCGGAGCCAGTCGGCTCGCGAACTGGGCGTTCTCTAGAGCACCACCGACAGGCGGGGGCGGTGACCGGAATCCGGTCACCGCCCCCGCTCCTCGTCGGGTCGTCAGGCCACCGGGGCGAAACCGGGCAGCCACCGTTCCAGGATGCCCCGGTAGGGCGCCTTCGCCTCCAACTGGCAGAGCACCCCGATCGAGCCCAGCGTCACCCGGTGGATGAGCAGGTACGACGGCGGCAGGTTGAGCTGCCGACTGAGCTGGAAGGCGGGCGACTTCGGGCTGGCCAGCCGGGTCGCCTCGGCGCGCAGCCAGGCCCGGGTGAACCGGAACTCCTCCTGCGCCACCGGGTCCAGCATGGGCCGGATGTAGTCCAGCAGCGCCGGTGCGTCGATCGGCTCGGTCGGGTTGACGAAGCCCTCCTCGCGCAGCCCGGCGACGACCGCGTCGGCCTCACCGCGCAGCGACAGCCCGAGCAGTCGGCCGATCGGTTCCGGGGTGCCCTCGGGCATCCGGGCCACCGCCCCGAAGTCGATCACACCGAGCCGGCCGTCCGGCAGCAGCCGGAAGTTGCCCGGGTGCGGGTCGGCGTGCAGCAGCCCGGCCCGGGGCGGGGCGGACAGGTGCAGGATCGCCATCAACCGCCCGGCGGAGTTGCGCTGCTCCTCGGTGCCCTCCCGGATGATGTCCGCCAGTGGGGTTCCCTCGATCCACTCGGTGACCAGCACCCGGGGCGAGGCGGAGAGCACCGCCGGGATGAAGATCTCCGGGTCGTCGGCGTACGCGGCGGCGAAGGCGCGCTGCGACTCGGCCTCCAGTTCGTAGTCCAGCTCCTCGGTGATCCGTTCCCGCAGCTCGGCCAGGAGCGGCTTGACGTCCAGGCCGGGTTGGATGACCCGGAACATCCCGCCGAGCCGGGAGAGCTGCTTGAGGTCGGCGAGCAGCGCGTCGCCCGCGCCCGGGTACTGGATCTTGACGGCGGCGGCCCGGGACACCCCGGTCTCCGGATCCCGCCACACCGCCCGGTGCACCTGGCCGATGCTGGCCGCCGCGGCCGGGGTGTCGTCGAACTCCACGAACCGGTCCCGCCAGTCCGGCCCGAGCTGCTCGGTGAGCACCTTGTGCACGCTCGCCACCGGCAGCGGCGGGGCGGCCTCCTGGAGCTTCGTCAGGGCCTGCCGGTAGGGCGCGGCGATCTCGTCCGGTAGCGCCGCCTCGAACACCGACAGGGCCTGGCCGAACTTCATCGCCCCGCCCTTGAGCTGCCCGAGGACGCTGAAGAGCTGCTCGGCGGTGCGTTGCTGGATCTCGGCGGAGATGACGTCGGAGGCGATGCCGGTGACGCGCTTACCCATCCCGAGGACGGTCCGACCGGCGAAGCCGAGCGGCAGAGCGGCGAGCTTGGCGGTCCGGGACACGGCGCGGCGCGGGATGTCGGTCACTTGGCCATTGTTACCGACTTCGTGGCCCCGGTGCTGCTCCGAAGCCGGGCCGGGTGCCTGCATACCCCTTCCGCGTCCCTTCCGGGCTCCCTTCGCATTCCCGGTGGGGCCGGGCGTGGTCACCATCGACGGCCGGCGCCAGAGCAGGAGCAACCGGGGTGCGGGGCCCAGACCCGACGGCGGAACCGGCCGGCCGACCCGACCTCCACCGCACAGCCCACCGTCTCCGGCGTGCCCCCGTCGACCTGGGCCAGCGCCTCGGCGACCGCGTAGCCGACCGCAGCGAGCAGGGTGGCAGTGCCGCAGGACTGGTCAGCCGGGCCGGTGGCGAGTTGGGCGGCCAACGCGGGCCAATCCGGGTCGCGCTCGGTGCGGTGCAGGTCCAGGCAGTGCAGGCAGGGTCCCGCCGGGGGCCGGACCAGCGGACCGACCACCGGCACCCCCTCCCGGAGGGTGAGCAGCAGGTGCGGTTGGCGACGCCGGGCGTACCCGGTGGCGAGCAGGTCCGCCGGCCGGTCCGTGCCGAGTTGCACCACCAGTTCGACCCGGCGTCGGCCGGCTGGCCCGGTCCGGGTGCCCGGGGCGACGCGTTCGATGACGGTCCGGACCGCGCCTGCCAGCGGCTGGCCGACGTCGGTCGCGACCAGTCCGGTCCCGACCAGGTCGCCCGGGTGCACCGGGCCGGTCAGCTCGGCCGACACGTGACCCACGCCGGCCTGGGCCAGAGCCACGGCGACGGGTGCGCCGAGCCGGCCCGCTCCGGCCACCACCACCCGGGCGACGCGTCTGCGGCGCAGCACCTGGGCCGGGGTGCCGGCCAGGGTGGGCGTGGCCAGGGCGAGCGCCCCGGCCTCCGCGGCGAGCCGGGTCCGGTCCGGGCCGGTGAGGTCGCGGGGAAGCAGGGTGTGCGCCGGTACGACGAGCCCGGCGGCGTGCAGCGTGTCGATCAGTCCGCGTACCTGACCGGGGTCGACCTGGAAGTTCGCCGCGTCCACCAGGATGCCGCGCTCGCTGCGGGTGCCGTCGAGCAGGTCGAGTAGCCGGGGGAGGCGTGAGTCGGTCACCTCCAGCAGTACGGCCCGGCCCGGAGCCAGCCCCAGTTGCAGGGTGTGCCGGTCCCGCCAGAGCCGGGTGAGGCCCGGTAACAGGGCGGGGCGGAGCAGCGCGGTACGGGAGGGTTCCGTGCCGGAGGGCCCAACAGGGGAGGACGTGCCGGAGGGCCCAACAGGGGAGGACTCTGTGTGGGAGGGCTCTGTGTGGGACGGTGCGGCGCGGGACGGCATGGTGCGGGACTGAGTCATGATGACGAATCGTGATCGAATCCCTGCGGTGAGTCGCTCGTTGTCCACAGGTGTGCAGCGCCAGATCCAGCGTTGTCCACAGGAATCGACGAGTTATCCACAGTTCACGGGCAGTGATGTCGCCTAGCTGACAGCCCGTCCCTCGGGCCCGCCGGCAGGCGTACCCGAGAAGCGGCCCCACCTTCGCGTCGGCTCGGCCTCCCGGACCCGGACGTGCGGGAGGGGCGGCCTCGTCGGCCGCCCCTCCCGCGTCGCACCCGGACGGGTCAGACCTTGGCCTTGCCCAGGATGCGGTTCACTGTTGTGCCGCACACCGGACACTTGCCCTTGGCCATGTTCATCCCGGTCTTCGAGACCTCGACGTGCCCCTCGAAGTCCCGCTTCTCCTTGCACTTGACGCAGTAACCGTTGTAGGTCTGGGCCTGGTCGGCCACGGTAGCCTCCTCGTCTCGTCCGGCGGGCACGTCGGCCCGACGGTGCTCCCGGCGGCGGGCCACGCGGGGCGCCGACGCCGGGTCCTTCTCCGGCGGTCACCCACGTGACCACCGGTTGGCGGACCCTACCCAGCTCTGGGCAGTTCCATGTCAGCTGTGCATCGACACTGTGAGCAAGTCGACGTCGAGAGTGTGCATCCCGAATTAGGTGGGATAAGTGAGTTTGCCGGGGACACGCCGTGTGGAACCCCGCTCGGGTCCCCCGGAGGGGGTGTGGGGACGCCGCCCGGGTCGCTCACCCACCGTGGAGATCGTTGCGGGCGGACGCCGTGGAGCCGGCCACGAAGGGTGACGAGGGTCGAACCCCAAGGTGATCACCAGTTTTTTTCGGACTCCTTACCACCAATCATCATTTTCCGGGCGCGCGTCGGGGTGTTGACCCTTGCGGACCCCTGGTCAGTACGCATTAGCTTTCCTTCGTGGCAGGAAACCACGGCTGCGCGGCCCACTGATGGCGGCGGCGCGGAAGCCAGTCGTCGAGGTACGGCGCAGTCAGCGCCGGCGACGCACGGTGTCCGCCTACCGGGACGGCGAGCGGGTCGTGGTCCTCATCCCCGACCAGTTCTCCCGAGCCGAGGAGAGCGAGTGGGTCGACCGGATGCTCGCCCGGCTCGCCGCCCGGGAGGACCGGTTGACCCGCAACGACACCGAACTGCTCGACCGGGCGCTCCGGCTGATCAGCATGTACCTCTCCGACCAGGGCGGCGACGCCCTGCCGGCCAGCGTCCGGTGGGTCACCAACCAGAACGGCAGATGGGGGTCCTGCACCCCCGCCGACCGGACCATCCGGATCTCGCACCGGCTCCAGGACATGCCCGACTGGGTGCTCGACTACGTGCTGCTGCACGAGTTGGCGCACCTCATCGTGCCGAGCCACAACGCCCGCTTCTGGGCCCTCGTCGGCCGGTACGCGAAGACCGAGCGGGCCCGGGGCTACCTGGAGGGGGTGGCCGCCGCCTCCGCCGTCCCGGTCCCCGGCTGACTCCGCATCGCCGCCGCTGCTGCCCCGGTCCCCGGCTGACCCCACGTCGCCTCCGCTGCCCCGGCATCTGCTGCCCCTGCTTCGCCGCCGCCCCGCCCTCCGGCGGTCGGAGGCGTGCCCGCTGGAGGGCGGGGAGGCGTGCCCGCTAGGGTCGGGGAATGGTCCGACGGGTGGTGGTGGCGTTACTCGGCCCGGTGGCCTGGTCGCCGCCCGGGATCGGCCTGGTGGACTGGCGCACCGCGCTGGCCGAGGACGTGGTGGACCTGCTCGCCACCCTCGCCGAGGTGGAGACCGCTGTCGCCGTGACCCCGGCCGACCGCTGGCTCGCCGACGCGGTGCGCTGGCCCGACACCGTCGTGTACGAGGTGCCCGAGCCGACCGTCACCGCGGCGCTGGCCGCCCTCGCCGGGTACGACCAGGCTGCCGTGGTCGCCGCCGATGCCCCGGACCTGCCGGGGCTCACCCTCGGCAAGCTGCTCCGGCCACTGACCAGTCGATCCGTCGCCGTCGCCCCGGTCGAGGGTGGTGGCGCTGCCGGGCTGCTCGGCGTGGCGTCGCGGTTACCCGTACCCGATTGGCTGCCGGTGCTGGACCTGGACGTCGCCGGGCCGGCGGACCTGCGTCGCGCGGCGCCCGCCCCGGCCGACGTGGCGGTCACCCCCGGCTGGCACCGGTTGCGCGGCCCGGCCGACCTGGCCGCCCTGGACCCGGCGGTCGAGGGCTGGGAGGCCACCCGTGCCCTGCTCTCCGGCCACCGCGCCTGACCGGCCACCGCGCCTGACCGGCCGGGAGTCGGGTGGGTCCGGCCGGCGTCGCGGCAGGTAGGGACCGGTCAGGGCGGGGAGCCGGTCAGGGCATCGGGGCGGTCAGGGGCGGTCGGGGTCGCCGTCGGGGTCGTCGGGACGGGGGCGGCTGCCCGGGGCCTGCTCCTCGGGGCCGCCGGGGGCGGTGAAGTCGAAGTTGGCCAGCTCGTCGTCGAGATCCGCCGAGGTGGTCGCGAACGCCACCGGGTCGGCGAAGTCCGCGTCGGAGGGGAGCAGGTCGGGGTGGCCCCAGACCGCGTCCCGGCCGGCGATGCCCCGGTGCTCGGTCAACGCCGCCCACAGCGCCGAGGCCTCCCGCAGCCGGCGCGGACGCAGCTCCAGGCCGACCAGGGCGGCGAAGGTCTGTTCGGCCGGCCCGCCGGCCGCCCGGCGACGACGGAACGCCTCACCGAGGCGGACCACGTTGGGCAGCCGGTCGGCGGCGGCACTGTCGACCACGTGGCAGACCCAGCCCTCGACCAGCGCGAGCACCGTCTCCAGCCGGGCCAGGGACGCCTTCTGCGCCGGGGTGTCCTCCGGGGTGAAGATCCCCTCCAGGGCGATCGCCTGCATCGACTCCGGGTCGGTCGGGTCGACCCGGCCCATCGCCTCCTCGATCGCCTCCCGGTTGACCCGGATGCCTGACGCGTAGTTCTCCACAGCGGTCAGCACGTGCCCGCGCAGCCACGGGACGTGCTCGAAGAGCCGCTGGTGGGCGGCCTCGCGTAGGGCGACGTAGAGGCGTACCTCGTCCTCGGGCAGCTCCAGGCCCTCGCCGTACACCCGGATGTTGGCCGGGATCAGTGCGGCGGTGCCGGCCGGGCCGAGCGGCAGGCCGATGTCGCCGGCGGAGAGCACCTCTGCGGCGAGCTGGCCGAGGGCCTGGCCGAGCTGGCCGCCGAAGAGCGCCCCGCCCAGGGTGGCGACCATCGACTGCATCGGGCCGAGCTGGGCACGGGCCTCCGGCGGGACCAGGTCGCCCATCGCGCCGACCATCCGGCTGGCCACCGGGTCGCAGAGCTTGCGCCAGACGTCGAGCGTCTTGTAGATCCACTCGTTGCGGTTCCACGCCACGGAGGTGCGGATGCCGGTCGGCCAGGCCGACGCCGGCTCCAGCCACAGATCGGCCAGGCGCAGCGCCTCCTCCACCGCGTGCCGCTCGTAGGGGGAGGCCATCGGATCACCCGTGGCCGCGAGCTGGCTGGCGGCCACCTGACGGGCCAGGTCCCAGTTGACCGGCCCGCTGCCCGGCGCGGAGAGCAGGTGCTGCAACTGCGACATGAACTGCTGCATCTGCGCGGGATCGTTGGGGTCTGGTGGTTGCCCACCCGGGAGCGCGAAACCGAACGGAATATCAGGCACGACGTCTACGGTACGCGCGCCGCGCCCCTGGTAGCCGCCACTGGCGTTGCGCTGAGGGCGAAGTCCGCCGCAGCGCGCCGGAGTCGCCGCCACCTGTCGGTACGCTCTGCCGCATGCGACGTCGTGGCGTGACCGTCCTCCTCGGTGCCCTGCTCACCACCCTGCTGAGCATCGGCGTGCTCGGCGCACCCATCCCGTACGTGGTGCTCGGCCCCGGGCCGACGGTGAACACGCTCGGCACCTCCGCGGGCAAGGAGGTCATCCAGGTCAGCGGCCGGGAGACGTCCACCTCCGCCGGTCAGCTCCGGATGACCACTGTCGGCGTGCAGCCGACGGTGAAGCTGCGCGCCGCGATCGCCGGTTGGCTGTCGAAGGACGAGGCGGTGGTGCCCCGGGAACTGGTCTACCCGCCGGGCGAGTCGCAGGAGGAGGTCGAGAAGCGCAACGCCGAGGACTTCCAGAACTCGCAGAGCAGCGCCGAGACCGCCGCGCTGGTCAAGCTCGGCTACCCGGTCGAGGTGGTGGCGAAGGAGGTGGCCGCGGACGGTTCGGCGGCCGGTGTGCTGAAGGCCGGTGACGTGATCGTCACCGTCGACGGGGCCAAGGTCACCTCCGCGACCCGGCTGGTCGAGCTGGTCCGGGGCAAGCCCGCCGGCACCCGGCTGACCATCGGGTACGTCCGCGACGGCACCGCCGGCAGCGCCACCGTGACCAGCCGGGAGGCCGACGGCCGGCCGCGCATCGGGGTGGTCCCCGACCAGCGGCAGCCGCACCCGTTCAGCCTGAAGATCGACCTGAACGACATCGGCGGCCCGAGCGCCGGGCTGATGTTCGCCCTCGGCATCATCGACAAGCTCAAGCCGGAGGATCTCACCGGTGGGAAGGTCATCGCCGGCACCGGCACCATCGACGACGAGGGCCGGGTCGGCCCGATCGGCGGCATCGCGCAGAAGCTGGTCGGCGCGAAGAAGGCAGGTGCCAAGGTGTTCCTGGTCCCCGCCGACAACTGCGCCGAGGCGGTCCGCAACCCGCAGCCCGGTCTGCCCATGCTCAGGGTCGGCTCGCTGGACGACGCATTGACCGCGCTGGACACGTTGCGCGCCGGTGGAGAGCCGACCCGCTGCTGAGGCCGGTGCCACCGGACCGACCCGGCGCGACCTGACCCGAGGCGTTCAGGAACACCCCGTACTCTGGGTGCCTGTCCGGAGCCGATCAGATCGAGCGTGCGGAGCCAAACAGTGGTCATGCGTAGCAGCCCCCTGCCGAGGATGAGTCGGCGCGGACGCGTCACCATCGGGGTCCTGGTCGGGGTGTTCCTCCTGTTCACCCTGCTGGGCTGGGGGGTGCAGGCGTGGACCGACTGGCTCTGGTTCGACGAGGTCCGCTACACCCAGGTCTTCACCGGCGTGCTGCTGACCCGGGTGCTGCTCTTCCTCGCCGTCGGGCTGGGCCTGGCCGCGTTCGTGGGCGGAAACCTGTGGTTGGCCTACCGGCTGCGGCCGAAGCTGCGCCCGCACTCGCTGGAGCAGGCCACCCTGGAGCGGTACCGGATGCTGCTCGCGCCCCGGATCGGCAGCTGGATCAGCCTGACCGCCGTGGTGCTCGGCCTGTTCGCCGGGCTCTCCGCGCAGGGCCGCTGGCCCCAGTGGCTGCTGTTCCGCAACGGCGGCGACTTCGGTGTCAAGGACCCGGAGTTCGGCATCGACGTCGGCTTCTACGTCTTCCAGCTGCCGTTCTGGCGCTACCTGCTCGGGGTCGGTTTCACCGCAGTGGTGCTGGCCCTGATCGGCGTGTTGGCCGTGCACTACATCTTCGGCGGGGTACGCCTGCAGGGCGTCGGCGACCGGATGACAGGCGCCGCCCGCGCCCACCTGAGCACGCTGGTCGCGGTCTTCGTCCTGCTCAAGGCCGTCGCGTACGTGCTGGACCGGCGGGCCATGCTGCTGGAGTACAACGAGGGCGCCAAGCTGTACGGCGCGGGCTACGCCGACGTCAACGCGCTGCTGCCGGCGAAGGAGATCCTGGCGTACATCTCGGTGGTGGTGGCCATCGCCATCATCGTTTTCTCCAACGCGGTGATGCGGAACCTGGTCTGGCCGGGCATCTCGCTGGCCCTGCTCGGGGTCTCCGCCGTCGCGATCGGTGGCATCTACCCGTGGGCGGTGCAGACCTTCGAGGTCAAGCCGAGCGCCCGGGACAAGGAGGCCCCGTACATCCAGCGCAGCATCGACGCCACCCGCGCCGCGTACGACATAGCCGAGGTGCAGACCAAGGGGTACGCGGCCAGCAACCTGGTGCCACCGGCCAGCCTGGCCACCGACACCTCGGTGGTGCCGAACGTCCGGCTGCTCGACCCGCAGCTGGTCTCCGAGACGTACACCCAGCTCCAGCAGGTCCGGGGGTTCTACGACTTCGGCCCCAAGCTGGACATCGACAGGTACGCGGTGCAGAACAAGACCTCCGACTACGTGGTCGGGGTTCGTGAGATCAACTACGGCGAGCTGACCGACCAGCAGAACAACTGGATCAACCGGCACACCGTCTACACCCACGGCTACGGCCTGGTCGGGGCCCCGGCCAACCAGGTGGTCTGCGGTGGGCAGCCGTACTTCGTCTCCGGCTTCCTCGGCGAGAAGGCACAGGAGGCGTGCTCCTCGCAGACCGAGCAGATCCCGGCCAGCCAGCCGCGGATCTACTACGGCGAGCGGATGCAGGCCGACGACTACGCCATCGTCGGTCAGACCGAGGAGGGTAAGAACGCCGAGTTCGACAGGCCCACCCCGACCACCGGGGGCGAGCAGTACTACACCTACACCGGTGAGGGTGGCGTCGAGATCGGCTCGTTCACCAGGCGGCTGCTCTACTCGATCAAGGAGCAGGAGACGAACTTCCTGCTCTCCGAGGCGGTCAACGAGAACTCCAAGCTGCTGTACGTGCGCAACCCCCGGGACCGGGTGGAGAAGGTCGCCCCGTTCCTCACCCTGGACGGCGACCCGTACCCGGCGGTGGTGGGCGGCAAGGTCCAGTGGATCATCGACGGCTACACCACGGCGGCGACCTATCCGTACGCCGAGCGGATCAACCTCCAACAGGAGACCACCGACGAGCTGACCAACCGGGGCACCTTCCAGCTGGCCCGGGAGAACGTCAACTACATGCGCAACTCGGTGAAGGCCACCGTCGACGCGTACGACGGCACGGTCCGGCTCTACGAGTTCGACGACACCGACCCGGTGCTCAAGGCGTGGAACAAGGCGTTCGGTGGCGACCTGGTGCTGCCGAAGACCGCGATCCCGGCCGACCTGGCCGAGCACTTCCGCTACCCGGCCGACATGTTCAAGGTGCAGCGCAACCTGCTCACCAAGTTCCACGTCACCAACCCCGGCGACTTCTACTCCGGCCAGGACTTCTGGCAGGTGCCGAACGTGCCGGACGCGCCGGACAGCGGGCAGAAGCAGCCGCCGTACTACCTGTTCACCCAGTTCCCCAACCAGGACGCCCCACGGTTCCAGCTCACCTCGGCGGTCACCCCGAACGGTCGGCAGAACCTCGCCGCGCTGATCTCCGGGTCGTACGTCGACGGGCAGCCGAAGCTGGAGGTGCTGGAGCTGCCGGATCAGACCCGGATCTCCGGCCCGGTGCAGGTGCACCAGCAGATGACCAACAACGCCACCATCCGGACCGAGCTGAACCTGCTCTCCTCCAACCAGGCGCAGGTGCAGTACGGCAACCTCCTGTCGTTGCCGTTCGCCGACGGGATGCTCTACGTCGAGCCGGTCTACGTCAAGAGCAACCAGCAGGACGCGTACCCGCTGCTGCAGAAGGTGCTCCTGTCGTACGGCGACGGCGGCTCGTACGTGGTGCTTGCCAACAACGTCGCCGACGGCATCAAACAGCTCGTCGAGCAGGGCAAACGGGCCGGGCAGGGGAGCACCCCGCCGCCGTCGAGCGGTGGGACGCCGCCGTCGCCGTCACCGTCGCCGTCACCGTCGGCATCGCCCACGGCCTCGCCCGGGGCGAGCAACCCGCCGCCCAGCGGTGACCTGGCCGCCGCAGCGCAGCGGGTCCAGACGGCGATCGCCGAGGTCAAGGCCGCCCAGGCGTCCGGCGACTTCGAGCGGTACGGCCGGGCCCTGAAGGCGCTGGACGAGGCGATCACCGCCTTCCAGCAGGCCCAGCAGGGCAATCCGGCCGCCCCGCCCAGCGGCAACCCGCCCGCGTCACCGTCCGCCGGCGGCTGACCCGCCCGCTCCCGCGTCGACGGGGCCACGATCCGAGTGGGGATCGTGGCCCCGTCGGCGTTTCGGCTGTTCACAGCACCAACCTGTGGGTACCGCCGACCGTGTCCCGGTGGGGTGCCGGGGAGGCGTGCCGGGCATCCCGGGCCCGTTTTGCGGGCGCGGGGGTCGGTGCGCTACGGTTAACCAGGCGACGCGGGGTGGAGCAGCTCGGTAGCTCGCTGGGCTCATAACCCAGAGGTCGCAGGTTCAAATCCTGTCCCCGCTACTGTTCGAAAGGCCCCGGAGTTCTTCTCCGGGGCCTTTCGATTTTCTCCTGCTGGTTCTCCGCGTTCTCCTGCTGGTTCCCGAGCGTGTGCAGAATGCTCCCGGGCGTGTCACGCCCGTCTGGAACCGGTTGCTCCATGATCAAATAGCATTTTCGAGCACTTTCCTCGGCGTGTCGTCTCTCTGAATGCAATCCGATCTTGTTGCCGGTTGCCGGTTGCCGGTTGCCGGTTGCCGGTTGCCGGTTGCCGGTTGCGCGTATAGCGCTGTGGGTGGGGTGTGGCTGTCGTGGCCACATTGCGCCGGAAGGCTGCGGGGACCGTGTTGGGCTGCGGGGCCTTGTTGAGCTGGGTAGATGGTGGATCGAGGGGGCGGTGGATCTCCGTCTGGAGGATGGGTTAGGCTTATCTAGCCGACGCGGGGTGGAGCAGCTCGGTAGCTCGCTGGGCTCATAACCCAGAGGTCGCAGGTTCAAATCCTGTCCCCGCTACTGTTCGAGAGGTCCCGGAGTTCGTCTCCGGGGCCTTTCTTCGTCTGTGCCCGTCGGTCGTGCCCGTCGGCGCTGGGTCGGGGGCGGGGCGGGCCGGTGTGTGCTTCGGGGTGCCGGACTTGCTCCTCTCGGTCAGGATGAGGGCATGTCTACTGGGATCAACAAGTCAACTGCCACCAAGTGGTGGGGCCGGCTGAGCGCGGTGCTCGGCGCGGTGGTTCTCTCGGTCTTCGTACCGGTTGCCGCGTGGGCGTCCACAGGCACCGGTGAGCTGGTGGTGGAGGCCGCCCGTCGCCGGTCCAGGGGCGGTGGCTTCGGCGTCTTCGGGCTGCTCTGCTGCCTGGTGGTGGTCGGCGGCATCGTCCTGCTGGTCGTCCTGCTGATGCGGAACCGGCGCAGCCGCCCGCCCCGCTGACCCCGTGACCGGGGCGCTGCCTCGGCCCGTTGTCGGGTAGCGCCCTGGTCCGTCACCGGGCCAGGGCGGCCTGGGCGCGGGCCATGAACTGCGCCGTCGCCGCTCGCGCCCCGGAGCGTCCCGCGCGGATGCTCCGGGCCGACTCGGCGAGCAGGGCACGCACCTCGCTGTGCCCCTTCGGGGGTGGCGCGGGCGCCGGACCGACCTGCTGGTGCAGCGCCTCACCGAGGGCGGCGACCCGCTCGGCCGGCGGATCGTCGAGGGTCTGGACGACCGCCTGTCGTACCGTCAGGCTGGCCGGCAGGCCGCGCTCGGTGCCGAGGAGCCGGCCCACCTCCACGCTGCTGGTGAGGAAGTTGACCACGTTGGCCACCACCCCGGCATGGCGGGTGCCCCGGAACCCGGCCCAGTACATCGACGCCCGGTCCCACTGGGCGGCCCGGGGGCCGGGGAAGCCGACCAGGGCCAACTCGTCCTCGGAATAGCGCTGGAGTTCGGGAAACTGGTGTGACCAGGCGAACGAAGCGGCAGTGTGCCCGGTGACCACCAGCTGCCGGGCCGGCTCGCCGCCGTCGGCCCGGTCGACCAGGGCGGCGGCCGGGGTGGCCCGTTGGCTGCGGGCCCGCTCCCAGAACTCGAACCAGTCCAGCAGTGCCGCCGAGCCGAAACCCAACTGACGTCCCTGGTAGAACTTGGTGCCCAACCCGCGTAGCCAGAGCCACAGCGCCCGGTGGTCCCCGGACGGGTCCATGGAGCCGGCGACCCGGCCACGGCTGGCCCGGGTCACCCCGGCGGCCCAGCTCAGATAGTCGGCCCAGGTCATCGAGGTGGTCGGTTCGGGGGCACCGAGCCGACGGAGCAGGTCCCGGTTGAACACCACGGCGGCGTGGGTCTGTGCGGCCGGGACGCCGTAGACCCGGCCGTCGACCTTGCCGTAGTCCGCCAGGCCGGGCGGCAGGGTGTTCAGGTTGATCCGGCCGTCGTCTACGTATCCGCCGAGGTCCAGGACGATGCCGCGCTGGGCGTACTCGCCGAGCATCGAGTCGTCGATCTGGAACAGGTCGGGCACGTTGCCGCCGCCGGCCTGGGTGGCGAGCCGGTCGTAGTAGCCGCCCTGCCCCTGCCAGGTCACCCGGAAGGTGACAAGCGGATTGCGTGCCGAATACAGCCGCAGGGCCCGTTCGGTGGCCTCCGCCCGCTTGGTGCCGCCGTACCAGAAGACCGACAACTCCACCGGGCCGTCCCGCACCGACGACTCCTCGTCGACGCCGCACCCGCTGAGCCCGCCGACGGCCAGCACCGGCAGACCGAGCAGCCCGCCGAGCAGCCGCCGCCGGGCCGGGTCGACTCCGGGTCGGGGGAGCGGGGGACGCGCAGCGGACAACGGGTGCTCCTGGGGACGGGTGAGCCGGTAGCCGGATCATTCACGCAGGTGGCGCGGGTGGGTGTCAACGGCCGGTCGGCCCGCCGTACGCCGGTCGCCCGGGTGGGCGCACCGGCCGACGCGGCACCCGTGGTGTACTAGGGCGCGTGGAACTTCTGCACTCGGGCAAGGTCCGGGACGTCTACACCGACGGTGACGACCTGATCCTGGTCGCCTCCGACCGGATCTCCGTCTACGACGTGGTGCTACCCACCCCGATCCCGGACAAGGGGCGGTTGCTCACCGCCCTGTCGCTCTGGTGGTTCGCGCAGCTCGCCGACCTGGTGCCGCACCACGTGGTCTCGGCCACCGAGGTGCCCGCCGAGTTCGCCGGTCGGGCCATCCGCTGCCGCCGGCTGGACATGGTGCCCGTCGAGTGCGTCGCCCGCGGCTACCTCACCGGCGGCGGCCTCAAGGAGTACGAGCGCACCGGCGCGGTGTCCGGCGTACCGCTGCCGCGTGGCCTGGTCGAGGCGTCGATCCTGCCGGAGCCGATCTTCACCCCGTCGACCAAGGCGCCAGCGGGGGAGCACGACGAGCCGATCACCTTCGCCGAGGTGGTGGACAAGGTGGGCGCGGAGACCGCCGAGCGGCTGCGCCAGATCACCCTCGACGTCTACCGGCGGGGCGCGGAACTCGCCGCCGACCGGGGCATCCTGGTCGCCGACACCAAGATCGAACTGGGCTGGGCGCCGGACGGCACCCTCACGCTCGGCGACGAGGTTCTCACCTCCGATTCGTCGCGCTACTGGCCCGCCGAGTCGTACCAGCCGGGTCGCACCCAGTTCTCCTACGACAAGCAGTACGTCCGGGACTGGGCGACCGGCAGCGGCTGGGACAAGCAGGCCCCCGCTCCCGAGGTCCCGGCCGAGGTGGTCGAGGCGACCCGGGCCCGCTACGTCGATGTCTACGAGCGGCTGACCGGCGAACGCTGGGCCTGACCCGCCGCTGCCCGGCCGGCCCCTGCGGGATCGCGCTGCCCGGCCGGCCCCTGCGGGACCGGCCGGGAAGGGCTCAGCCGCCGCCGAGGGCGGTCTTCGGTTCGGCCCGGTAGGAGCGGTCCTCGGCCTGCTTGCCGAGGACACCGCCACCTGGCGTCTCCACGCTGAACGCCTGCTCGTCGGTGACGATCTCCGAACCGTCGTGGCGCTCGCCCCGGTCGTCGCGCCTCGCGGCGGTGGTCCGTCGGGGGCTCAGCTCCGGCGGCACCGGCTGCCCACCGCGCGCCGGCCGGGTGGTCGGCTCGGCCGGTGCCCGACCGCGTAGTGCGCCCGGCACCTCCTCCAACCGGGACACCCGCCCGCCGGACAGTGGCGCGGCTGGCCCGTCCAGCACCGGCGCGGTCACCGCCGACCGCTCGTCGCCCAGCCACTCGTCGCCCGGTGCCGCCGGGCGTGCCACGTCGGCCCGGTCACGTCGCTTCGGCCGGGCCGTCCCGGGCGTACCGACACTCCTGGCCGGGCTGCCCAGCACGGGCGGGGCGGTGCCCGGCCGGGTCGGCGTCGTAGCGTCGCCGGCCCGCTCACCGCCGGCCCGCTCACCGCCGGCCCGCTCACCGCCGGCCCGGGTGCCGCCACCGGTCGCGCGCCGCCCGTCCGGACGACGGTTCTGCAACACCGGTGCGGTGGTCTCCCCGGCCGGGCGGCCGAACAGGTCCTCGTCACCGGCACCCGGGCGGACGGACCCGCGTCGCGCCTGGTCCGTCCCCTCCTCGGTGCCCGGCCGGCGGGTGCCCGGCGAGTGCGACGCCCCGGCCGTCGGGGTACCGCCGGTGCCGCGCGCACCGGACGGTGGTGCCGCCGTCGAGGAGGAACCGGGACCACGCAGCCCGTTCGGGGGCGCGGCCCGGCCGCCGGTCGGTGGCGGGGTGGCGTTCGCGCCGGGGGAACGCAGCGATGCCTGGGGTGGCTCGGTGACCGATGGTGCGCCGACACCGCCGCGCAGCACCCCGCTGCGTAACCCGCCACGCTCACCGGTGAGCCCGTCCAGGCCCGGCGGTCGGGTCAGCCCGGCCCGACCCGCGCCGGGGGCATTGACGTGCGCGCCGCTCAGGCCGGGTGCGCCGGTGGGCAGCCCGGGTGGCGGCGCGGCCAGCGGCGGCGGCACCACCGGCGGCCGGGCCACGGCGGGACCCGGCCGGTCGACGGTGGCGGGTGCCGGGGCCGGCGGGCCGGTCTCGGTGCCCGGTGGCGGTCGCAGGGTGGCCAGCACCTGCCGGGCCAACTGGTCCGGGTCGCCCGGCGTGGGCCGGGGTACCGGCCGGACCGACGCCGGGGGCCGGTTCGCCCCGGTCCCGGGCGGGCGTACGCCGGGCGGCGGCGTACCGACCGGACCGCGCCACGGCGGATGACCGACCGGGTTGAGCACCGCGTCCATCGGGAAGAACGGTGGCCCGTGCCCGCCGCTGACCTTGCTCAACGTGCCGAAGTACTCGTTGGCGGTGCGTTCGGCCAGCTCCTGCGCCCGGCGGTTGTACTCCTGCTGCTTCTCCTGCACCGCCTCGGCCTCGGCCGCCTGGATGCCCTTCTCGCCGTCGTACAGGCCGAGGGTGAAGCCCTGCTTGAAGCCCTCGGAGAACTGCGTCCAGCCGTCGGAGTTCTTCGCGTCGTCGATCGCGTTCTCGTATTCCGTCCAGAGCCGGTCCATCTCCGTGCGGGAGTCCCGGGCGATGCCGACCATCGCCCGCAGCGCGGTCACGTTGTGCTGGGCCGCGTCCATCCACTCGTCGAGGTAGGCCAGCGTCTTGCCCGGCCCGGCCTTCAGGAACGCGTCGCGGGCCTGCGGCGACTTCCAGTGCTCGTCGTGCAGGGTCCGGCTGGCGGACAGCAGCTGCTGGTGGATGCCCTGCAAGAGGTTGTAGGCGTTCTGCCACTGGTCGGCCAGCGCCGAGATGTCCTCCGGGTGCTGGCCCAGCACCTGCTGGCGGACCGCCTCGATGGTGGCCCCACCCTCGCCGCCCGGAGCCGGGGTGAACGTCAGGTCCGGGTTCTCCGGCGGCATGACGTACCGGGTGCCCTCGCCGCGCGGGCCACCGGAGGCGTACGTCGCACGGGCGTCCCAGTAGTCGGCCATGGTGTCCTCCCGGGCTCAGATGCCGTAGTCGTGCCGCTTGATCTCGTCCAGCGCCTGCCTGGTCGGGGAGTTGGAGAGTTCGCTCGTCGGCACGCCCTCGGTGTCCTGACCGATGTGCAGCTCCTCGGTGACCTGCCCCTTGCCGTCGGTCGTGGTGAGCGTCCGCGTCCCGTCGGCGTGCTGCTCGTCGACCCGCTTCGAGGTCGGCTGCTCCTTGGCGTCGAGTTGTTCGCTTGTCACCGTGCGACCTCCGTCGGCGTCGTACGACGTCGTCTCCCGGCTGCCGCCCGTGCGCCGGCCCTCGGCGTCGGTGGTCGTGGTGGTGACCACCGTCGAGTTGCCGCTGACCACCGTGGTCGTCCGGCTGGTGCTGGTGGCGAGCACCTTGCCGTCGACGTCGGTCGTGGTCATGGTGACGATCGTGCCCACGCCACCAGGGAGCGTCTGCTGGGTGATCGTCTTCACCGTGCCGTCCGGTGCGATCGCCGTACTGGTCACACTGCCGTCCGGGTCGACCCGTTGGCCCTGGTCGACGAAGTCCTCCTCCGCCGGCGCGGTGGTGGCCTGCCCGCTCGACAGCGTCTCGAAGTACTGGTCCCACCAGGTCTTGCCGGAGACGAACGGGGGCAGCCCGGCGGGGCGCGGCGCGTCGGCGTCGCCGAAGGCGAACCGGACAGCGTCCAGCGAGGCCGCCGACCAGCCGTCGGTGTTGGCGTAGGCATCGGCCACCGTCTGCGCGGCCATGCCGATGTTGGTCAGCGCGGTGCCGAGATAGGTGAGGTACTGCTGGAACTCGCCGTAGTTCAGGGTGAGCTGGCGGCGGATGTAGGTGCCCTCCGGCAGCGCGTTGTTGTCCCAGGCGCTCTGCGGCAGCTGGCCGAGCTGACTCAGCCGGCCGCTGTGGCCCCGCAGGTTCTCCTGGATGGTGACCATGTTCCTGCCGTAGTCGACCAGCCCGTCGGGATCGACGTCGACGGGTTTCTGATCGGCGAGCCAGTCCGTGCAGGTGTTCTGGTCGGTCTGCTGCTGGTAGGGGTTGGTGCCGCCCGCGCTGCCGTCGTCCTCCGCCACCGAACCCTCCCCCTGGTGCGGCGGGCCCCCGCCCGAGTGTTGCCGGAGATCGTCCCGAGCCTAACCGCTGCCGACCACCACCGGGACCCGGTATCGCCGGACCGGCCGTCCGACCAGCCACTTCGGACGGAGTGAGGTGGCCCGATTCGATGCGGGACGCTACCGTCAGCATCGGCCACGACGGCCACCACCACATCAAGGGGACGCTTCCCTGACCGGGGGGCGCAAGCAGAGGAGCGGGTGAGTCCACCTTGACCAACACTCCCGGACTGGGTCAGGTCCACGCCACCCAGGAACAGCTGAACCAGATGGCACAGCGCTGCAACGACACCGGTGCGGGCCTCGCGCAGGGCATGGCGCAGCTCATCGATCGGGTGCAGACCCTGGGCGGTGGCGGCATGCGCGGCTCGGCGAACAACGCGCTCCAGGACGTCTCCGTGCAGCTCAACGACGGGCTGAAGAAGATCATCTCGGCACTCGACGAGCTGTCCGGCAAGATGACCAGCGCGGCCACGCAGTACGGCATGAACGACGACGACGCCGCGACCGAGATCCGCCAGGCCGCCGCCGAGACCGGCAACGCCGACGTGATGAGCATCCTGCGCGGCTGACGCCGCCGGTATCCTGCGCGGCTGACGCCGCCGGTATCCTGCGCGGCTGACGCCGCCGGTATCCTGCGCGGCTGACGCCGCCGAGACCAGCGAAAGGTGACCTTCCGTGAGCAGTCCCATCACCTACAACTTCGGCGAGATCTCCGATGTGGCCACCGCCATCGGCACATACCAGGGCCAGATGGACGGCAGTCTCCAGGAGCTGTACACCCAGTTCACCCAGCTCTTCGCGGCGGACTGGCAGGGCTCGGCGGGCCAGGCGTGCGACGAGGCCCGGCAGAAGTGGAACCAGGGCGCCACCGAGATCAAGGAAGCGCTGTCCCGCGTCGGCGTCAAGCTCGGAGCCTCGGCGGAACGGATGCAGCAGATCGACCAGCAGATCGCCGCCGGTATGTGACGGTCCGGTCCGGCGTCCCCGTCACGGTGGGGGTGCCGGACCGGCCGCGCCGCCGGCAGGGCAGCCGGTGTCGTGGCACCCGGTTAGGCTGCCGTCGGGCGACCCTGGGGGGAGTGGCGATGGAGGAACGACCGAACTTCGGCGCGCTGACCGCCATGATCGGTGACCTCAGGAAGGCCTGGTCCGGAATGGACGAGGTGCAGCGCCGGATGCTCCGGGTGACCGGCACGGCCTGGTCGGACGACCGTACCGTCAAGGCGGTCGTCGGCCCTCGCGGGCACCTGCTGGAGCTGGACATAGACCCACGGGTGTTCCGGAACCCCAACTCGAAGGCGCTGGCCGCCACCATCGTGGCGACCGTCCGCCTCGCCGTGGAGGACGCCGCCGAGCAGTCCAAGGAGATCCTCGACGGCAGCCTCGCGCCCGACCTGCGGCGGCTGGCACCCGGCGGCGCCCAGTTGGAGAAGCTGCTGCACAGCCACGACGCCGACGTACGCCTGAAGGGGGACGACGATGAGTAGCTTCGTCGAGATCAGGACGAGCGTCGCCGACATCCTGGGCATCGCCAACCGGCTGCGGGCCAGCGGGCAGTCGCTCGCCAGCACGATGAACTGCAGGCTCGGCGCGATAAGTGGTCTGGAGTCCGCGCCGGGGACGCTGCCGCGCGACGAGTTCACCGAGGAGTTCCTCAAGACTTACCACAAGCCGGTCGAGGGGGCCGGCGGCGGTCAGCAGATGAACGAGGCCGTCAAGGAGAGCGTGCCCAAGCTCGGCAAGGCGATGGACCAGCTCGGCAAGTACGTCGCCGACGCGATGTGGAGTTACACAGGCACCGACGACGACAACGCCACCGACATCGACCGGGCCGGTGGTGGCCGGCGCTGACGTGCGGGGAACGGCCGTGGGTGACAGCGGTGTCGGGGAGGGCTCCGCGTGAGCGAGAGTGACCACGCCCTCGCCGAGATCCTGGAGTGGTTCTCCGACCTCGAAGCCGCCATCCCCGGCGTCCGGTCCACCGTCGGTGAGATCCTCATCGGCAAGATCCCCGAGTCGGACGTCGACGCCGTCTACGAGCTCTCCGACGCCTGGGGCACCGCCGCGCAGGAACTCGCCTCCTTCTACGAGGAGGCCGTGCACGCCGCCGACGGCATCATGGAGAACTGGCTCGGCGACGGGGCCGCCGAGGCGTTCACCCGGGAGTGGCTGTCCTACCTGGAGTCGCTCGCCGGCACGGTGGACACGCTCGCCTCCATGGAGGAGGCGGTGCATAGCTTCGGCCTCCAGATCGAGCTGATGAAGTTCATGGCCCTGATCGGCCTGATCATGCTCGCCGTCTCGCTGTTCATGCTGGTCGCCGCCGCCATACCGTCGCTCGGCCTGTCCACCGCCGGTATCCCGGGGGCGTTCGCCGCCTGCCGGGCCGCGATCGGCGCCGCCGCCACCAACGCGGTACGGGCGATCGGCAGCATCTCCGTCCGCGCGGCCCTCGCCGAGGTGACCGCGCTGCTGACCCGTACGCTGCCGACGCTGGTGCGTACCCAGCTGCCGAATCTGGTCCGTACCCAGGTGCCCCGGCTGGTCACCACCCAGTTGCCGCGCTTCGCGCGTACCCAGGTCCCTGCCTTCGTCCGGCAGACCCTGCCGACGTTGACCCGGCAGGGCGCCGGCAACCTGGCCCGGGGCGTACTGCCGCGTAACGTCGTCGCCCGGTCGGTCGCCGACCGGATGGCCGGTCAGTGGCTGCGCGGCGTCACCAACCGGGAGCTGCTGCGCCAGCTCGGCCGGGAGGCCGGGCTGGAGTCCCGGCGGCTGGCCGGGCGGAGCCTGCTCGCCGCCCGCAACCAGCTCGCCCGGGAGATCGAGGAACAGCTGCTGCGTCAGTTCGGTGCCCGGGTCGGCACCGACCTCGCCGCCCGGGGCGGGGTACGGCTCGCCGGTACCGAGGCGTTCGAGCAGCTCAGCCGGGCCACCCTGAGCCAGTACGCGACCCGAGAGATCGCCACCACCACCTTCGGCCGGGAGCTGACGAAGTACCTGGGCCAGCGGGTGGCGTTCGGCGCGGCCTTCATGGGCGGTGGTGACCTGCTGGGTCAGCTGTACCAGATCGCCGGCGGTGAGCGGGCCGGCCTCGACCTCGGCCAGCTCGGCATCTCCACCGCACAGGGCGGGCTCTTCGGTGCGTCGATGTTCGGCGGCGTCCCCGGCCACGTCATCGGCGGTGGGCTCGCCGGCGGGCTGGTGACCGGCGCGACGGACGCCGCGCAGGGCCGGTTCGACCTGCAGAACATGCTGCACGGCGTGGCGGAGGGCGCCAAGGCCGGCGCCATCTTCGGCGCGCAGAACAAACTGGAGACGGTCCGGGTCGGCGGGATGGACCTGCGGATCGGCCGGGACGTGATGGTGCTCCCCGAGGGGATGGCCGCCGTCGACCGGGCCGACGGGCTGCGGGTCACCTACAGCGAGCGCGGCGCGGTCTGGGAACACGTCGACGCGAGCGGCCAGCGGGTGGACGGCGGCGCGATCGCCGCCGACGGCAGTGTGCTCGCCCGCGACCGGGTCCGGTCGCCCGACCCCACCGTGGTCGCCGGCGACGTGACCGCTCCCGGTGGTCCGCGTACCACCCACCCGCCGGTGGCCGCGCTGCCCCCGGCCGACCTTCCGCAGCGCACCCACCTGATGGGTGGTGCGGGCGGTGGGGACGGTGGCGGTGGTCCGCGCCAGCCCGCCCACCCGACGCCGGTACGCACCCCGGAGGCGGGGGTGCGCACCGCCGGGCCGGTCCGCCACGGTCCCGGCGACGGGCCACCGCCGGTGCACACCCGTGCCGAGCCGCCGGTGCCCGTGCGGGACGACGCCCCGCCGACCGGTGCCACCAGGACCGATCCGGCGGCCCCGCACCCCGACGGCGGGCGGGTGATCCGGGGCGGGGTTGTCGCCGAGCGGACCGACCCGGCCGGACCCTCCGCACCCGACGCCGACCGTGCACCGAGCGGTCCGGTCACCCGGGCGGACGGGCCCGGCCGGCCCGAGCCGCCCCGCCCGGACGACGGCCCCGTTCCCGACCGTACGACCGAGGACCGGACCGCGCCGGATGACCGGGACGCCCAGACCGGTGCGTCGATCCGCCCCCGCGACGAGGTGCGGGCCTGGGACTGGGCGGAACGGGCGTACGACCGGTTCCGGGCCGACGACCACGATCTGCCGGACATCGCGGGGCACCTCGCGGACACCCCACGCCCCAGCGGTGCGGTCGGCTTCTCACCAGGCGAGGTGCGGCAGGTCAAACGACACCTGATGGCGGACGAGCACCTGCTCGACGACTACGAGGGCGGACACCGTCGGGCGCGCTTCGACGCCAACCCGGACATCGCCGAGGCGTGGATCCGGCTCCGTGAGGGCCGACACCTGCCCGAGGATCTCGTCCTGCTCGAACACGAGCTGACCGAGGCGAACTACCTGCTCGTACATCCGGACGCCACCTACCGGGAAGCGCACGACGCGGCTAATGCCCGGTACAACTGGGAGAGCATCCGGCCGGGACGGGCCGGTGAGGACCTGGACGCGTCGTGGAGCAAGAGGAGTGCGGATGGCGATCCTGCTGGACTTCGAACTGGTCCGGGAAGACAGACAGGAGGTGGAATACACCTTCGGGTACCCGACGATGGACCGGCGGCTGGTCATCCAGAAGGCCACCGGCCAGGGGAGACCGACGGACGGCCGGGAGGACGGGAACTACGCGGCGGTGTTGGTGAAGATCCTGCGGTTCCACCGCAGCGAGGCGCGCTGGCCCCGGAAGGGCAGCTACGCGGCGTAGCGCCCGGCGACGGGCACGTCCCGTTCAAGCTGGTCCCGGTCGAGTCCCGGCCGATCGGTCCGTCGGTCCCGCTGCCCGAGACGGTGCGGTCCACGTTCGACGGGCACGTCGGCGAGCTGCTGGCCGGGCGGGGACCCGGACCGGTCGACCAGCCGCACCGGGCGAGCTGGGACGAGTCGTCCCGGCTGCTCACCGTGGCCTACCCGGACGGGCTCCACGTCCAGGTGGCGCTCCAGGTCAACTCCGCCCTGCCACCCGGGCAACCCGTGGTGCTGCGCCCCGGGCTGACGGTCGAGCACGGGCAGTGGGTGCAGCGCGAGCCGGCCGGTGTCGTGCTACCGGACCACCTGCCGACCGATCCGTCCGCGCGTACGGCCTTCGTCGACCGGCAACTCGGCGACGCGTGGCGCACCCTGCACCGGGAGATTCACCAGGTGCTCGACCGTCCCGACGAACCGACTCCTGGCGTACCGGAAGCCGGGCGCGACACCACGACGACGCCGGACGGCCCGACGCGGCCTGAGCCTGCGCGGCCTGAGCCTGCGCGGCCTGAGCCTGCGCGGACGGTGGGGGAGCCGTCGCTGGCGGCGCTGGAGGCACCGGCGCGGCCCGACCCGCCGGTGCTCGACGCCGACGCGATCAGCTTCCGCGACGCCACCGCCCCGGCCCCGGCACCGCCCCGGCCGCTCACCCCGGACACTGTGCGCGGCCTGCTCGCCGACGGCGCGGCCGTCCCCGATCAGGTCCGGGCCTGGGCCCGCGACCAGCTTGCGGTACGGCAGGAGGACGGCTCGTACCTGCCGCACCGCCAGGTGGAGATCGACGCCGCGGTGGCCCGGTTGCGCGCGGAGACGACGACGCTGGTCGCGCAGCGGGTACCGGCCGACCCGAACGCCGCCCCGCCCGCCGCCGCCCCGCCCGCCGCCGCCCCGCCCGCCGACGCACGGCCCGCCGACGCCTACCCACGGGCCGCCGACGAGTTGCCGCTCAGCCAGGAGCTCGCACCCAGCAGCAACTTTCCCGCGCACCGGGCCAGGACCGGCGCGGAGTTGCCCGGGCAGGTGCACGAGCTGGTGCAGAAGGCGAAGGAGAACCTGCTCGGCCGGGAGCAGTCGGGGCGGTCGCTGCCCGCGCTCCGTGACCAGCCGGCCGTCCCGTCCCGTCCCCGCGCCGACGCGGCTGCACCGCCGCTCGCCGAGTGGGGGCCATCGCGCGACGGCGGACAGCCGGTCCGGCCGGAGCCCGAGCGTCGAGCCGGTGTGCTGGGTCGGGCCCTGCGCCGGGTCACCGGCTTCCTCGGCGGGGCCGACGCCGCCCCCGCCGCCCCAGAAGGCGGAACGACGCCCCGGCCGGCTGTCCCGGAGCGGGCTCCGGAGCACTCCGGCCGGACACCGGCACCGACGACGCCCGGCTGGCCTGTCCCGGAGCCGCACCAGCCGGCATGGACGTCGGGCACGGAACGCGTTGCGGCGGATCCAGCCACCCCGGACGCACGGACCCTGCTCAAGCTGACCGAGCGGCGCTGCATCGTCGACGAGCTGCGGGCCGCCACCGACCCGATCGACCAGGTCCGGCTCCGCGACGAACTCAACCGGCTCGACACCGACCTCGCCCAGCGTGGCTACCCCGTGCACGAGCTGGAGCGGGTACCGGAGGCGGACGGGGCGGCCCCGGCCGACCGGCGGGAGCAGACCCGCCAGGACGAGATCTGGTCCGACCCGCCGTGGCGGCAGGAGGACCGGCGGCCCTCGCTCGACGAGCTGATCCCCACCACCCGGGAGGAGGCCGGGGCCCGGGGCGAGGCGGTCCGCCGCGAGTTCGCCGACCAGCTGGACGGGCGCGAGTTCGCCGGGCTGCGGATCCGGGTGGACCTGACGGACCCGTACAGCGTCAGCGTGCACCGCAACGAGGTGGTCGTCCGGGCGACCGTGCACGACCCGGACGGCGTGCCCGTCGGCCGGGTGGTGCGGTCCTTCCAACGCGACCACGACGGCAGCCTCTTCGTCGAACACGTCTCGCTGAAGCTCAGCGAACGGGTCCAGGGTCAGGGCTTCGCCCGGGAGTGGAACGGCCACCTCACCGAGTGGTACCGGTACTCCGGCGTGGAGCGGATCGAGGTGCACGCCGCGTCCACCATCGGCGGGTACGCGTGGGCCCGCGACGGCTTCGACTGGGCACCGAACACCGAACACCGGGCTGACGGGGTGCTCGACCGGCTCCGGGGCGAACTCTGCGAGGTGGACGTCGACATCGAGCTGGCCCGCCGCTCGACCGCCGGCGACGGCCTCGTGGCCGTCGACCGGCTCCGGGAACGTTACGGCACCACCGACCCGGACCAGGTGCTGCGGGAGGCGAACCGGCAGCGGGAGGCGGGGCGGGAGATCCTGGACCGGGCCCGCACGCACTCCTTCGGCAGCACCCGGTACCCGACGCCGTTCGAGATCAGCCAGGCCGGCTGGGGCGACCACCACCAGGGGAGGGACGCCTCCTGGATCGGCAAGCGGGCCCTGCTCGGCGCGGACTGGAAGGGCGTCAAGCGGATCAGCGACACCGGCCCGCTGCACCCCCGGTCGGCGTACACCGTGGGGCTGCCCCGGGTGCCCGACCCGTCGGCGATCCACAGCCTGCTCAGCGGGGGCGGCCCTCCGCCGGTCACCGCCGCCCGGGTGCCCGACGCCGAGTTCCACGGGTACGGCCGGGAAGTGCCCGAGCCGGAACTGGCCGGGCAGCTCGGTGCCGACGCCCTGCGCCAGGTGGTGGACCGGTTGCCGGCCGACAGCACGCTGCGTGGCGTACGGCTGGAGCTGACCGCCGTCCCGGCGGACGCCCTGCCCGACGGCGCGGTGGCCCGGTCGGTGCCGATCGACGCGCACGGCCGGGACCTGCCGCACGGCACCGTCCCGCCGGACGGGGGCGGTTGGCGGGTCGAGCTGTCCGACCGGGCCACCGACGTCAACGTGGCCCGGGCTGTCGCCCACGAGGCAGCCGAGCTGGAGGCGATCGGGCAGCGGGCGGCCGGCGGGCTGGACCCGTTCACGCCGGACGCCCTCACCCCGGGGGTGCTGGCCGACGACGCCGGGCTCAGCCCGCACGACCTGGGCCGGCTGGCCGAGGTGGAGGTGCTGACCGACCTGCTACGCGACCCGGTGCAGGCGGCGTACGCCCGGACCGAGCTGCGGGCCCTGCGCGACCATCTCGGCCTGCACCCGGACGATCCCGGCGCGGCGGCCCGGCTGCCGTTGCTCGACGGGCGGCTCAGCGACGCCGGCCGGGACGCGCTGCTGGGTCGGGCGGGCCCGTCGGGCGAGCCGGCCCGTCCACCCGCCGACGGCGAGCCGGGGCACGCCCGCGACGAGGGGCCACCCGGCCGCAAGTCCGCTGACGCCGGCCTGCCGGGACGGGCCCGGGACGACGGGACAGCCCTGGTCGGGCGGGACGGCGACGGGCTGAGCGCGGTGCGTCCGGACGCGGTCGACCCGGCGGCACCGATGCGCGCCGACCTGGCGGCGGCGACCTATCCGGCCCGGGTCAGTCGGGTGCCGTTCGAGTTCGAGCGGTTCCTGCACGACCCCCGCTGGTCCGACGGCGCGACCCGCTTCGAGCAGCGGCTGGGGGCGCACTACTTCCGCGACCCGGAGGTGCTGGACACGGTCCGGACGGCGCTGACCCGGATGCGGGACATCCTGGTCGAGCTGATCGATCCGCTGCACCCCGGGGAGACCCGTGCCGAGGTGGTCGCCCGGGTGGAGAGCGCCTTCTTCCGGGACGACGAGCCGGCCAGCGCCGGCCAGGTCGGCACCTCGGTCAGCTTCGACCGGCTGCTCGCCGAGGGCAATCTCCGCGAGACGATGACTGCCTTCTACAACGCCGCCTACTGCAACTGGAAGAACCCGCACACCCTGTCCCATGTGCTGCTGTCGGTGCTGGACGAGGGGCGGTGGGAGCAGGCGCAGGGCGCGGGCGTCGACGTCGGTGCCGTCCGTCGGATGGGGGGCCTGCTCGACGGTACGGTGAACCGGCTGATGCCGGACGCCCTGCGGGACAGGCTGAAGTTCGGCCGGGACTTCTTCGCCACCGGCAACGTGGCGAGGAGTTCGGCGCACGGCATCCGGGACCTGACCGAGATGACGGCGAGCCAGTCCCCCCGCAGGCCCCGCTCGGATGAGGAACAGTTGGCACTGGCCAACACCCCCGACCACTACGCCCGGCTGGGGACTCCGCTCGGTCGGCTCGAACGGGCCTATGTCGACCAGCTGAACAGGGAGAAGACCGGCGATCCGCTCGGCGACCACGGCCTGCTGCCGTGGCGTGAGGGGGTCACCGCGCACGACACCGACCACGGGCCGTGGGCCCGCTGGGTGGGCCGGGACGGCTTCCCGGTCATCGACGGTGTCTCCGGCACCACCGCCCGGATGCTCACCGCCGCGCGGTTCGTGGGGCTCGACGGCCCGCGGGCCGAGCGGTTCCTGAGCGGCCTGATGGGCTGGATGCTGCCGGCCCGGGACCACTCCCTCTTCGAGATCCTGCGCGGAGCGGAGATCGCCGGCATCCAGCGGGTGGAACTGCGCCCGTCCGACGGCCGTTTCACAGCGGTGGACCTCTACCGCAGTCTGCCCGACGTCGACCTGCCCACGCTGCGGGCCGAGGTGGCGGTCGACGGGCTCTTCCCCCACGAGGCCCGCTACCTGGACCATGCCGTCGACCCGCACGGCTTCTCGGAGACCCAGCACAAGGTCCCGGCGATCGCGGACCGGCTGTGGCCCCAACTTGCCAGCGGTCAGGTGCGTGACGCCGACCTCGCCGACTGGCTGCGGCGCAACGGCATCGACCCGGCCGACACCGCCGCCGTGCGGGGCCTCGGTCAGCGGCTGTCGAAGCCGCACGTGATGGCGTTGGCCGTCTACACCCGACACAGCCACTACCTGATCAACAACGTGATCCGCGCACACCTGTTCACCGGCGCCGCCGGGGAGGTGCCGAGCAGGGCACTCTTTGACCGCAAGGTGCGTGAACTGGTGGCCGGCTACCTGGGGAACCTGGCGGCTGGCTCCAAGGCGTTGCCCCTGCCGCTGATGCTCCGCTCGGTGGTGCACGTCGGCGACGGGCATCTGACGGCCCGGTCCGAGTTGGCCGGCCCGGCCCGGGACTGGGTGGACGCCCACCGCCGGGTGGTCGACGCCCAGCGCCGGATCGACGAACATCACCGGTTGGGGCAGCGGCACGACGAACGGCAGGCACGCGCCGACAAGCAGCGTGCCAAACGGGACGCCGCGACGTCGTGGAAGCAGATCCGGCGAGGGCTCGACGCTGTCTTGCCTCGACTCTTCGACGAGGTGGTATGGCACGCCGACATGGTCCACGACGCGATGATGCAACTGCCTGCCGTCGGCCGGCCGGACCGTCCGCTGATCGCGTTCCGAGGGGACTGGATCACCCCGATCTACTCGCCCATCTACGGGAGTTCCTGGCATCCCACCGGTATGGCGCGGGAGTTCCTCAGCGTCAGCCGGCGGCTCGATGTCGCGGTACGGTTCATGTCCGAGAATCCGGCGTCGGGCGGTAAGGTGCTGGTCGTCTACCGGTTGAGCGGCCAACAGGCCAGGGACATCGCGGTCTTCTCCTCGTTCGCCACGGACGAGGAGGCGGTCTTCCCGCCTCGCTCCCGGGTGCGCCGGACGTCGGACCCGCAGCTGGCCGCGCAGATCCGGGCCCAGCTTCCAGCCGAGTTCCAGGACAACTGCGAGATCATCGTGATGGAAGAGGACTGACCGGTGACGGACGAGAACGGGTGGAACGAGGCGGATCAGCTCTTCGCTGACGTGCACCGAATGCTGCTGCGCCTCGCCGGGCGGATGCCCGACGAGATGGTCAGCCGGTTCCGCGAACTGCTCGGCAATGGTGACCTGAGATACCTGCCGGACGCCGTGTCCGTGGCGACGGTGGAACTTGCCGTCCCGCTGATCCCGGCGGACCGGGAGTTGCTGGCCCGGATACTGGTGGTTCTTGACGTGCCCGGTGGCGAGCCGCAGCTCTACTCGGAGGTGCCGGTCTCGGCCGATCCGCCGTCACCCGTCGCTTTCCGCTTCCTGCCTGCGTCGCCGGACGTCGTCGCCGAGGCGGGAGGCCGGTTGCCGCCTCGGCTCGACCTCACCGGCGGTGACCCTGACGATCTCACCGACCTGCCGCCGGAGTTGAGCCACCTCCGCGACCTAGCCGACCGGCTCACCGACTCGTCCGACGACGGGGTGGTGGTGACGCTCACCACGGAGCCGGGCGTGCGGAGCATCTGGCGGACCTGGCGTACCGGGCCTTCCCCGGATGCCGCCGTGCGCCGGGTGTATCTCGTGGAGGCGGCGCCCGGTGCACCGGCCTGGGATCTCGCGTACGAGGGCCAGGGCTCACTGGCTGACGACGGCGAGTCCGCTCCACAGGTGGAGGTGTACTGGCTGGGGGACGTACTGCCGTCCTATCATCGGGCCGCGCTGGACGGAGCCGCGTTGCTCTGGCACCGGCCGCCGCCCGGAGCCAGCGCGGCGACCGCCGAGGGCTGAAGCTCCGGTGACCGTGGCCCACTCCGGGCCGTTCGATGTGCCCGGCGGGTGACTGACAGCCGGAGCGAGCGCGTTCTGGTTGACGTGCCATCGCCCGGGGGCGACAGTTCGCCGGTGTACAGCGCGAGTCTGAGGAAACTGGAGCAGCTACCCCGCCCGGTGCGGTCTGACTACCTACGGATCGCGGAGCGGACGATCGCGGAGGTCTCCACCCGCTGGTCGTCGGTACTGTCGGTGCCGGTGCTCTGGCTGACCCTCGGCGCTGACGGCGCCGACGTCCGGGTGGAGCGAGTCGACATCGACGAACACGCCGGACGGGCACGTCCACCTGCGCGCCGTGCACCGCGACGATCCCCGGGCGTTCGCGGACACCTTCGCCGTCCGCCGCCGGCCGTTGCGGCGGAGACGGTTCGTACCCGAGGTGTACGAGCAGCTGGCGCAGGCCCGGCGGACGTACCCCGGCGCGTCTGACTGAGGCCCCTGACCAGGCAGGTGGGTGCGGCCGGCTTCGTTCGCCGACGGGCGGCAGGGGTAGGTCCTCCCCCACAGGAGGTGACCGGCGATCCGGACAGCCCGGCGTCGGGGTCGCGTCGGGCAGCGGGCACCCGGCTGCCGCTGCGCTGAACGACGATCAGCGGCGGCGGGGCGGTGGCGATGACCACCGACCCTGATCCGGGGTACGGCCGGGCGGTGCGCGGCACGGCGGCCAGGTGCCTGGCTGTGGCAGGATGACGTGCGCCGACGGCCGTGACGGGGAGGTTGCTGGTGGACACGGAGCGGACGACCGAGGCGCTCCAGCGGTATGTGCTGGACCCCGGTGAACCCGTCGAGCAGGTGTGGACCGGCCCGGCGTCGGTCACCGTGCGGACCGCCCGCTTCCGCTATCTGGCCCGGCCGGCGCAGTGGGCGGTCGCCGACGAGGAGTGGGTGGCCGAGGCGGTCCGGGTGCTGGCGGCGCGGCAACCGATCTTCGTGTCCCACGGCCTGGTCTTCACCGGCTCGGGCGAGACGCTGCATCTCAACCGGCCCGAGGTGATGGCCGACCTCGGTCGCCGGGTGGGTGCCGGGCTGCCTCCGCTGGCGTACGCGGAGCTGCTCGGTGAGCTGTACTCGGCGTGGGAGATCGACGGCCCGGTGGTGCGCCCCTTCTCGGCGACCGAGGGCACCCGCGCCGGCTGGCTGGTCTGCGACGCCGACCACTTCACCGACGTGCTGTCGGTGCCGGACGCCCCGGCGGTCACGCCGCCGACGTTCGAGCGGGCCGCCGACGGGGACTGGACGTTGCGGTTCTTCTCGCACAACTGTTACCCGCTGGAGATCCGATCCGCTGTGGACGTCCACCGGTGGACGGTGACGGGTGGGCCGGGTCGGGCGGCGAGCTGGGACCGGGAGGCCGTCGCCGCGCGGGTGGCGCGTCCACTGCCGTGACGCGTCGGCCGGCGGAGGCCGCGTACCGGCCTGGAGGACCGTCCCCGGTCGACGGCCCGGCGGGCAGCTCGCCCGTCAACGACCGGGCCCGGGCACACGGAGGTGACGTGATGGCGATGAACACCGATCCGGAGCGGCAGCGTCGGCTGCGGGAGTTGGCCGAGCTGCACGCCCGGTGGCAGTCCGAGCACCGGGTGGACGATGCGGAGTTCACCCCCGAGGGCGCCGACTCGGCCAACCGGCGGTCACCGTCGCCGCAGGCGCAGCGGGAGTACCTGCGCCGAGCCCGGGAGATCATGGGCCTCGACCCGGACACCGGCCACTACCGGGGGACGGAATGACGCTGCTGCCGGCCGCCCGCACCGGGGACGAGGCCGACCTCTACCTGGAGCTGCACCCGTGCCCCCGGTGCGGGGCGATGGAGGCCACCTGGCGGGGGACGGCGACGACGCAGGGGACCCGACCGGTGTACCGGTACTCCGGTCGGTGCGCCGACTGTCACGAGCCGCGCGAGTTCGTCTTCGCCCTGCCCGACGGGCGGACGGCACCCGCCGAAGCCGGCCCGCACCCGACCACCAGGTTCGGCGGCCCGCAGCCTTCGGCCCTGCTCGACCCCGGTGAGTGGCTGCTCGTCGCCGACTGGTGCGCGGAGGCGTCCGAGGTGGCCGAGCGGCAGGGCGACGACGCCGAGGCGGCGGAGCTGCGTTGGACCGCCGTGGCGGCCCTGGAGGAGGTCCGCAAGTTCCTCCCGACCGACGGCGACGCGGTGCCGGAGTCGGCGTTCTGGTCGACCCGGGGGCGGACGGTCCACCAACGGGAGCCGGGGCGGTTCCGTCGCCGCCGCATCGAGGTCGTCCGGGACTTCCACCTGGACCACATGCCGTGGAGCCCGTCGTGACGCCGCTGGCCGCCCGCTCCACCCACGAGGCCCACCTCTACATGGACCTGCAACCGTGCGGCTGCGGGCAGGGGCGTTTCCCGCGCGCCTCGACGGTACTCACCCTGCCCGACGGGGAGCTGGCCCGCCGGTACGCCGGCCCGTGCGAGGGGTGCGGCGCGACCCGGGAGTTCCTGTTCCGGCTGCCCGCCGGGCCCGTCGAGGTCGAGCAGGGCTTCCGGTACGGCGGTACGGAGCCGTCCCTGCTGATCGACGCGGGGGAGTGGCTGTGGGTGGCCGAGAACCACGCCCGGGGGGTGCCGGCCGGGGCGGAGGGCCTGCCGGAGGGCGACCGGCGACGCTGCCGGGTACGGCTGACGGCAGCCGTCGCCGCGCTGGACGAGGTGGTGAAGTTCGTGCCCCCCGGTGGTGCCCGGGTGCCGTTCACCGCCGTCTGGACGGCGCTGGGCCGCTCGGTCTACCAGCGTGAACCGGGCCGGTTCCGGGTCGCCCGGCTGGCGGCGGTGCGGTCCGCGTACGCCGGGGCGCTGCGTCGCCTCGACTGAGCCGGCGCGTTCGGGCCGGGTCAGCCGACGGTGCCGGTCGGCGCAGCCGGCGGGGTGGCCGACAGGTTCGCGTCGCACTGGGGCGCGGCGCTTGTCTGTTTGGCGACGGTCCGGCCGTTGACGAGGATCCGGCAGTGCACCTGCGGAGCGCCGTTGCGGTATGCCAGCGACTCGTCGACCCCGGGCCGGACCTCCGGTGCCGCCATCACCCACACGTCCTTGACGTCCGGGTAGCTGACGGTCACCATGTGCGCCCAGGCCCAGGTCGGGCTCTTGGCCCGCTGACCCTCCAGCGCGGTGTGCCCCCAGGTGACCGAGAGGCCGAATGGCCCGCCCCCACCGCCGACCACCTCGACGGTGAACGAGACGATCTGCTCCACCGGCTCCGGTTCCGGCTCCGACTCCAGCGCGGACGTGTCGGGGGAGCAGCCGGCCAGGGTCGCGGCCAACGCGGTGATCGCGACGGCGCGTCGCATGGATCCTCCTCAGGGGACGTTGGCGGACGGCGACCGGCCCGCAGCCTAGCGTGCGTCGCCGACGGGTCCCGTCCGTCGGCATGGGATCGTTAGGCTCAGGGCCGGCACCGGGCAGGGAGGAGACCCGTCGTGGACGAGTCGTGGCAGCCGGCCAACGACATCGAGCGGGCGCTGCTGCGTGCGGTGCGTGACGACGACCGCACGGAGTTCTTCCGCCTCCTCACCCGGGCCGAGCTGTACCTGCCGCAGCTACGCGACGACGACGGCGGCAGTCAGCGCTTCGTCACCATGGACCTCTTCGGACGCCCCTTCCTGCCGGTCTTCACCTCGGTGGCGACGATGGCCCCCCGGGTCGCCGGGGTGGCCGACGCGTACACCGTGACCGGGTACGACGAGCTGTGTGAGCGGTGGCCGGTCGCCGACTGGCGGCTGGCGGTGAACCCGGGCACCCCGCTGGACGCGTACCTGCCGGTGGCGGCGGTGCGGGCGGCGGCGGACGGCGAGCTGACCGTACCCGCCGGGGTGGAGCTGCTCACCGAACTGGCCGAGGCGGCTGCCGACGACGAGATCGCCCGCTCCGAGGCGATCGGCGGGGAGGACGACCCGGCCGCCGGGTTCGCCGCCGCGATGGGCCGGGCCGCCGCCGCCCCGGCCGGTGAGCCGGACACCGCCGAGCTGTTGCGTGACGCGGCCGAGCGGGGCGACTCCACCGGGTACCTGGACGCGCTGCTCGACGCGCTGGTGGTGCTCCCCACCGCCCGCCCGGTGGACGACCCGGCCCGGCTGGTCGACCCGGACTTCCCGTGGCGGTCGGTGGGGCCGCCGGAGGTGCCGGCGGTCGAGGTGTTCACCTCCCCGGAGCGGCTGGCCCGCGCCTATCCGGACGGCACGCCGAGCCTGTGGGCGACGCTGGTGTCCCTGCTGACGGTCTGGCCGCGGGGGCACGCGCTGGCCGTCGACCCGGACTCGCCGGCTGGAATCACCCTCCCCGCCGAGCAGGTCCCGCAGCTCCTGCTCTGGCCGGCCCCCGACGAGGCCACCACCGGCCCGACGGCCACCACCGGCCCGACGGCCACCACCGGCCACCCGACTACCGACGGCCGGGATACCGGGGTCGGGCGGGACGGGCGGGCCCGGTGAGCGGGGCCGGGTTGATCCCCGGGGCCCGGTACGCCTTCGGCGTGGTGCACCCGGTCGCGCCGATGCTGCGGGTCCGCTACCGCCAGGGCGTGCCGGTCGACCCGTACGGCTTTCCCGACTGGACCCCGTACGCCCGGGCCGTGGTCGAGCTGCCGCCGCTGCCGCCGGGCATCGGGGTGGACGCCGCCCGGGTGCTGGCCGTCCTCACCGCCAACCTGGCCGTGGCCGACCCGGCCGACCCGGACGCGACGGGGCGTACCCCGGCGGGTTGGACCTGGGCGCACCTGGCGCGGACCCGGCGGGTCGCGCTGGTCCCTGCGGAGCTGCATGCGGCGCTGCGGCACCTGGGCGGGGTGAGCACCGGCGACGCCGACCCTCGGCGGCGCGGGCTGCCGGTGGACACCGCCGAGCCGCCGCCGCTGTGCTTCGCCGAACGGCTCGCCCCGGACGCTGTGGCCCGCATCGAGCAGCGGCTCGGCTTCGGGCTACCGGCCGGCTACCGGGACTTCCTGGCCCGCACCAACGGCGGGTGGCCGGGCTGGCCGGCCGTGCACCCGCGCTTCGGGTTCGTGGTCGACCAGCCGCTGTTCGGCGCGGTCCGGGCCGACTGGATGCAGGACCTGTGCCACGCCAACGCCTGGTTCACCGACCGGCTCACCACCGACTGGCTGGCCGTCGGGCACGTGCAGGGCGGGCTGCTCGCCGTGCGGGTGGCCGGCGGCGACGAGGGCTCGGTCTGGTACTGGGACGACGACGACCCCCGGGCGCGGGACGACGACACCGCCACCGACATCTGCGGCCGGCTGCTGCACCGCTGCGCCGACAACTTCGGCGTGTTCTGGCACGCCCTGCGGGCGGTACCCGGGTCGCTGCGCGACCTGGCCGTGGAGGCGGTGGCCGGGGGCCGGGTCGTCCGGGTCGACGACGAGCGGACCGGGTCGGCGCTGCCGGCAGCCCGCCGGCGGCGGGCAGCATGAGGCCGGAGGAGCACATGACGGGGTACGGGTCGGACCGGCAGCGGTCGCGGACCACGGAGGTGCGGGGCCGGATGACGACCGGTGGGGTCGTGGTCGCGCTCGCCGCCACCGTCCTGCTCGGGCCGGTGTCGCCCGCGACGGCGGCGCCCGACTGCGCGCCGCCCGGTGGACGGGTCACCGCGCCGTCCTGGGCCCAGCAGGTGCTCGCCCCGGAACAGGTGTGGCCGTTCACCCAGGGGTCGGGGGTCACCGTCGCGGTGCTCGGTTCCGGGGTGGACGGTGACCATCCCCAGTTGCGGGGCCGGGTCGAGACCGGCTTCGACGCGGTCCGGGGCAACGGCCGCGCCGACACCGACTGCACAGGTCAGGGCACCCGGGTGGCCGGGCTGATCGTCGCCCGGCAGACCGGCCCGTCCCCGTTCGCGGGGCTCGCGCCGAGCGCCCGGGTGCTGCCCGTACGGGTGGTCGACGACCGGGCGTTCGGTGACACCCCGGCCGACCCGGGTGCGCTCGCCCGGGGCATCGACTGGGCGGTCGACCGGGGTGCCCGGGTGGTCGCGGTCACCGTCGCCGCCGACCGGGACACCGGGACGTTGCGGGCCTCGGTCCGGCGGGCCGTCGACCGGGGCGTGCTGGTGGTGGCCGCCAGCGGTGACCGGGCCGGTGACGGCAACCCGGTCTCCTATCCGGCCGGCTACCCGGAGGTGCTCGCCGTCGGGGCGATCGGCCCGGACGGGCGGCGCTGGTCGAAGTCGCAGTACGGGCCTTACCTGGACCTGGTCGCGCCTGGCGTCGCCGTCACCACCACCCAGCGCGGTGGCGGGCTGGTCGAGGCCGCCGACGGCACCGCCCTGGCGTGCGGGCTCGTCGCCGGTACGGTCGCGCTCACTCTCGCCAAACGGGCCGGTACACCGCGCAGCGAACTGGTCCGGCTGCTGACCGTGACGGCGGTCCCCGGCGCGGACCACGCCGAGTACGGACACGGCACGGTCAACCCGTACGGGGCGGTCAACGACCAGCTGCTGCCGCAGGCCCGACCGGTCCCGCCGCCCCGGTTCCGGCCGGCCGTCGACCGGCCCGATCCGGCGGTACGGGAGAGCCGGCGGATCGCGCTGGCCGGCTCGGTGCTCGCCCTCGGCACCGTACTCGTGGTCTGTGTCGTCGCGGTGACCCTGCCGAGGGTGCGGCGTCGCCGGTGGCGGGCGGCCGTCGCGCCGGCACCCGCCCGGTCGGTGGAGCCGACCGAACCGGGCCCCCCGGTGCAGCTCTTCGACGAACCCACGCCCGGCCCCGGCCGCTGACCCGACGTCCGGCCGGACCGGTCGGCACCGCCGGGTCGGTGGGACGGGTCGAGCGGACCGGCAGCGGTGGGGCGGGACGGGGTGGTCAGCCGCCGGTGGTGATCGGTGCCGGGCGGACAGCGACCCGGGGGTCCAGGGTCGGGCCGCTCGGGATGAGCATGGTCAGGCTCGGCGGGACCGCCAATGCCGCGTCCACCGGGTAGCCGAGCAGGCGCAACGCGTCGGCGGACGGCACCGGATACCGGATGCCCAGGTCGGTGACGATGCTGTACGCGCCGGGGCTGCCGAGCAGTTGCAACACGGTGACCCGGCCGGCGGGGGCGGCGATCCGGTCGGCGAGCGGGATGCCGTCCGGTGAGACGGAGCCGGTCGGCGCGGCCCGGTCCGCGCCGGGCAGGGTGCCACCGACGGTCAGCTCCGGTGGGGTGCCGGCATCGGCGGTGGCGGCGCAGATCTGCTGGCCCGGCTCCCGGCCGACAAGCTTCGGCGGGGTGGCGGGCGGCTGACCCCGGTCCGGTGGGCGGGGAACCCGTTGGCTCCTGGGCAGCGACGTCACGTCGGAGACGGCGACCGTCACCGGCTGCCACCCCGACTGGCCGATCTGGATGGCCTGCTGCACCGGGGTGATCGGGGTGACCCCGTCGGCGAGCACCAGGTAGTGCTGCGGTCCGGAGGCGGTCTGGACGACCAGCACGTCACCGTTGCGTCGGCCCGGCACCTCGCGGGACTTCCCGCCCCGGTCGGCGACGGGCAGGGCGGCGAGGTCCACCCCGGCCGGCAGCGCGTTCAGCCAGGCGGTGCCGACGGGTGCCGGGGTGACCGCCCCGAACAGGGCGGGGACGACCACCCGGGAACCCTGCACCAGGTGCCGCCGACCGTGCCAGACCAGGTAGTTCATGCCCAGTGTGGCGTCCTTGACGAGCAGCCCGTCGTCGCCGACGTCCCGGCCGCCGGCCGGTCGGGTGGCCAGCGCCAGGGTCACCGTGTCGACGGTGCGTCCGGTGTCGTCGACGGCCGGGGTGGAGCAGACCGTCCACGGCAGACCGGCGCGTCGGTTCGCCGCCGGCAGCGAGGCGGGAGCGTTGGGGATGCCCATCGTCACCCCGCGCGGCACCGCGCTGAGGGTGCTGGCGGAGACGCGTACCACAGGGGTGCCGGGGCGGCCGGCGGCCAGCAGCGCGGAGGTGTAGTTGAGCGTCGGGTGCAGCCGACCGTCCAGGTAGACGTAGCTGGCGCCGCTCTCCTTCTCGACCACCACCGAGCCGGGCTTGCGCCAGCCGTCCCCGCCGACCTTGGTGAGCAGCCCGTAGATGCCCACCCCGGCGGCGACGAGGACGGCCACCATCAGGCCGCCGAAGAGCGCGCCGATGCCCCGGCGCAGCGGCGACTGCTGCGGGTCGGTCTCGCGCATCACGAACGCGGACATCACCCGCTGGGTCATGAACTGGTACGACTGGAGCTGGTCCCGCCGGGTCGTCATGGTCGCGTCACCCGCCGATCGAGGCGAACATTTCCCGGATCGCCCCGAACAGGCCGATGACCGCGCAGGCCAGCGGGATCAACGCCATGATGGCGACCACGTCGGTGATGTCGGCGGCCCGGCCCAGGTAGGGCGACGGCCGGCGGCGGCTGAAGAGGAGGCCGGCGACCAGCGTCAGCGCCGCCGCGGTGACCACACCGAGCCCGACCAGCATCCGTCCGCCGCCCGGTGCGGTGGCCAGTAACGCCGCGACGGCCAGCGACGACAGCCCCACCAGGCCGCTGACCAGCAGCGGCACCCGCTGGGCGGCGGTGGGGAACAGCCGCCCGCGCAGCAGCAGCGCCCCTGCACCGCAGAGCGCCAGCAGCACGCCGGCCGGGGTGCGGTCCTCGGTCAGGAGGAAGGCGATGGCCAGCGCGCCGCAGACCGACGCGGACAGCAGCATGCCGGTGAGCAACTCGGTGGCCCGCGCCACTGTCACGAAGACCCTCGCCCGCTCGGGCACCGGCCGGTCCCTGAGGATCTCCTCCGGCCGGTCGGGCAGCTCCGGAACCGGCAGCCTGCCCAGCCAACCGGCGATCAGCGGATAGCCGGGCAGCAGGCCGATCACGGTGGTCAGCGTCGCCGCCGCCGCACCGGCGGGGGACACCCCGCCGTAGCAGAGCAGGGCGGCCAGCACGCCGGTGAGACCGGCGGCCGACCCGGCCATGAACAGCCGCTGCACCCCACCCACCGCCGCGTACCCGATGATGCCGAAGACCAGCAGGAGGGCCGAGCCGAGCAGCAGGCTCGGTGCCCCCAGGTCGACGATCCGCGCGCCGTCCGGGGCGGCGAGCAGCGCCCCGCCGAGCAGGGCGTAGGGCAGGCCGGCGGCGGCGACCACGGCCCCGGCGGTGGCGTCGGGCACGGCCCGGGACAGCACCGGCCCGGCGATCGCCAGCAGCGCCGCGATCCCCAGTGCCAGCAGGCCCGGGGTACGCCACGGCGAGCCGACCGCGAGCAGCGCGACCAGCCCGAACCCGAGCAGCGCGGCGGTCACCGTCAACCCGGCCCGTCGGGTGGCGTCGTTGCTCCACGATCGACCGGTCCGGCGCGCGCCGCTGGCGATCACCTCGACCACGTCGTCGTACGCCAGCTCGGGCCATTCGTCACGGCCCGGCGTGAGGTGCAGCAGTTCGCCGTCGCGGACGCCCTGTAGGGCGAGGCTGCGGGTGGCTTCGAGCAGGGTGCCGGTGGCCCGTCGGAGCACCCAGCCGCCCTGCTGCTCGCCGACGTCGCCGAGATCCTCCCCGGCGTGCCGGAGCAGGTGGGGCAGCAGCTCCCCGACGAGCATGCCGTTGGGCAGCGCCACGTCCATCCGCCGCTGGGGAGCGGCGATCGTCACCCTGGCCAGACTGAGACCGCCCGGGGCCGTCACGCTGGTCACCTCCCCGTGTGCCATGCGTCCGCGCGGTCGCCTCCTGGGCTCTCCGCGGCGGTCAAGGTAGCACGGCCGCGCCGCCCGTCGGGTGGCCGTCCGGGGGCGGACGGTGGTCCCTGCCAGGGGCAACCTGTCGATAGAGTGGGCCGCCGAAGACCAACGTGGTGGGAGGTACGGGGGAGATGTCGTCGTTGGTGGTCGTCAAGCGTCCACCCCGTCGGCCGGCGCCCCCGCTGCCGTCCGGGGAGGTGCTCCTCGACCCGCCGCCGGAGGTGCCGGCGGCCGGCGGTCGAGGCTGGACCCGGATGCTGATGATCCTGCCGATGGCGGCCGGTGCCGCGGCGATGGGCCTGATGATGGGCATGCAGCGCGGCGGTGTGATGACCTATGTGGTCGGTGGCATGTACGGCGTCTCCATCCTCGGCATGATCGCGGTGATGGTGGTCAACCAGTCCGGGCCGGGCAAGCGCGAGATGATCGAGTCGCGCCGTCAGTACCTGCGCCGCCTCGCGCAGCTCCGGGCCCAGGTCCGCGCCACGGTCCGCCAGCAGCGGGAGGCCGTCCACTACCGCCACCCCGACCCGGACTCGCTCTGGTCCACGGTGACCAGTGGCCGGCTCTGGGAGCGCCGCCGGGGCGACGCCGACTTCAGCGTGGTCCGCATCGGGCTCGGCCCGCAGGAGGTCGCCACCCCGCTGATCCCGCCGCAGACCCGCCCGGTGGACGAGTTGGAGCCGCTCTGCGCCGTGGCGCTGCGCCGGTTCGTCGCCACCTACTCGGTGGTGCCCGACCTGCCGGTGGCGATCGCGTTGCGCGACTTCTCCCACGTCCACCTGCGGGGCGCCGACGACGCCGTCCGGGGCTTGGTCCGGGCCGTGGTGGCCCAGCTGACCACCTTCCACGCCCCCGACGACCTGCTGGTCGCGCTCTGCGTCAGTGCGGAGCGCCGGGCCTGCTGGGAGTGGGTCAAGTGGCTCCCGCACGCCCAGCACCCGACGAAACTCGACGCCGTCGGGCCGATCCGGCTGTTCGCCCCGACCGTGGTGGCGCTGGAGGCGATGCTCGTCGACGTGCTGGCCGACCGGCCGCGCTTCGACCCGACGGCGACGGTCACGCCGTACGTGCTGGTGGTGGTCGACGGCGGGCAGGTCGCCGGCTCCGACCACCTGATGACCGAGGGCGGGGTCGCCGGGGTGACCCTGCTGGACCTCACCGGTCGCCCCCCACGTCTGCTCGACGAGAGTTCCGTGGTGCTCGACATCGCCGAGGACGACGCCATCTCGGGCACCACGATGGACGGCACCACCCGGGTCGGCCGGGCCGACACGCTCGACCCGGCACGGGCCGAGGTGCTGGCGCGGGAGCTGTCGCCGCTGCGACTGTCGGCCGCGTCGTACGCCGACCAACCGGCCGTCACCACCGACCTGGGGCTGGCCGACCTGCTCGGCCTCGGCGACCCGTACGAGCTGGACCTGGCCGACGCCTGGGGCAGCCGGCCCAACCGCAGCCGGCTGCGGGTGCCGATCGGGGTCAACGAGAGCGGCCGGCCGATCGAGCTGGATCTCAAGGAGTCCGCCCAGGAGGGGATGGGCCCGCACGGGCTGCTGGTCGGGGCGACCGGCTCCGGCAAGAGCGAACTGCTGCGCACGCTGGTGCTGGCGCTGGCCGTCACGCACAGCCCCGAGATCCTCAACCTGGTGCTCGTCGACTTCAAGGGCGGTGCCACCTTCGCCGCGTTGGACCGGCTGCCGCACACCAGCGCCGTGATCACCAACCTGGCCGACGAGTTGTTCCTGGTCGACCGGATGCTCGGCGCGATCCAGGGCGAGATCACCCGCCGGCAGGAGCTGCTGCGCCGGGCCGGCAACTACGCCTCGCAGCGCGACTACGAGCGGGCCCGCGCGGCCGGGGTGCCGCTGGCCCCGCTGCCCAGCCTGCTGATCGTGGTGGACGAGTTCAGCGAACTGCTCAGCGCCCGACCGGATTTCATCGACATGTTCGTGCAGATCGGCCGGGTGGGCCGGTCGTTGGGCATGCACCTGCTGCTGGCCTCGCAGCGGTTGGAGGAGGGGCGGCTGCGCGGCCTGGAGACGCACCTGTCGTACCGGCTGGGGTTGCGGACGTTCTCCTCGATGGAGTCCCGCGCGGTGCTCGGGGTGGCCGACGCCTACGAGTTGCCCCGCTCGCCGGGGCACGGCTACCTGAAGGCCGGCACCGAGGGCCTGATCCGGTTCAAGGCCGCGTACGTCTCGGGGGCGGTCCGGCAGCATGGTGGGGTGCCCACCGTCGGCGGCCGGCTGATCGACCCGGTACGCGACTACACCACCGACTACGCCCCGCTCGCCACCGACGACGAACCGGACGAGCAGGTGCCGGCCCCGGTGGACGAACACGTCGGGGAGAGCCTGCTCGACGTGTTGGTGGCCCGGATGGAGGGGCGCGGGCCGGCGGCCCACCAGGTCTGGTTGCCGCCGCTGGAGGAGCCGCCCACCCTCGACGCGCTGCTGCCGCCGGTGCTGGTGTCCCCGCTGCGCGGCCTGACGATCGCCGCCGAGGACCGGCACGGCGCGTTGCACGGTGTGGCCGGCATCGTGGACAAGCCGTTGGAGCAGCGCCGTGACCCGCTCTGGCTGGACCTGGCCGGGGCGGCCGGCAACGTGCTGGTGGTGGGTGCCCCGCAGACCGGCAAGAGCAACCTGCTGCGCACCCTGGTCACCAGCCTGGCGCTGGGCAACACCCCGCGCGAGGCGCAGTTCTACTGCCTCGACTTCGGCGGCGGCACGCTGGCCGCGCTCGGCGGTCTGCCACACGTCGGCGGGGTGGCCAGCCGGCGGGAGGTGGACAAGGTCCGGCGGACCATCGCCGAGCTGCACGGGTTGATGCAGGCCCGGGACGCGGTGTTCACCACGCACTCGGTGGAGGGCGCGGCGGCCTACCGTCGGGCCCGCCGGGAGGGTCGCTTCCGGGAGGACCCGTTCGGCGACGTGTTCCTGGTGGTGGACGGCTGGGCGGCGCTGCGGGCCGAGTTCGAGGACCTGGAACCCCTGGTCACCGAGCTGGCCAACCGGGGTCTCGGGTACGGCATCCACATCCTGGCCGCGACCAACAGGTGGATGGACGTCCGGCCCGCGGTGCGGGACATGTTCGGTGCCAAGGTGGAGCTGCGCCTCGGCGAGCCGGCCGACTCGGTGATCAACCGGCGCGCCGCGGCGAACGTGCCGGAGCAGCACGGCCACGGGCTGACCCCGGACGGCCTGCACTTCCTCGCCGGCCTGCCCCGCCTCGACGGCCGGCCGGTGGTGGACGACCTGCCGGACGCGCTGGCCGACCTGGTAAAGCGGGTGCAGCAGCACTGGACGTGGGCGGGTGCCCCGGCCGTCCGGCTGCTCCCCGCCGAGCTGCCCTACGAGGCGTTGCCCGCCGCGCAGGGCGGCGTGATCCCGATCGGCATCGCCGAGACCGACCTCCAGCCGGTACGCCTCGACTTCACCGCCGAGCCGCACCTGCTGCTCTTCGGCGACGTCGAGTGCGGCAAGAGCACCTTCCTGCGCGGGCTGGCCCGCCGCATCGTCGAGGGCAACGATCCGGCGCAGGCCCGGATCATCCTGGTCGACTTCCGGCGCAGCCTGCTCGGCGCGGTGGAGTCCGAGCACCTGATCGGCTACGGCACCTCCCCGCAGGTCACCGCCGACCTGGTCAAGCAGGTGGCGACGGTGATGGGCGAGCGGTTGCCGGGGCGGGACGTCACCGCCGAGCAGCTGCGCGACCGCAGCTGGTGGAAGGGTCCGGAACTCTACCTGCTGGTCGACGACTACGACCTGGTGGCCGGGGCGGCGGTCAACCCGCTGGCGTCGCTGCTGGAGTTCCTGCCGCAGGCCCGCGACATCGGTCTGCACCTGGTGCTGACCCGGCGGATCGGCGGTGCCGGTCGGGCCATGTTCGACCCGGTGATCGGCCGGATCAGGGAGCTGGCCTCGCCGGGCATCATGATGTCCGGGCCGCGCGAGGAGGGCGCGCTGTTCGGCACCATCAAGCCGCAGCGGCTGCCCGCCGGCCGGGGCTGGCTGTTCACCCGCCGCCACGGCGCCCAACTGGTCCAACTTCCCCAGGTGCCACCCCACTGATTGCTGCAACAGCAGTTGGCTGTCTCTGAATCGGATCCCAGCACCACGAGTGGTCAACGCGCGGCTCGACGAGCGACCACAGTTGCTCGGAGCCACCGGCCGTATCAAGGTCGAGGTGATCGCCGCCTGTCGAAGGCGTATCGCCACGGGCGCCGGCCGTGGCGTTCTAGGCTGCGAGATGTGACGGCGGCGTGCCATGTCGACCTGGCACACCACTCGGCAGTCCCCTCACCTCATGATTCACCCTCCGTGAGGCGTGAACTCAGACCGAGAGGAAGCGCGCATGGCGGTCAGGACCAGGACGCGACCCGGCACCACGGAGATCCGGCCGTTCTCGGTGGACATCCCCGAGGCGGACCTCGACGACCTGCGCCGACGTATCGCGGCGACCCGGTGGCCGGAGAAGGAGACCGTCGACGACCAGTCGCAGGGCGTGCCGCTCGCGACGATCCAGGCCGTCGCCCGCTACTGGGAGCGGGACTACGACTGGCGCAGGATCGAGGCGCGGCTGAACGCCCTGCCACAGTTCGTGACGACCATCGACGGGGTGGACATCCACTTCATCCACGTCCGGTCGACGCACGAGGACGCGCTGCCGCTCATCGTCACGCACGGCTGGCCCGGGTCGGTGATCGAACAGCTGAAGATCATCGAGCCGCTGACCGACCCCACCGCGCACGGCGCGAGCGCGTCGGACGCCTTCCACCTGGTGATCCCGTCGCTGCCGGGGCACGGCTTCTCCGGCAAGCCGACCGGGTCGGGCTGGAACCCGGAGAGGATCGCCACCGCCTGGACCGAGCTGATGAAACGACTCGGCTACCACCGGTTCGTCGCGCAGGGCGGCGACTGGGGTGCGGTCGTCGTGGACCAGCTGGGTGTGCAGGCGCCGCCTGAGCTGCTCGGCATCCACACCAACATGCCGGGCGCGGTGCCGCCCGAGATCGACATGCTGTTCCAGGGCGACACGACCGGGGCGAACAACGCCCTGGGCTCGCTGCCGTCGGGGCTGTCCGACGACGAGATGCGGGCGGCCACCGAGCTGGACTACGTCTGGAAGCACGTCGCGTACGCCCTGATGATGGCGACCCGCCCGCAGACGCTGACCGGCCTGGCGGATTCCCCGGTCGGCCTGGCGTCCTTCCTGCTCGACCACGACGCGCGCAGCCTGGAGCTGATCTCGCGGGTGTTCCAGGGTGCCACCGAGGGCCTGACCCGCGACGACGTGCTGGACAACATCTCGCTCTACTGGCTGACGAACACGGCGATCTCCGCAGCCCGGCTCTACGCCGAGAACAAGCTGTCCTTCTTCGCGGCCAAGGGCGTGTCCGTGCCCGTCGCGGTGAGCGTCTTTCCCGACGAGCTCTACGAGGCTCCGCAGAGCTGGGCCGAGCAGGCGTACCCCCACCTGATCTACTTCAACAAGCTCGACAAGGGTGGGCACTTCGCGGCCTGGGAACAGCCGAAGGTGTTCTCCGAGGAGCTACGCACCGCCTTCCGGTCGCTGCGCTAGTGCGGCGGCGACCGGGGGTGGCCGGGCGGCCCGCCGTGGGCGTCACCCGGGTTACGCTGCGATGGTGAACCGGCGTGACCAGTACCGGGCCGAGTTGCGGGGGTCCGATCCCGCGCGCTGGCCGGCGTTCCTACGGGAGCACTCGGGGCTGCCCGGGCCACGGGCCAATCTTGAGCTTGCCCAGGCCGTCGCCGATGAGGGCGAGCCCGCCTCGTTCGATCGGCTGATCGCCACCGACGACGAGTATCTGGTGTTCTGCGGGGTGCTCGGTCTCGGCCGGCTGCTGGCCGCCGGCGGGCGGACCCGCCCACGCGTCGAGGCACGCCTGCACGACCACGCGACCGACACCCGCTGGCGGGTACGCGAGGCGGTGGCCCTGGCGTTGCAGCGTCTCGGCGACGCCGACCTGCCGCGTCTGCTCGACCTCGGCACGGCCTGGGTCGGGGACCCGCACCCGTTGGTCCGGCGGGCAGCCGTCGCGGCCGTGTGCGAACCACGCCTGCTGGCCGTCCCGGAGGCCGCCGCCCGCGCCGTCGCACTGTGCGAACGGGCGACGGCGGGGCTGGCCGTCCTGCCGGCCGGCCGGCGTCGCGACGACGACGTCCGGGCGTTGCGTCAGGCGCTGGGCTACTGCTGGAGTGTCGCGGTGGCGGCCGATCCGACTGCCGGCCTGCCGCCGTTCCGGGCGCTGGCCGCCGCCGACGACAACGACGTGGCCTGGATCGTCCGCGAGAACAGCAGGAAGAAGCGCCTGGCGGGGCTGCTCGTCAGCGGCGGGGTGCGCCCAGCAGGCGCTGCTCGACCGACGTCTGGCTGATCCACAGGTGCCGGTCCGTGCCGCCACCGACCAGGCTCAGCATGTCGTCGGCCATCACCTGGAGGAACCGGGCGCTGTCCGGGGGCAGCCGCAGTGCGTGCTGCACGGACGCCGACTCGTCGGCGGAGAGCCGTTGCAGCACGCAGAGGTCGCTGTCGCGCAGGGCGGGCGCGGTGCCGGGGTCGAGTCGCCGCAGCACGGTCAGCTCGGCCTGCCACGACCCGGGGGCCGCCGCCCCGAACGCGGCCGGGCCGTGGAGCGCCGCCCCGGGCGCGGCTGATCCGGGCGCGGCCGGGCTGGTCACGCCGGGCGGTAGGTCACGCACGATCAGGGTGGGCCGCTGCGCAGTGCCGGTGGTGGGCACCGGGCGACCGTCGGCGCGTACCTCGACCCGGTCGGTGGCCGGGCCGAGCGCCGCCGGACCGAGCCCGGACCAGCTCGCCGGGTCGGCGGTGAGCACGACGACCCGGGCACCCAGCGCCAGCGCCCGGAAGGCGACGAGCTGACCCGCCCACACCCCGCCGACCAGGGTGACCCGGGTCGGTTCCGGGCGGAACAGCCGGATCGTCACCGCCGCCCGGCGGCGGTCCGCACCGAGCACCAGACCGGCCGGGAGCGGGGTGGGGCTGAGCCGGGCGAGAGCCGCCGGGGAGACCGCGTGGGTGCCGATCCGCAGCCGGGGCAGCCGACCGGACGGCCCACCACGACCGGGGACGTCCCTGGCCCCGAGGCTGCGGGCCGGCGGTGGCCCCGGCGGAGCGGGCGGGTGGCTCTCCGGGGCGGCCAGCGGACTGGCGAGGGCCCGGGTCAGCGGGTCGGCGGTGGCCAGCACGGTCGCGGCGGCGGTGCCGGCCGCGTCGGTGTCGGTCCGGACGCCGGGCGCACCCCGCACCGGCGCGTCCGCACCGACCGGCGGCGCGGTGGATGGCGGCGCGGTGACCGACGGTGCGGTGACCGACGGCACAGCGACCGGCGGTGGTACGGCGGCCGAGGCGACCGGTAGCGGCACTGCCGTACGCCGTTCGTCACCCGGTCCGGTCATCCCGCGCCACCCCCGGTCGGCGCCGACGCGTACACCGCCGGGCCGTGTTCGCCGTCGAGCGGGAAGAGCTCCCCGCCCGCCTGTCGTACCCCGTCGACCGCTGGCCCGCACAGCTGCGGCAGCAGTTCCGCAGGCCCGGTGACCCGGACCAGTCCGCGCAGGTCGAGATCCTCGCCCGGCCCGTTCGAGGCCACCGTCAACGACACCGTCACCAGCGATGCCGGCAGGGTCTCCAGCCAGCCGAGCATGGCCCCCGCCCGGTCGACCGGCGGCCAGCGGCGGATCCAGAACGACCGGTGCGCGAGCGGGCCGCAGTGCCACGCCGACCACTCCTCGCGCACGGGCGTCGCGTCGACCGGGACGCCCGGGGTGAAGCCACAGGACCGGCCGACGGCGGCGAGCAGTTCGTGGGCGTCCAACAGCCGGTGCGTGACCCCGCACCGGCGCAGCGACCTGCCGACCTGGCGGGCCAGTGCGGCCACCACCGAGGGGGCGATCCCCAGGTCGACCGCGTAGTCGTCGATCGCCTCGGCCAGCGCGCGGGCGTCCAGCCGGACCGCCACCCAGGTCGCCCGCCCGGCCGGAACCGGCGTGCCACCGAGGCTGGCCAGCAACTGCCGGTAGGACTCCCGGGCCGGGGTGGTCGGGTCGTCGCCCGGCCCGCCGGCCGGGACGGTGCCGGTAACCACCTGGAGCACGGTGCCCGGCTGGCCGGACTCGGCCAGCGCGGTGGCCAGCACGTCCAGCGGCAGACCGGCGGGGGCGTCCAGCGGCAGACCGGCGGGGGCGTCGCCGGTCGGCCCGGCGCCACCGACCGCGGCCACCGCGAACCAGCCGGCGTCGTCGCGGGCCACCCCGATCCGGGCCCCGTCGGCCATCGCCACGGTGCCCACCGAGAGGCCCGGGGCGAGTCGTTGCAGGGCGTCCAGCCCCGGATCGGCGGCGATCGGCACCGCCGTGCCGGCCCGTCGCCGCTGGTGCCGGGCCAGCACCAGCTTCTCCAGCCACCAGCGGCCCCGCGAGCGCAGGAACACCACAGTCAGCAGGAGTACGCCGCACAGCGCGGCGACGATCAGCACCGGCATCCCGAACAGTCCACTGGCGAGGACGCCGAGCAGCACCGCCTCCAACAGCAGTAGCTGCAGGATGTGCAGCTCGCCGATCCGGCCGGGGCGTCGGCGGGGAGCCAGGTGCAGGCGTGTGTCGGGATCGTCCGGCCGGAGTGCGTCACGCGCCGGTCGTGGTGCTCCGGTCATCTCCGGCTGCCCCCCCAGACGCCTCGACCCGTGGCCCGTCCACGGCGGACCGCACCCATCATAGGAACCCGCCGCAGCGGCCCGGGGTCGGCTCGGCCGGCCGGTCGCTGGACGTCGGGTCGGCCCGGTCGGACGCGGACCGTCGGTCAGTTCACCCGGAAGCCGATCCGGGGGTCGGCCGCCGCGCCGGCCCGGTACGCGGCGAGTGCCGGCCGGTCCGAGTCGATCACCCAGTCGCCGGAGCCCTTCTGGTTGAAGTAGACGAACCCGAGCAGGTCGGGTCGTTTCCGCATGGCGGTGAAGAGCTCGTCGACCGCGCGACGGCGCATCGCACCCGGTTCGGCGCCGGTCTCCACGATCAGCAGTGGTCGGGTGGTGAACTTGCGGACCTGCTTGATGGTGGGGGCGAACAGGGCGTCGAAGGTCTGCTCGCCGCGTCGGGTGAAGTACCCGTCGATGCCTACCCAGTCCACGTACGCGTCGCCCGGATACAGCGGGGCGAGCTTCACCGACGGGACCGGGTTGACCACGTTCGGGGTCCAGGCCCAGATCACGTTCGTCGCGTCGGCGCGGGCGAAGACGGCGTGGATGTGCCGCCAGGCGGCGACGAAGTCCTTGGCGGTGTTGTCGTGCGCACCCCACGAGTACCAGTGGCCGTTCATCTCGTGGGCGATGGTGAGCGCGACCGGCAGGTTGAGCCGGCGTACCGCGACGGCGAACTCCACCAGGTATGGGTCGTGCCGTCCGGCGGCGATGTCCTTCAGCTTCGCCTTGAACGGTTCCCAGCGGACGATCGGCAGTGCGCCGTACCGGTGGACGCGGCGGACCTCGGCGGCGGCGAACTCGTCGTCGAAGCTCTCGTAGATGGTGATGATGTTGGGTTTCCTGCCGACCAGGTCGGCGAACCGGTCGACCCGGCTCATGTCCTGCGGCGCACCGCTCAGCGCCACCCCGAGGTAGCGGCCCTGCGGCTGTGCCAACGGGCGGACGTCGTACGCCGGGGGCGGGCCGGTGGGCGAGGGGGAGGCACTGGCCCCGGTGGCGAACCGGGCCGGGTGGCTGGCCGGGCTGGGCGCGAGCGCGGCATAGCCGAACACCCCGACGACGAACATCGTCACGATGGTGAACAGCTGGCGGGAGGTCACCGGGAACGCTCCGGCCGGATGTCCCTCGCCGGCTTCACCAGCAGCGCCTGCAACGCGACGGCCAGGTAGAACGTGCCACCGAGGAAGGCGGGCGAGAAGGTCAGCAGGTCGTCGGTGATCATCCGGTGGGCCGCCAGGCCGGTCCACAGTGCTCCGCTGCCCGCCGTGCAGACGGCCATCCCCCACCACAGTCGACCCGTCCTGTTCTTCCGCCCCGTGCCGCCGGTGGGTTGCCAGCCCATGCTCTGCCCGCGCAGCAGGTCCCAGATCGCGAAGGCGTGCGACCAGCCGTAGACCATCTTGACGGTCCACGCCTCCACCCGGTAGGCGCACCGGTGCCAGAGCGGGAAGACCACCAGGTTGTAGACCAGGCTGGGCACGATCCACAGGTAGTTCGCCGGGGCCACCGACTGCGGGAACCAGGCCAGCAGCACGATCGGCACCAGCGGCCCGACGAAGGTGAACAGCGCCGTGTGCAGGTAGTAACAGAACCCGGAGAGGTACGACAGCCGGGTGCGTAACCGCATCCGGGTGTTCCAGAACTTCGTCGAGCCGAGCAGGCTCATCGAGCCGGCGCACCAGCGGTACTGCTGGGTGAAGAACGAGCTGACGTCCGCCGGGCACAGGCCGGTCGCCAGCGGCACCGGCAGGTACCGCAGCCGCCAGCCGCGCCGCCGCATGTCGAACCCGGTGTGTACGTCCTCCGAGTGCTCGATCAGGGTGGAGCCGCCGATCGCGTCGAGCGCCTCGCGCCGGTAGAGCGCACAGCTGCCGACGCAGATGGCCGCCTCGTGGTGCTGCCGGGACACCTGCACCATCCGGTAGAACAGCTCCTGCACCGCCCCGGCCCCACGCTCCAGCCAGCCCTGGCCGGAGTGCACCCGGAAGTACTGCGGGGACTGCACGATGCCGAGATCCGGCTCGGCGGCCAGATAGGGAACCATCTCGTCGAGCATGTCGTGCCGGGGGGTGAAGTCGGCGTCCAGCACCAGGATGTGTTCGCCCAGCGTGCGCTGGTACGCGTACCGCATGTTGCCGGCCTTCTTGTACCAGCCCCGGTTGGGGCGGCGCTGGTAGACGAAGCCGAAGGCGAGCGCCATCGCCTCCCGCTCGTCGGTCGCCGAGTCGTCGAGCACGTAGACGTGCACCCGGCCCGGGTAGTGGTCGACCATCCGGCTGACGTGCTCCCAGGTGTTGCGGAGCACCTCGGTCGCCTCGCCGCACACCGGCAGGAACACGTCGACCGACGGGTGGACGGGCGGCCGGAAGTCGCGGACCAGCCGACGGTGCCGGTCCAGGTCGAACCCGGGCGTGCCGATGTTCACCGCCACCGAGATCAGGTAGTAGAGCACGGTGAAGCCGAACAGCGGCAGCAGCAGGAGCAGCCACGGTGCCATCCGGACGAAGAGCAACTGGCTGGTGAGCAGCCCGGTGAAGCTGACGAACGAGGCGATCATCAACACCGGCAGCCGGCGGCGACGGTAGGCGGCCTTCTCGTCGTCGTCCGGTGGCAGCGGCAGCGACGGGTCGACGGTCGCCGGGCGGCCCGGCGTCGCCGGTGTCACCACCTGCCGCGCCGTCCCCTCCCGTGGCGTCGGCACCGTCGCCGGTGCCCGTGGCGTCGGCACCGCCCTCGGCTCGCGGGGGGCCGGGACCGACGTCGGTCGGCCCGGTGCACCCACCCGTCCCGGCCACGGCGGGGGCACCGGTCCGCGCTGCGGAGCCGCCGGCCGCTGCGGAGGCACCGCCGGCCCCTGCCGTGCCGGTGCCGGCCCGGTCTGCTGCGCCGGGTCGGGCTGCGGTATCGCTCTCGGCCCGCGCCTCGGTGTCGGGGTCGCGGCGGGCTGCGGTGCCGCCGGGGTGGGGCGGGGTGGCGGCACCGGGCGGTGGAACTCCGTCGTCTCGTCGGTGCGGCCCGCGCCGGCCCGGGTGCTCACTTCGCCGCCGCCGGCCTGCGCACCAGCAGGGCGATGCTGAAGCCCCGGACCCGCCAGGTGCGCTCGACGGCGTACGGCTTGAGCGCGGCCTCCTTGGCCGGTCCGATCCGCTGCAGCGGATCGTCGAACGCCCCCTTGCGGACGATCCACACCCGCGTCGGGCGACCCAGGCAGACCGGGACGTCCCGGTCGGCGCACTCCCGCGCGCCCAGGGTGCCCTGCCGGCGGGCCGGTACGGTCATCAGCACGTCCCGGGGCCGCCAGCTCTCGTCGACGTACCGGTTCACCGCGTCCCGGCTGGTGCGCTGGTCGCCGGCGTCGAACGGGCCGTACACCAGGATGTCGCCGGGGACGGCGTGTGCCCGCAGCACCGCGGCGATGTCCTTGGTGCCCTGGCTGTGGCCGGTGACGCTGCGGATCTCCACCTGCGTCGGGATGCCGAGCAGCCCGATCGCCAGCATCGCGGCGGTGCCCCGCAGCAGCGAGCTGCGGCGCAGCGCCAGCGAGGCGACAAGCGCCCAGGCCGGCACCGTGAACAGCAGGTAGCGCGGCAGCCAGAGCGGGGTGAGCTGGGCGGCGACCAGCAGGCCGAGGGTGGGCAGCACCAGCCAGGCGGTGGCCACCGCCGCTCGCTCGCGCATCGACATGCCGAGGAAGGCCAGGGCGAGCACCGCCCCGGCGAGCAGCGGCCCGCCGAACAGCGCCTCCGGAGTGTCGACCAACCGGTCCAGGGTGACCGGCGGAATCCAGTTGATCTGCGTACCGGTCTGTTGACGACCCAGCCAGAGCACCGGCAGGACGGGCAGCACGCCGGCCACCGCCGCGCCGAGCCAGCCGAAGAAGGTACGCCGACGCTCGGCCGCCCGCCAGGCGATCAGCGCGTGCGCGGCGAGCAGCAGCAACCCGACCAGGTGCATCAGCCCGAGCAGCGCCACCACTGCGGCGTAACCCAGGTAGCGGACGAACCGGGGGCGTTCCAGCAGCCGGATCAGCAGCAGGGTGGCCAGCGCGGCGGCGCACACCGCGAACGCGTACGGCCGGGCCTCCTGGGCGTACCGGGAGGTGGTCGGCAGCACCGCGAACAGCACCCCGGCGACCAGCCCGACCCGCAGCCCACCGACCCGCAGGCCGATCGCTGCGACCAGGCCGGCCGCCGCCGCCATGGCCAGCAGCGAGGGCATTCGCAGCGCGACGTCGGAGCTGCCGGCCAGCGCCACCCACCCCCGCATCAGCAGGTAGTACGGGCCGATCGAGGCGTCGACGTTGCGCAGCACCGCCACGAAGTCGTCGAACCCGACGGTGACCATGCCCCAGGTGGCCAGCTCGTCCTCCCACAGGCCGGGCCGGTTCAGCCCGATCGCGCCGAGGACGCCGACGACGGCCATCGGCAGCAGCCGGGCCAGGTGCCGCAGCCAGGGCGCGTCAAGGGGTTCCGGCGGCGCCGGCTGGTCGGCCTCGGTGGGCCGCCAGGGCGCGGTCGGCTCGGGCGGTGCGTCGCGGACCCGGACGATCAGGGCGGTCGGCGCGTCGCTGCGGGTGGCCCCCGCCTGACGGGGAACGGGGCGGGCCGTCGGCAGGGCGTCCCCGCCGCTACCCCCGGCGGACGGCATCCCGGTCACCGGGTGGCGACGAGCAGGTCGTCCAGGACGAGGGTGCGCAGGTCGTCCCGGCTCGGCCGCCGACCCGACGCGCGCAGCCGCCCGGACTGCGCCTTGCGCATCCCCTCCAGCAGTCTGCGGGCCTCCCGGGCGTTGCCGAAGTTCTGGTCCCGTTCGATCTGGCCGAACCATTCCAGCAGGCCGTCGGCGAGCCCGTCGGCGAACAGGTAATCGTCGTTGCGGGCGATCCGCCCGACGATGTCGACCAACTGGACCGGGCTGTAGTTCTCGAACTCCAGCGTCTTGGCGAACCGGGACGCCAGCCCGGAGTTGGCGTCCAGGAAGGCGGCCATCTCGGTGGTGTAGCCGGCGACGATCACCGCCACCTGGTCGCGGTGGTCCTCCATCAGCTTGACCAGGGTGTCGATCGCCTCCTGGCCGAAGTCGCCGCCGGCACCCCCGGCCCGGGACAGGGTGTACGCCTCGTCGATGAAGAGCACCCCGCCCAGCGCCTCGGTGAACACCGACGAGGTCTTCTCGGCGGTGTGTCCGATGTACTGGCCCACCAGGTCGCGCCGGGACACCTCGCGGAACTGGCCGTTGGGCAGCACCCCGAGGGCCTTGAGCAGCTGCCCGTAGACCCGGGCCACAGTCGTCTTGCCGGTGCCCGGTGCACCCGTGAAGATCAGGTGGTGGCTCACCGCGCCCACCGACAGGCCGGCGTCGCGTCGCCACTCGTCGACCTGGATCTCGTCGATCAGCGAGCGCACCTCGGCCTTCACCCCGGCCAGGCCGATCATCGAGTCCAGCTCGGCGAGCAGTTCCTCGACCCTCTGCTCGTCCTGCCCGACCGTGCCGCCGCCCCCGCTCACCCCGGCCAACGGCCGGCCGCCCGCCTCGGCAGCCCGGAACACGGTGGTCGACCCCTCGGCGAGCCGGACGCCCGGTGCGGCGGTCTGCTCGGTGTGGCTGCCCTCGATCGTCCCGCCGCAGCCCCGGCCGACGTCGATGCCGACGCCCCGGGTGTCGTGCACCCAGCAGTCCACGATGGTGGGGCTGCTCTGCAACGCCACCACGATGCCGGCGTCACCGGTGCCGGAGACGTCGCAGCGCTCGATGGTGGGCCGGGCCGCCTGGTAGACGTACACGCCCCGGAAGCCGGTGCTGCTGACGGTGCAGTTGCGGATGGTCGGGTCGGCACCGAGCCGCACGATGATCCCGTCGTCGGTGACGTCGCGGATCTCGCACTGCTCGACCGTCCCGCCCGCGTCGGAGACGACCAGCCCGTGCTGTCCACCGGTGACGGTCACCTCGACGGCCTCGACCCGGGCACCGTCGCGTACCGACACGGCCGCCGCGTAGCCGGCGCTGACCTGGCACTTCTCCATCCGGAGCCGGCCGCCGACCGCGTCCACGGCCGGGTGGTCGGCGGACTGGAGGACCAACCCCTGCAACAGCACCTCGCCCCCGGCGCAGGCCACAGTCGGCCGGCCGGTGGCCCGACCGTCCACGGTGACCGAACCGGCCTCGCCGGCGGCGACCAGGCGAACCCGCCGGCCCTCCAGGCGCAGCGCCTCGGGGTAGACGCCGGGCTCGATCGAGACGACCGCGTCGTCCGGCGCGATCTCCAGGGCGTCCGCGATGGTCGGACAGGCCCCGGCTCGGTCAGGGGAGACAGTCAGCATGCGCACCATGGTCCCGCTCGGTCGTGGAAGGACGGACCGGTTCGTCGTCGACGCCCGGTCGAAGGGTACCGGTCGACCTGAGGAGGTCTCGCCCCCGCGTCAGATGGTGAAGGTGGCGGCGCGTACCGAGGCGGCCACCTTGCGTACCTCGTCCGCCCGGTCCAGGGGTGCGGTCATCCGGAGCACCAACTGCCTGTCGATCGCGTCCTCCGGCACACTGCGCCAGTAGGAGAGGTAGACCAGGCCGTAGCGTGGCGCACCGTCCACCCTGGTGGTCTCCGCCCAGGTGGTGAACTCGCCGCTGCGTACCCATTGCAGACCCCATGCCTCCTCCTGCCGGCGCAGCGCGGTGCGGCGCTCGTCGGTGCAGAGCCGGGGGCACTGCCGGACGACCAGATCGCCCCCGATGATCGACCCGTCGGCGGCGGGGACGCCGCACCGGTAGTGCGCCGAACCGCTGGTGCGGGCGGCCTCGGTGCAGTTCCACCCGGTGGGCACCCGGAAGCTGAAGTCGACCCCGGCCAGGCCGGTGATCTCCCGGGTCGGGTCGGTGCCGGCGAAGGTGGGCGCGGCGGTCGGCCAACCGCCGCCGACCGGTGGCTCCACGCCCGGCCGGCGCGGCGGCGTGCCAGGCAGCCCCGGATCGGCACTCGGGGTCGCGCTGGCCGGGCCGGCGACCGTCAGCGGACCGTCGGCCGACCGACCGGCGACGCCGAACCCACCGGCCGCGCCGACCGCCGCCGCGACCAGCGCCACAAGCACCGACCACAGCACGGCACGACCCTGGCTGCGCGCCGCGACCGGCGGATACGGAGCGGGGGTCGTCGGGTACCCGGCGGGCACGGGTCGCTGCCCGGCCGGTTGGTGCGGGTACGGCATCGCCTGGTGCGGGGCTGCCTGCTGCGGATTCGGCATCGCCTGGTGTGGGGCGGTCGGCCGCTGACCCGGTCGCTGGCCCGGGGAGGTGGACCCCGACGGGTGGAGCGCGACTGTCGGTGGCACGGCACCGTCGGTGGTCGGCCCGGCGGAGGGGGCCGCAACCGTCGGCGTGACCGATCCGTCCGTCGTGGGACGGGTCGCGCCACCGCCGGGACCCCCGGCCGGCGGGCCGCTCGCCGGTCCCGCGTCGACCAGCCGGCTCGTCGGTCCCGCGTCGGCCGCCCCGCTCGCCGGGGTGGGCTCGCCGGGCGGGCCGACCCGCTGTCGACCGGCCCCGGCCGGGGGCTCCTCGGCCGGGGTGAGGCGCTGGCCCAGCGCGAGGAAGACGTGCGCGGCCCCCGCACCCTGCTCGGCGGCGCAGGCCACCCAGGGGACCGGGCCGGTGTGGTTGGCCCCGGTGATCGGCAGGCCGTCCGAGCGGGCCAGCGTGTTGGCCGCCGCGGCGAACGCCTCCCGCCAGCCGCCCTCGGCGGCGGCCGGGGCGAGCACGGCCACGGTGAACGGCCGCTCGGCGGTGTCCCTCGCGGCCCAGACCTCGCCCAGCTCGCACGAACTCAGCTTCCGGTGCAGCGCGTACGGACCGACTGTCTGCATGTGGCATCCCCCCGGTCGATGGTATCGGTCCGGGCGGCGCGGACCGATCGACCGACGGGCCGCCGGCCGGTCAGTCGACCCAGTCGAGCGTGCGGGCGACCGCCTTGCGCCACCGGCCCAGTTCCCGCTGCCGGTCCGCCGGATCCATCCGGGACTCCCACTGCGCGTCGGAGCGCCACTGGGCGCGCAGGGTGGCCAGGTCCGGCCAGAAGCCGACCGCCAGACCGGCCGCGTACGCCGCGCCGAGGCAGGTGGTCTCGGTGATCCGGGAGCGGACCACAGGCACCTCCAGCACGTCGGCGAGGAACTGCATCAGCAGGCCGTTGGCGGTCATCCCACCGTCCACCCGCAGCCGGCGCAGCGCCACGTCGGAGTCGGCGTTCATCGCGTCGACCACCTCCCGGGTCTGCCAGGCCGACGCCTCCAGCGCTGCCCGGGCCAGGTGCCCCTTGGTGATGTAACCGGTCAGCCCGGCGATCACCCCCCGGGCGTCGCTACGCCAGTGTGGCGCGAACAGCCCGGAGAAGGCCGGCACCACGTAGCAGCCGCCGTTGTCGTCCACCGTGGCGGCCAGCTCCTCGACCTCGGCGGCCGACGAGATCAGCCCGAGGTTGTCCCGCAGCCACTGCACCAACGACCCGGTCACCGCGATCGCCCCCTCCAGTGCGTACGCGGCCGGCTGGCCCTCGATCCGGTAGGCCACCGTGGTCAGCAGCCCGTGGGTGGACGGCACCGGGCTGGCCCCGGTGTTGAGCAGCAGGAAGCTGCCGGTGCCGTAGGTGCACTTCGCCTCGCCCGGCTGGAAGCAGGTCTGCCCGAACAGGGCGGCCTGCTGGTCGCCGAGCGCGCTGGCCACCGGCACCCCGGCGAGCACCCCGTGGGCGGTCCCGTAGACCTCCGCCGAGCTGCGGATCTGCGGCAGCACCCCGGCCGGGATGCGCAGCGCGTCGAGCAGTTCCCGGTCCCAGTCGAGGGTCTCCAGGCTCATCAGCATGGTCCGGCTGGCGTTTGTCACGTCGGTGACGTGCCGGCCGGTCAGGTTCCAGATCAGCCAGCTGTCCATGGTGCCGAACAGCACCTCGCCCCGCTCGGCGCGCCCGCGCAGCCCGTCGACGTGGTCGAGCAGCCAGCGCAGCTTCGGGCCGGCGAAGTAGGTGGCCAGGGTGAGCCCGGTGCGGGCGCGCAGCTTCTCCTCGCCGTACGACCCGGCCAGCTCGCGCAGCAGCGGGCCGGTGCGGGTGTCCTGCCAGACGATCGCGTTGGCGACCGGTCGGCCGGTCGCCCGGTCCCAGACCACGGTCGTCTCCCGCTGGTTGGTGATGCCGACCGCGGCCAGTCCCTCCGGGCCGGTGCCGGCGGCGGCCAGCGCGTCGCGGACCACCCGTTCGACGTTGGCCCAGATCTCATCGGCGTCGTGCTCCACCCAGCCGGGCCGGGGGAATATCTGCCGGTGCTCGCGTTGGGCGACGGCGACGATCTCACCGGCCCGGTCGAAGACGATGCACCGCGACGAGGTGGTGCCCTGGTCGATGGCGGCGACGTACTCTCCGGTCATCTCGGCACCGTACCCGGCCGGGTACGCCCCGGAGAACCGTCGCGACTCCGTACGATCTCCAGACGTGCGCGACATCGCCGTGTTCAGTGGAACCGCCCATCCCGACCTCGCCGCCGAGATCTGTGCCCACCTCGGGGTGCCGCTGCACCCGGTGCGGGTGTCCCGGTTCGCCAACGACTGCCTGGAGGTGCAGTTGCAGGCGAACTGCCGCGAGCGGGACGTCTTCCTGATCCAACCCCTGGTGCCCCCGGTCCAGGAGCACCTGGTCGAGCTGCTGCTCATGATCGACGCCGCCCGGGGAGCGTCGGCCGGGCGGATCACCGTGGTGCTGCCGCACTACGCGTACGCGCGGTCGGACAAGAAGGACGCCCCGCGCATCTCCATCGGTGCCCGGTTGGTGGCCGACCTGCTCACCTCGGCAGGCGCCCAGCGGGTGCTGGCGATGACCCTGCACTCGCCGCAGGTGCACGGCTTCTTCAGCGTCCCGGTCGACCACCTGCACGCCCTGCGCGAGCTGGCCGCCCACTTCCGGGGGCACGACCTGGGCAACACGGTGGTGGTCTCACCGGACCTGGGCAACGCCAAGGAGGCGGCGGCGTTCGCCCGGATGCTCGGCACCCCCGTCGCGGCGGGGGCCAAGCAGCGGTTCAGCGACGACCGGGTCACCATCAGCACGGTGATCGGCGAGGTGGCCGACCGGGACGTGATCGTGTTGGACGACGAGATCGCCAAGGGCAGCACGGTGATCGAGTTGATCGCCCACCTGCGGGAGCGCAACGTCCGCTCGATCCGGCTGGCCTGTACCCATGGCCTGTTCTCCAGCGGTGCGTTGGAGCGGCTCAGCGCCACCGACGGGGTATGCGAGATCGTCTGCACCAACACGGTGCCGATCCCGAAGGAGAAGCGGGTGCCGAAGCTGGAGGTGCTCTCGGTGGCCCCGGCGCTGGCCGAGGCGATGCGCCGGATCCACAACGGCGAGTCGGTGAGCGCCCTGTTCAGCTGACCGGCCGCCCGTCGGCGGTGCGGGCCGGGCGTCCGGCGGTGCGGGCTCGGCGGAGCGTGGGGTCGTCCGCCTCACGCACATCGAACCGGTTCAGCCGACGGCGGCGCTGATCCGGACCGTGGTGCCGGCCGCGCCGCTCTCGACCTCCATCGCGTCGCTGAGCTCCCGGGCCAACCAGAGCCCCCAGCCGCCCGCGGTGTCGGGGGCGGGTCGGCTGCGGTCGTGGAGCTGGTGCTCGCTGAGGCCGTCGCCGTGGTCGGAGACCTCGCAGACCAGCTCGCCGGGGCGTCGCCAGAGCCGTAACCAGCCCTTGCCGCCGCCGTGCCGGACGGCGTTGGTGATCAGCTCGTTGACGGCCAGCACGAAGTCGTCGAGTCGCTGACCGGCCAGTCCGGCCGAGTGCGCACAGGAGCTGACCGAGTGCCTCAGCTCGGTCACCTGTGCCTGGTCGAACGCCTCGGCGATGAGAAGGGAAGGTTCGATGGGCACCACCGTACGCGGTGTGGGAAGTTCTGCGTTCGTCATGGGGCCTGTCCCGACAGCGATCTCGGAGTCTTTCGCGCTGTTTCTACCGTACGTCAGGGTTGTTCATGCCGTAGCGGCCGGTCCGGCGGGTGACCGGGGCGGTTGTGGCATCGTGGCGGCCATGCCGTCGTCCCCGTCGGGTGGTTTCGAGGTTCCGCTCTGGCGTTCCGTCGCGGTCTTCCGCTTCGCCTCGCTGGCGTACGTCGGGCTGCTGGTCCTGCGCGACGCCGACCGGTACGCCCACCCGTTCGCCGCCGGGGGTGCGCTGCTGGTGATGCTGGCCTGGTCCGGGGTGACCGCGGTCGGCTACGCCCGGCCGGCCAACCGGGGTTGGCCGCTGCTCTCTGCCGACCTCGGTGTGGTCCTGCTGATCCTGGCCGTCACGCCGTGGGTGGTGGGCCGCCCGGCGCTGGCGGCCGGCGTACCGGCCCTGGCCGTGGCCTGGCTGGCCGGGCCGGTGCTGGCCTGGGCGGTCTCCGGTGGGCGGCGGCGCGGCACGGTGGCCGCCCTGCTCGTCGGCGGCACGGACCTGGCCACCCGGGGCCGGATCGGCCCGTCCTCGCTGACCGGGGTGATCCTGCTGCTGCTCGCCGGGCTGGTGGTGGGGCACGTGGCTCGGCTGGCGGTGGCCGCCGAGGAGCGGTTGCAGCGGGCGGTGGAGCTGGAGGCGGCGACCCGGGAACGGGAGCGGTTGGCCCGGGACATCCACGACTCGGTGCTCCAGGTGCTGGCGCTGGTCCAACGGCGCGGTGCCCACCTGGACGGGGAGGCCGGTGAGTTGGCCCGGCTCGCCGGTCGGCAGGAGGTGGCGCTGCGCGCGTTGATCTCCGGGGCGTCGCCGGCGTCGCCGGCCGACCCGGTCGGGGAGGCGGACCTGCGGTCCCTGCTGGCCGGGTACGCCTCGGAGGCGGTGCAGGTCTCCGCGCCCGCGACCCCGGTGCCGCTGCCGGCGTCGGTGGCCCGGGAGGTGGCCGCCGCGACCGCGGCGGCGCTGGACAACGTGCGGCGGCACGCCGACGGGCGGGCCTGGGTGCTGGTCGAGGACGAGGGGGCCACGGTGACCGTGTCGGTGCGCGACGCCGGTCCGGGCATCCCGGCGGGCCGACTGGTCGAGGCGGCCCGACAGGGTCGGCTGGGGGTGGCCCAGGCCATCCGGGGCCGCCTCGCCGATCTGGGTGGCGAGGCGCGGATCGTCTCGACGCCGGGGGAGGGCACCGAGATCGAACTGATGGTGCCGAGGAGCGACCGATGGGCGGGGAACCGATGACCGGGGTACGGGTGATGGTGGTCGACGACCACCCGATGTGGCGGGAGGGGGTGGCCCGCGACCTCACCGAGGCCGGGCACCTGGTGGTGGCGACCAGCGGCGAGGGCCGCCAGGCGGTCCGGGTGGCCGCCGCCGCCCGACCCGACGTGGTGGTGCTCGACCTGCAGTTGCCTGACATCTCCGGGGTGGCGGTGATCCACGGGCTGCGGGCCGCGCTGCCCCGGGTCCGGGTGCTGATGCTGTCGGCGAGCGGCGAGCAGCAGGGCGTGCTGGACGCGGTGAAGGCCGGGGCCACCGGCTACCTGCTGAAGTCGGCGGCCCCGGCGGAGTTCCTGGACGCGGTGCGCCGCACCGCCGCCGGTGAGCCGGTCTTCACCCCCGGCCTGGCCGGTCTGGTGCTGGGCGAGTACCGGCGGCTGGCCGCCGACCCCCCGACCGACGGGACCGCCGACGGTCGGCCCGACGCGGCACCCCGGCTCACCGAACGGGAGACCGAGGTGCTGCGGCTGGTGGCCAAGGGGCTGTCCTACAAGCAGATCGCCGGGCGGCTCGGGCTGTCCCACCGCACCGTGCAGAACCACGTGCAGAACACGCTGGGCAAGCTCCAACTGCACAACCGGGTGGAGCTGACCCGCTACGCGATCGAGCGGGGCCTGGACGACTGAGGTCAGTGCGCCTCGGGCGGCCGGGTCTCGTGGACGGCCAGCTCCTCGGCGCTCGCGCCGCCGCCGGCCGCGCCCGCGTCGTACGCGACGTTGTCGGTCTCCTGGTCGGTGCGGGCCCCCTCGTCCGGTTCGACCAGGCGGCCCACCTGCGCGTCGGCAACCGTGCCGAGCTGACCGTGGTCGTAGATCGAGACCGGGGAGTCCGGGTCGGAGGTCGGGCCCGGGTCCAGCACGTCGGCGTCGAGTTGGGCCTGCGCGGCGGCCTCCTCGTTCTCCGCCTCGGCGGCGATGTCCGGGTCCACCGGGCCGGCCAGCGGGTCGTCGGCCCGCCGCTCGTACTGCTCGCGGTCGAGCTTGTAGTCGAGCGACTCCCCGTCGAGCTGCTCCTCGGCGGTGGTGCCGAAGTCGTCGACGGCCACCGGGGTCCGGTCGCCGGGCAGCTGCGCCGGGTCCGGGCCGTCCGCCTCGCGGCCGGTCAGCACGTCGTCGTTGGCGGTCGAGTCGTCGTCGGCGGTGTCGGGCAGGCCGAGCGCCTCGGGGTCGGACACGGGGGTCGGGAACTCGTCGTCGCGCATGGCTGATCACTACCCACTGCCATGGGCCGGTTAACCGGGTCCCGCTCCCCGGATCGGGACGAAAAGGCAGGAATCAGTCGTGGTGCCAGTGCGACTCGTCCTCGGTGTGCAGTACGCACCAGATCACCTTGCCGTCCGGGAGCAGGGTGCTGCCCCAGCGTCGGGCCACCGTGTCGATCAACAGCAGCCCCCGGCCACCGGCCGAGGTGAGCGGGGCCAGGCCCGCGTACCTCGGCTGTTGCCGCGAGTGGTCCCGGACGGACAGATGCAGGGTGCCGGCGCCCGGGGCAAGCCGCAACGTCATCGGGGTTGACGCGTGCGCCACCACGTTGTTGACCATCTCGGTGACCGCGATGCAGGCCGGTTCGGTCAGCTCCGGCATCCGCCACCGCTCGCAGCCGTCGGCGACCAGTTGCCGTGCCCGCCGGGCAGCCCCGACCGCCGGCATCAACTCCTCGGTCAACACCGCCGCCAGCGGCGTACGGGCCAGCGCGGCCGTCGCCTCGGCGGGGTCAGGGTAGACCGCCGACTCCGCCGCGGCGGCCCCGGTGACAGTGCCGGCCGGGTCGACCACCAGCAGGTCGGCGGCGGGCCAGCCGGACACCGCCTGGCGTACCTCGGTCAGCAGCCGGCCGACGGACGCCCCGACGCACCGCAGCTCGGTGAGGTCGACCACGATCGGACCGGGCCGGTCGCCGAGACGGGCGAGCAGGGCGTCGCGCACCCGGTCGGCGTCGGTCGGTTCCCACACCCCGCTGAGCCGGACCAGCGCCGAGGAGTCGTCGACCACCACCCGGCAACCCGGCGTCGGTGGACGGACCGGCGCGGGAGTGCCGGGCCCGGGACGGGTCGGCCGTTCGGTGCCGCTCATCGTGGGCCAGCCCGTCCGGGTCGACCCGGCGCGATGGTCGTGCCCACGGCTGCGGCGGTGCCCACGGCGACGCCGGGCCGGGGGACGGGGCGCGCGGGGGTGGCGTCGATCCCGCCGGAGGCGCCGGTGACCACCACGGTGGCCTCGGCGGTGATGCGGGTCGTCGGCATCCCTGGTCGGTACCCCCGACCGGACCGGGTCATGCCGAAGCACGGCCATGGGATTCCTGATCCGACCGGGCGTCGGGCGCTGGTCACCACGGCCCCGGCAGTCGCTGACCGCTTCCGATCTGCGAGGTTTCGGCTCGTCGGACGCAGGTTAATGGGACGCTCTGACCGGAAGCCCACCCCTCGCAGATCGCCTGGAGGTGCACCATGCGCATCGGCCTCGTCTGCGCGCACGCCGGGCCGTCCCGGCACGCGGAAGGACCGCCCGTCGGCACCCACGAGCACGTCGCCCGGGTCGCCGGCGAGCTGGCCGGGCGCGGCCACGACGTCCGGCTGTACGAGCGGCGCGAAGACCCGGCCCTGCCGGCGAGCGTGGAGATCGACGGCTACCGGGTGGAACGGGTGCCCGTCGGCCCGGCCCGGCCCACCGCCACCGCCGAACTCGTCCCGTTCGTCCCCGAGTTCGGTAGCTGGTTGGCCGACCGCTGGGCCGGGGAGTGGACGCCCGAGGTGGTGCACGGTCACTACTGGCTCGGTGGTCTGGCCGCCGCACACGCAGTCCGCGAAACGGATATTCCGGTGGTGCAGACCTTCCACTCGCTCGGCGTCGAACAACGGCGTCACCTCGGCCGGCAGTACGACGGCCCCGGTGAGCGGATACCGCTGGAGCGGGCGCTCACCCGGGCGGTGGACGTCGCCGTCGCCCAGTGCAACGACGAGGTCGACGAGCTGACCCGGATGGGGCTGCAACGCACCTCGGTGGCGATGGTGCCGACCGGGGTGGACGTCGAGCGGTTCCATCCCGACGGCGAGGCGGCCCCCCGGGACCAGCGGGCCCGCATCCTCTCCGTCGGCGGGCTCTCCCCCGGGCACGGTCAGGACGACCTGATCCGGGCGATGCGGCTGGTCGGCGACGCGGAACTGGTGATCGCCGGGGGACCGCCGGCGGACCAGTTGGCCACCCACGCGGAGGCCCGGCGGCTGCGGGACCTGGCCGAGCGCACCGGGGTCGCCGACCAGGTCATCCTGGTCGGCGCGGTGCCGCACGATCAACTGGCGACCTGGTACCGCTCCGCCGACGTGGTGGCCTGCACCCCGCACTACTCCTCCGCAGGGCGGGTGTCGCTGGAGGCGATGGCCTGCGGGGTGCCGGTGGTCGGCTATGCCATGGGCGGGATCGCCGACGCGGTGGTCGACGAGGTCACCGGCCGGCTGGTCCCCCCGGGCGACGTCCGGACGCTGGGCATGACGCTGCGCCGGCTGCTCGCCGACAACGCCGGGCGGTTCGCGTACGGGCACGCCGCGGTGGACCGGGTCCGGTGCAGCTACACCTGGGAGCGGACGGCCGGCGCGTTGGAACGGCTCTACGAGCGGGTGGTGGGCCGGCGAGCACCGGCCGAGGTGGCCGTCGAGGTGCCCGACACGGTGCCGGTCGAGGGCGACGTCGACGCTGCGGTCGAGGAGACGACCACCGGCCCGGTCGGGGTCTGAACGGTCAGGTGTGGGGGACCGCGCCCACCATGGCGCGTTCCCGGGTCCGGGTCACCGAATGGTGGTGCTGGGGTGCGGCGTACCGGGTGAGCCCGATCACCGAGGCGAGGGTGATCAGGAAGCCGACGGCGGCCAACCACTCCCGGCCCGGCCAGATCTTGTCGTCGAGCAGCAGCAGGCCGACGATCGCGGCGGGCACCGCTCCGGCGGCGTCCATCGCGGCGACGGCGGCCGTGGTGGAGCCGCGCTGCATGGCCAGACCGAGCAGCAGCTGACCCACCAGCGAGTGGACGATCAGCAGGTAGAGCAGCGGATCCCGGACGAACGCCTCGGCCGACGGGGCGGAGGCGAGCGGCCGGGCGGCCACCGCGGCGGCGGAGAACGCCAGCCCGGCCAGTGAGCCGAGGGCCACCGAACCGGGTGCCCCGTGCAGGCGTACCGCGAAGAAACCGAGCAGCCCGATCACGCCGAGGGCCACCGTCAGCGCGATCAGGCCGGCGGTACCGAGCCCTTTCGAGGGGGCCGGCTGGGCGGAGAGCACCAGCGCGGTGATCCCGGCGAAGAGCAACACCAGCAGCGCCACCTCGGCGGCGGGCAGCCGCCACTTGAGCACCACCACCCCGAGCAGGGCGGTAACCCCCAGCCCGGCCGCCACGCTGGCCTGGACCAGGAACAACGGCAGGTCCCGGCGGGCCAGGAAGGCCAGCACGAAGCCGATCACCTGGCAGAGCAGCCCGATCAGGTACGTCCGGTGCCCGGCCAGCCGCAGCAGCAGCCCCGGGTCGAAGGTGTGGTGCACGGTCGTCCGGGCGGCGGCGACCGACTGGAGCATGTTGGCGAAGCCGTACGCGACGATCATCGCCGCGAGGAAGCACCAACCGGAGGACACCACCTGGCGAGGATAAGGGGTTGCGTGGGTTCAGCGCGCGGCTGACCGACCCAGCCGGGAGAGGACCTCGGCGTGCAGCGGCCCGTTGGTGGCGATCGCACTGATCTCACCGGACGTCCTCCCACCAGGGGCGGGAACCCCGTCCCGGGTGGTGAGGGTGCCCCCCGCCGCGGTCACGATCGGCACCAGCGCGGCAATGTCCCAGAGCGACAACTCCGGCTCCACCATCACGTCGAGTGCCCCCTCGGCCAGCAACATGTAGCCGTAGAAGTCGCCGTACGCGCGGCTGCGCCAGGTGTCCCGCATCAACTGGAGCACCGCGTCCAGCCCACCGGCCGCCTCCCAACCGGTCAGTGACGAGTAGCAGAAGCTGGCGTCGGCGAGATCGCGTACCCCGGAGACCCGGATCGGTTCGCCGGAGGCGGCGTCCGGGCCGGCGTACGCCCCGATGCCGGGTGCCCCCCACCAGCGCCGGCCCAGGGCCGGGGCGGAAACCAGACCGGCCACCGGGCGATCCCCTTCCAGCAGCGCGATCAGGGTGGCCCAGACCGGCACCCCCCGGACGAAGTTCTTGGTGCCGTCGATCGGGTCGATCACCCAGCGCCGGTCGTCCGGGCCGGTCGCCGGCTGCTCGCCGTACTCCTCGCCGATCAGCCCGTCGTCCGGCCGGTGGGTGGCCAGCAACGCCCGGATGGCCCGCTCCACCGAGGTGTCCGCATCGGAGACGGGAGTCAGGTCCGGCTTGGCCGTCACCCGCAGATCCAGCGCCCGGAACCGGTCCATCGAAATGGCGTCCGCAGCATCCGCAAGCCGATGAGCAAGATCGATGTCGTCCGCATACCCCGTCACCCCAGCACCCTAACCCCACCCACCCCTTACCCCACCCACCCCTCTCCCCTCCCTCCCCGCCCTCGCCCACGCCCCCCGCCTCGCCCCCGCCCACGCCCCCCGCCTCGCCCTCGCCCACGCCTCCCGCCTCGCCCCCGCCCCCCGCCCCGGTGATCAAGAGGTTTACGTCACCCAAACTCCCATTCCTGCCCCAAACTTCTTGATCACCGAGCACCACCGCCGTCCCACTCCCGTGATCAAGAGGTTTGCGTCACCTGGCGGCTGGAGTTTGACGGAAACCTCTTGATCATCGGGGCAGGGCAGGGCAGGGCAGGGCAGGGCAGGGCAGGGCAGGGTGGGGGTTATGAGCCGGCCAGGGGGTCGCCGGGGTTGCGTTCGGGTTCGTGGGGGTCGACGTCGCCGGACCGGGAGGCCAGCAGCCGACGGTACGAGGCCAGCCGGCGCTGGTCGGCCTTGCCGGTGGCCACCCAGGCGTCCAGGGCGCAGTCCGCCTCGTCCGGGGTGTGCGGGCAGTTAGGCGGGCAGTCCAGCGTCCCCTCCACCAGGTCGGGGAAGCCGTGCAGCAGGCTCTCCGCCGAGACGTGGGCCAGCCCGAAGCTGCGTACCCCGGGGGTGTCCACGATCCAGCCCGGGTCGCCCTCGGCATCGGGGGTACGCGGCAGCCGCAACGCCACCGCGCTGGTGGAGGTGTGCCGGCCCCGGCCGATCGCGCTGACCACGCCGACCGCCCGCAGCGCCTCCGGCACCAGCCGGTTGACCAGGGTCGACTTGCCGACCCCGGAGTGCCCCACCAGCACCGACACCCGGCCGGCGAGCAGGGCGCGCAGCGCGTCCAGGTCGGAGTCCGGCCGAACCAGCACGTACCGCAGTTCCAGCTCGGCGTAGTAGCCGACCACCTGGTCCGGGCCGGCCAGGTCGGCCTTGGTCAGGCAGAGCAGCGGCTCGATGCCGGCGTCGTACGCGGCGACCAGGCAGCGGTCGATGAACCCGGTCCGGGGTGGCGGGTCGGCCAGCGCGCTGACGATCACCAGTTGGTCGGCGTTGGCGACCACCACCCGTTCATGCCGCCCCTCGGCGGTGTTCTCGTCGTCGTCGGCGGTACGCCGCAACGCCGAACGCCGCTCGACGATCCGGACGATCCGGGCGAGGGCCCCGTCCGCGCCGGAGACGTCCCCGACCAGGCTCACCCGGTCGCCGACCACCACCGACTTGCGGCCCAGTTCGCGGGCCCGCATGGCGGTGATCGCGCCGTCGTCGGGGGCGTCCGGGAGCACACAGGTGTACCGGCCACGGTCGACGGCGATCACGAACCCGTCCACCGCGTCGTCGTGCCGGGGGCGGGTGCGGGTACGCGGACGCGAGGACCGGCCGGGACGGACCCGTACGTCCTCCTCGTCGTACTCCCGTCGTTTGGTCGTCAGGACCCTGCCCCCTCCGCCGTCAGCTCTTGTCGGTCACCATCGCCGACCATAGTGCCGGGAACTCCGGCATGGTCTTCGAGGTGCACGACACGTCGTCCACCTCGATGCCCCCGACGACGAGCCCGACCACCGCGGCGGCGTGCGCCATCCGGTGGTCGGCGTGGGTGCGGAAGGTGCCGCCGCGCAGCGGCCGGGGCCGGATCTCCAGCCCGTCGGCGGTCTCGGTCAGGTCGGCGCCGAGCGCGGTGAACCCGCGGGCCAGCGCGGCGAGCCGGTCGGTCTCGTGCCCCCGGATGTGCCCGACCCCGGTGAAGGTCGACGGCGAGTCGGCCAGCAGGGCCAGCGCGGTCATCACCGGGGTCAGCTCGCTGACGTCGGACAGGTCGGCGGAGAGTCCGTGCACCGTGCCCGTGCCCCGGACGGTCAGCCCTTCGGTGGTCAGGGCCACCTCGCCGCCCATCCGGTGCAGCAGCGAGCGGAGCTGTTCGACCGGCTGGACGCTGCTGTGCGGCCACCCCTGCAACGTCACCTCACCGCCGGTGACCAGGGCGGCGGCGAAGAACGGGACCGCACCGGAGAGATCGGGCTCGATCTCCCAGCCCCGACCGGCCAACGGCCCCGGCTCGACCACCCAGACGTCGGGGACGCTGTCGTCGACGGCCGCCCCGGCGGCCCGCAGCATCTGCACCGTCATCCGCAGGTGCGGGGCGGACGGCACCGGTGGCCCCTCGTGCCGGACCACCACGCCCCGGTCGAAGCGCGCCCCGGCGAGCAGCAGGCCGGAGACGAGCTGACTGGAGGCGGAGGCGTCGATCACCACCTCGCCGCCGGTGACCCGGCCGCCACCCTGCACCACCAGGGGCAGGCTGCCGGTGGCCGGCGTCTCGATCCGGACGCCGAGTGAGCGCAGCGCGCCGATCAGCGGGCCGAGCGGTCGGACCCGGGCCTGCGGGTCGCCGTCGAAGGTGACCCGCCCCTCGGTGAGGCCGGCGACCGGCGGGACGAACCGCATCACCGTGCCGGCGAGACCCACGTCGACGTGGGCCGGGCCGACCAGCGGGTGCGGCCGGACCAGCCAGCGCTCGTCGTCGGAGACCGAGACGTGCGCGCCCATCGCACGCAGCCCACCCGCCATCAACTCGGTGTCCCGGGCCCGCAGCGGCCCGTGCAGCGTCGACGGGCCGCCGGCCAGGGCGCTGAGCACCAGGGCCCTGGCGGTCATCGACTTCGAGCCGGGCAGGCGCAGTGTCGCCGTGACCGGGTCACCGGCGGTCGGCGCGGTCCAGGGTTGTTGCGCACGGGCGGCGGTCAGGTTTCCCACGGTCGCATTCTGCCAACCCGGTGGGGCCGTCGGGCCGACTGCCGGGGTGACTCCCGGTTGGCGGGACAGCCGACGGCGGCGCGGGGCGTTACCGTGGGCGCCATGTGCGGCAGGTACGCGACCACCCGGAGCGCCGGGGACCTGAGCGCCGTCTTCGAGTCGTCCGACGACACCGACGGCGGGCTCCGGCCCGACCACAACGTCGCCCCGACCGATCCGGTGCCGGTGGTCCGGGTCGACGCGGAGCAGGGGCGGGTGCTCTCGGTCGGCCGCTGGGGGCTGGTGCCGCACTGGGCCAAGTCGGCCAGCGGGGCGGCCCGCATGATCAACGCGCGGGCCGAGACGGTCGCCACCAGCCGGGCGTACGCGGTGCCGTTCGCCCGCCGGCGCTGCCTGGTCCCGGCCGACGGCTGGTACGAGTGGGTACGTCTGGCCGGTGGCGGCAAGCAGCCGTACTTCATGACCCCGCACGACGGGTCGGTGCTGGCGCTGGCCGGCATCTGGTCGCGATGGGAGTCGCTGCTCACCTTCAGCGTGCTCACCACGGCAGCGGTGGGTGAGCTGGCCGAGGTGCACGACCGGATGCCGTTGCTGTTGCCCGCCGACCGCTGGGCGGACTGGCTGGCCCCGGCCGACGATCCGGCGGCGCTGCTCGTCCCGCCGCCGCCGCAGTGGCTCGACGGGCTGGAGATCAGGCCGGTCGGGCCGGCGGTCGGCGACGTCCGCAACGACGGCCCAGGGCTGATCGAGCGGGTGCCGGTGGACCGGGAACGCTCCCAGGAGGAGAGCGCGCTGTTCTGAAGGCCATTGGTGACATAGTCGCGTACCAATTGCCAGAGTTCTGGGCGAAACGTCGCTCGGATCTTCGGCCATCTTTCCGGCAGACCCCTTGTCCCGGTGGCCGACGGTGCGATAGAACACAGCGCTGGCACTGGGAGCGTCTTCGCGCAGTGTGAACGACGCCCGTCGATCTTGCCGGTCCCACGGGGGAGGTGGGTGTGATGACCCGGGCGCGTATGCCCCGTCCGCACGAGGTGGCCGCCGCACGGCGAGATCCTCGATTGTTACGGGCGTTGCGGGACCGCCGTTCCGACGATGCCTGGCGGACCAGAGGAACCTGCCAGAGTGTGGACCCGGAGACGTTCTTTCCGGCGCCCAACGAACCGGCCGACGCGGCCGTCTCGCTCTGCCGCAGCTGTGACGTCCAGGGTTCCTGTCTGGCCTGGGCATTGGAGGTGGGAGACACCCACGGGGTGTGGGGCGGCACCACGCCCCGCGAGCGTCGGGCCATGCTTGTCGCCTGGCGCGGCGAGGTCGAGTCCGATCCCGACGCCGCCGACGCCGCCGGCCCACCGGTGCGGGACCGGCTGCTCACCCTGGTGCCGTTGAGCTGATCCGTCCGACGGCGACGGCGCAGAATGACCAGGTGCCGCACCTCGACACCCCCCGCGGCCCGGCCCGGGTCGACACCGACCTGCCGGCCGGTCCACCGACGTCCCTGCTCGTGCTCGGGCACGGGGCCGGTGGGGCGGTGGACGCGCCTGACCTGCTCGCCCTGCGTGACGCCGCGTGGGGGGCCGGGGCGGTGGTGGCCCGGGTGACCCAGCCATACCGGGTGGCCGGCCGCCGGGCCCCGGCCCCGGCCGGTCACCTGGACGAGGCGTGGACGGCGGTGCTGGCCGTGCTGCGGAGCCGACATCCCGGCGTACCGCTGCTTGTCGGCGGGCGGTCCAGCGGCGCCCGGGTGGCCTGCCGGACGGCGCGTGCGGTGGGCGCGGTCGGGGTGGTCGCGTTGGCCTTCCCGCTGCACCCGCCCGGCCGACCGGAGCGCTCCCGGGCCGACGAGCTGGTCACCGGGCTGCCGACGCTTGTCGTCAACGGTGACCGGGACCCGTTCGGGGTACCCGCCGCCGGTGGGTCGGTCGAGGTGGTGGTGCGCCGTGGCGAACGGCACGACCTACGTCAGGACCCGGCCGGCGTGGCCGACGTGGTGCTCACCTGGTTGCGCGCCCACCAGTGGGCGCGCTGACCCCGGGTCACCCGTTTCCGCCCCGGCGGACCCGTCGTTGCATCCGATGGTGTCGGCCTTCCGGTTCGGGCGGTCGGGACCGTCCCTCCCAGGCCCTTCCTGGTCCCAGCCCCCGGTAGCCGACCGGCGGGCCGGGACCAGGAGCGGGAGGCCGGTGGAATGTCCGGCCCACGGTCGGGCGTTACGACTCCCGGACGAGGAATCTGGCGAGGGGGGTGACCGGTGCCGACCGAGACACGGAGCCGGGAGCGTGACGAGCGGGACGCGCGGCAGCTCAGACGGCTGTTGGACGGCCCGGACTGGCCGGCGGTGGGGACCGGCCCCGGGGTGGTGAGCACCAGCACACCCGGCGGAACCGAAGCTGCGGACCGGTTCGTCCGCGTATCCTCGGCGGGACAGCATCCGACGCGAGGGGATGTGCGGTTGACCACCGAGAAGACGGACGAGCGCAGGGCCCGCTTCGAGCGGGACGCGATGCCCTTCGTCGATCAGCTCTACGCTGCCGGGCTGCGGATGACGCGGAACCCGGCAGATGCCGAGGACCTGGTCCAGGAGACGTACCTGAAGGCGTACGCCGCCTTCCACCAGTTCGAGCAGGGCACCAACCTGAAGGCCTGGCTCTACCGGATCCTGACCAACACCTACATCAACTCCTACCGCAAGCGGCAGCGCCAACCCATCCAGGCGCCCACCGAGGAGATCACCGACTGGCAGCTCGCCGAGGCCGAGTCGCACACCTCCAGCGGGCTGCGGTCGGCCGAGACCGAGGCGCTGGACCGGTTGCCGGACAGCGACGTCAAGGACGCGCTCCAGCAGTTGCCGGAGGAGTTCCGCCTGGCGGTCTACCTGACCGATGTCGAGGGCTTCTCGTACAAGGAGGTCGCCGACATCATGGGCACGCCGATCGGCACCGTGATGTCCCGGTTGCACCGCGGGCGTCGCAATCTGCGCAAGCTGCTCGAGCGGTACGCCGCGGAGCGCGGCTTCAGCGCCGCGCAGCCCGCGAAGGGCTCGACCGCCACCGCTGCCAGCCGGGAGGTGTGACGTGAGCTGTGGGAAACCGCACGAGACGGACTGCCGGGACGTGCTAGCCGAGGTCTACCTCTACCTGGACCTGGAGTGCGCCGAGGAGCGACGCTCGCTGATCCGTTACCACCTGGAGGAGTGCGGGCCCTGCCTGCGGGAGTACGGCATCGAGCAGGAGGTGCGGGCGCTGGTGGCCCGGTGCTGCGGCAACGAGACCGCCCCCGACCAGCTGCGGGAGCGGCTGCGGGTACGCCTCACCGAGCTGGTGGTCTTCGAGGCCAGCGAATCGCGCGAACTGGCCGAGTGACGTACGGACACGACGGTGGCCCGGGTCGAGTCGACCCGGGCCACCGGTCTGTCCGGCTCCGGGCCGGCCCTGGACGTCGCGGCGGATGCCCGCCGGGACGACTCAGGAGTTGGGGCGCTTGCCGTGGTTCGCGCCGCTCTTCTTGCGGGCCTTCTTCTTGCGGGCCTTCTTCGCCATGCTGACCTCCTCGTGATGGGTCCGACCCCTGCTGCGGCGACCCTCGGCACCGGTGTCCGCCACCGGTCCTCCCGGCGTCGGGGTCCGACCCGATGATGCTAGTGCGACCGGCGCCCGCCGTCGCGCACCGGGGCGGCGTGGAGCAGCCCGGTCCCGCCGCTCCGCACCCGTACGGGGCCGGTACGTGATTGGATACCGAACGCAGACACACCCGGTGGAGAGGGAGGGCCGTGATGGCCGAGGAGATCCGCGCCGAGATGGTGGCCAACGTGTGGAAGGTCGTGGCGTCGACCGGGGACACCGTGTCGGAGGGGGACACGCTGGTGATCCTGGAGTCGATGAAGATGGAGATCCCGGTCGTCGCCGAGTCCGACGGCGTGGTCGAGCAGCTCGTGGTCAACGAGGGTGACGTGGTGCAGGACGGTGACCTGATCGCGGTGATCGGTTGACCCCCGGGAACCGGTCGACCGGTTTGCTGGTCCGACGGGCCGTGCCGGCCGAGTTCGCGGCGGTGGCCCGGCTGACCGTCGCCGCGTACGAGGCCGACGGTCAGCTCAAGGGCGAGCACGGTTACGGCGGGGTGCTGGCCGACGTGGCCGCCCGGGCGGAGCACGGCGAGATCCTGGTCGCCGTCGACGAGGTGACCGGTGCCGTCCTCGGCTCGGTCACCTTCGTGCTGCCCGGCAGCCCATACGCGGAGTTGTCCGGACCGGGCGAGGCGGAGTTCCGGATGTTGGCGGTGGACCCGGCCGCCCAGGGGCGGGGTGTGGGCGCGGAGTTGGCCCGGGCCTGCCTGTCCCGGGCCGCCGACCAGGGCTGCGCGGCGGTGGTCATCTGCGTCCGCAGCGGGCTCGCCGACGCCGCGCACCGGTTGTACGCGGGGCTCGGCTTCGTCCGTACCCCCGAGCGGGACTGGTCGCCGCTGCCGGGCGTGGACCTGCTCGGCCTGCGCCGCGAGCTGACCTCCGGCCCGGCCTGACCCTGCCGCCTCCGGTCCTGTCGCCTCCGGCCTGGTCCGGCCGCTTCAGATCCGGCCCTGTCGCCTCCGGCCCGGCCGGCGCGGTCTACTCGTCCATGCCGGCGATCAGCTCGCCGGCCACTTCCAGGGCGATCGCCTTGCGCTCGTCGTCGGTGATGTCCGGGGTCCGGACGGCGAACCAGCTGCTGTGCACGGCGAACAGGACCAGGGCCGCCCGGAGTTGGGCCCGGGGCGAGTCGTCGCCCAGGCAGATCGCGTCGGCCAGCCGGAACATCCGTTCGCGCATCTGCTGGCCTGCGGTGAGGCTCTTGAGCACCGTCTGATTCTGCTCGAAGAAACGCATCACCGAGGGTTGCCCGGTGGTGAACATGGTGTCGGCGTACTGGCTGACCAGCGCCTGTCGGGTGGCCCGGTTGGCCGGTTGGCCGTGGGCCCAGTCGATCAGCTCGTCCATCCGGTGCAACCGGTCCTCGACGTAGCTGTTGACGATCTCCTCTTTGCTCTTGAAGTGGTAGTAGAGGGCGGCCTTGGTCACCCCGAGCCGCTCGGCGATCTCCCGGAGCGAGGTCTTCTCGTAGCCCTGTTCGGTGAAGAGCTCCAGCGCGACGGCCTGGATGCGCTCCCGTGTGCCGCCTGTGCTCTGACTCACCTGCACCACCCAACTCACTTGACGGGGTCCTGCTGTCCAACTTACCGTGCGGCTAGTAAGGTAACTAGCCGGGCGGCAAGTAAGTGCGATAGATCTCCGGGGGAGCTTACCCATGACTCAGCAGAACCAGGCGACGGCGAAACCCAACATCCGGGTGGTGCTGTTCGGTCTGATGATCGCGATGATGCTCGCGATGCTCGACAACATGATCGTCAGCACCGCGCTGCCGAGGATCGTCAGCGAGTTCGGCGGCGTCAACCACTTCACCTGGGTGGTCACCGCGTACGTGCTGGGCACCACCGTCTCCACCCCGATCTGGGGCAAGCTCGGTGACCTGTACGGTCGCAAGGCGGTCTTCCTGACCTCGGTGGTCATCTTCCTGATCGGGTCGATGCTGTGCGGGATGTCCGGTTCGGAACTGCTGGGCGGCACCGGCAACGGGATGGTCGAGCTGATCGCGTTCCGGGCCGTACAGGGGCTCGGCGCCGGTGGCCTGATGGTCGGTGTGATGGCGATCATCGGTGACCTGGTGCCACCCCGTGAGCGGGGCCGCTACCAGGGCATGATCGCCGGGATCATGGCGATCGCCATGGTCGCCGGCCCACTGGTCGGCGGTTTCATCACCGACAACCTCTCCTGGCGCTGGGCGTTCTACGTCAACCTGCCGCTCGGTGGCCTCGCGCTGCTGATCCTGGCCACCACCATGCACCTGCCGAAGTACCGGACCGAGCACCGGATCGACTGGCTCGGCGCGGCGCTGCTCTCGGTCGGCATCACCGCGATCGTCCTGGTCACCACCTGGGGCGGCAACTCCTACGACTGGGCCTCCCCGCAGATCCTCGGTCTCGTCGCGCTGGCGCTGGTCAGCCTGGTCGCCTTCGGTTTCGTCGAGCACCGGGTCGCCGAGCCGATCCTGCCGCTCGGCCTCTTCGCCAACCGCAACTTCACGCTGATCTCGGCGATCGGCTTCCTGCTCGGCTTCGCGATGTTCGGCGCGATGAACTTCCTGCCGCTCTACCAGCAGACCGTGCAGGGCGCGTCGGCCACCAACAGCGGCCTGCTCCTGCTCCCGATGATGTTCGGCATGCTTGTGGTGTCCCTGGTGATCGGCCGGGCCATCACCAAGACCGGTCGCTACCGGATGTACCCGATCGCCGGTGGTGTGTTGATGGCCCTCGGCATGGCGCTGCTGTCCCGGCTGGAGGTCGACACCGGCAAGGTCGAGTCGTCGCTCTACATGCTGATCCTCGGCGCCGGCATGGGCTTCCTGATGCAGACCTCGATGCTGATCGCGCAGAACAGCGTGGAGCAGAAGGACCTCGGTGCGGCAAGCGGTGCGGCCACCTTCTTCCGCTCGATCGGCGGCTCGTTCGGCATCTCGCTCTTCGGTGCCGTCTTCGCCAACCGGCTCGCCGGCTCGGCGGCCGGCAGCGCGTTCGAGGGTGGCACCGGCGAGGGCCAAGGGCTGGACCTGGTGAAGCTCGGCGAACTGCCGGCGCAGCTGCGCGAGGTGGTGCTGGGCGGCCTCTCCGACGCCATCTCGCACGTCTTCCTCTGGGCGACGGTCATCACCGTCGCGGTGCCGGTGCTGGCCTGGTTCATCCGGGAGATCCCGCTCCGCACGGCGAACGAGGTCCCGCCGGCGGACGCCACCGGCGAGGAACAGGCCGAGATCGCCCTGGGCAGGGCCCCGGTCGCCTGACCCCGTCCCGACCCGTCGCGGCCGGTCCGTCCCCGTCCGGGTGCGGGCCGGCCGCGCCCGTCCCGAGCCCGGCAGGGCCGGGCCGGGTGGGGTGCCCGGCGGGTCAGGGGCGACGGCGGAACGGGCCGGTGAGGCGACGCCAGGCGCGGGCGAGTCGACCGGCCCGGCCGGTCCGGGGCGGGGAGGCGAGGAGCCGGTGGGCCAGCGCGGTGGTGGTCGGGTCCACGGCCGGGGTGGCCAGTGCCAGGTGGGCCAGGGAGATGGCGATCGGCACCGGCCGCCCCTGGGCGACGGTCGCCACGTCGGTGAGGCGCTCGGCCACCAGGTCGGCCACGTCGGGGCGTACCGCCGGGTCCACCCAGGCGGCGGTGACCAGGGCGAACAACGCCGCCTCGGTGATCCAGTCCTCGACGCCCCAGATCAGCTCCACCAGCACCCGGCGGCGGGTCGAGGTCGTCCACGGCTCGTCGGTGCGGTGGTGCAGCAGGCCCAGGCAGGCCCAGACCTGGACGCAGCGCACCCAGAGCGACGGGTCCTGGCCGGTGAGCACCCGGCCCAGCGCGGTGGGTGGTGCCTCGGGCGGGTGCACCAGCAGGCCCAGCAGGTCGGTCAGCTCCAGGGTGGCCAGCCCGACCGCCGCGTCGTACGCGGCCGGTGGATGTGGCCACGCCGGGTGGGCGAGCTGGCGTACCCGGTCTGCGGCGGCGGTGGACGGGGCGGGCAGGGTCGGCGCGGCGCTGGTGCCGTCGTAGCGCCAGAGCTGGCACTCACCGGCCCGGCGCGGCTCCCGCGGGTCCGGCTCGGCGACCCCGGTCACCTCGACGTAGAGGCCGGGCACGGCGGCGGTGACGGTACGCATCGCGCTCGGCGGTTCCAGGGTGTCCAGACGTACCGCCGCGTCGGGGAGGCCGTCGGCGGCGAGCGCCCGGCGCAGCGCGTCGACCATCGCGCCGGTGGCCGGGGTGACCTGCCCGAGCCAGGGGCGTGCCCGGCAGGACTCGGCGAGGTCGGTGTGCTCGTGGCTGTCGTCGGGGTGGTCCCGGGTGAAGTCGGCGAGGGCGACCAGGTGGCCCACGTCGCCGTCGCGCAGGAACCGCAGCCGGTGCGCGGTGTGCACCGCGCAGTCGAAGGTCGGGTCGCGGGCCAGGGCCCGGTCGATCCAGTCGAGAGCCTGGTCGAGCCGCCCGTTGTCGGCCAGGGTGCCGGCGATGTCCGCATAGACGGCGAGGTCGTCGGGTTCGTGCGCGACGGCCCGCTCCAGGGCGGCCAGCGCCTCCCGGGTCCGGCCGGCGCTGCGGTACGCGTACCCGAGCCAGACCTCGCCGAGCTTGGACGGCGCGAGGCGTACCCCCCGGCTGGCCCAGGTGACCGCGAGGGTGGCCTCGCCGAGCCGCCGGGCCAGCGCGGACGCCGCGCCGAGCAGGAGGGCGTGCCGGGGGTGCGCGGCGACCGCGTGCCGGGCGAGGGCGAGGTAGGGCCGCAGGGGCACCCGGCCGGTCCGGGGCACCGGGTCGGGCACCGCGGCGCAGACCTGCATCAGGATCCGGGCGCACCGGTCCGGGTCGAGTCGTTCGGCCAGCTCGGGGGCGGTCACCCAGGGCACCCCGGCCCAGTCGACGCCGGGGGCGTGGCCGGTGGCGGCGACCAGCAGGTCCAGCCCTTCGGCCGGGCGGCCGGCGGCGGCGAGCAGGTGGGCGCGGGCGACGACGGCCCCGACGTGTGCGCGGTGACCGAGCGGGAAGAGGTCGAGGTCCCCGCCGGAGGCGGCGGCGATCCGGGCGAGCGTCTCGTGCGTTTCGGGCAGGGTCGGTGCCAGCACCAGCGCGGCGGCGAGGTGGTCGGCGGCGTGGGTCAGGTCGCCCTCGTCGAGTGCGAGCCGGGCGAGGGCGAGTTCCTCCGCCGCGGTCAGCGCGGGTGGATCCTCCGACACGTCTGCCTCTCGCTCGCAGGGGGGTTGCCAGGGCTGGGCAAGCGTAGGGGATGCCGGCAACAAGTGTGGATCGACTGCGCGTTACTGCTCACTGGATTGTCTGAGACGGCAATATCGTGCAAGACTGAACATGAAACGCGCGGCTATCGCGCAAGGAGGGGAGTTTTCCGTGACACAGCCAGGGGTCGGGATGGCCGCCGACATCGACGAGCAGCCCGCCGGTTACGCGCGGCTGCTCTCCGCCGAGCACACCGGGGCGATCACCCGGGTCGCGGCGGCCGTCGCGCAACGCCGCCCCCGGCACGTGGTCTTCACCGCCCGGGGCACCTCCGACCACGCCGCCCTCTACGGGGCGTACCTCACCGAGATCCGGCTCGGGCTGCCCGCCGGGCTCGCCTCGCCCAGCGCGGTCACCGTCTACGGGGCCCGTCCCGACCTCTCCGACGCGCTTGTCGTCGGAGTCAGCCAGAGCGGCGGCTCACCCGACCTCACCGAGGTGCTGCGCACCGCGCGCGAACGCGGCGCGCTCACCCTGGCGGTCACCAACGCCCCCGACTCGCCACTGGCGCAGGCCGCCGAGCTGGGCGTGGACATTGCCGCCGGGCACGAGCGGGCGGTCGCCGCGACGAAGACGTACACCGCCGAACTGCTCGCCCTGCTGCTGCTGGTGGAGGGGATCCGGGCCGGCGACGGCGGGCTGCCGACCGACCAGCGGGCCGCCCTGGACCGCCTCCCCGAGCTGGCCGAGCGCACCCTCGCCGACCCCACCCCGGCCCAACTCGCCCCGCGCTACCGGTTCGCCGGCCAGCTCGTCACCACCGGCCGGGGGTACGCGTACCCGACCGCCCGGGAGGCGGCGCTGAAGCTGATGGAGACGTCCTACCTGCCGGCGCTGGCCTTCTCCGGCGCGGACCTGCTGCACGGCCCGCTGGCGATGACCGACCCGGACGTGCCGGTACTGGCCGTGGTCGGCTCCGGCCCCGGCGGCCGGTCGATGGGCGAGGTGCTGCCCCGGCTCGGTGAACGCCGCGCCGACGTGGTGGTGGTCGGCTCGGCCGAGGTCGCCGGGGTCACCCGGATGGCCGTGCCCGAGGTCGACGAGCGGTACGCCCCGCTGCTGGACATCCTGCCGTTGCAGCGGCTCGCGCTCGCCCTGGCGCTGGCCCGGGGCGAGAACCCGGACGCCCCGCGGGGCCTGAAGAAGGTCACCGCGACGATGTGACAGGGGTCGGCCAGCGGGACGGGACACCGGCGGCCGTGGCACGCTGTGTCTCGTGTCCACGCTGCGCGACCTCGCCGAGGAGCACACCAAGCTCCGCCCGGCCGACATCGACCACCTGCACCGGATCGCCGGCGACTGGCAGTTGCTGTCCGACCTGTCCTTCGCCGACCTGCTGCTGTGGGTGCCGGTGGACGACGACGGGACGTTCCTCTGCGTCGCCCAGGTCCGCCCGACGACCGCCCCGACCGCCTACCTGGACGACCAGGTGGGGCGGATCGTGGGTGGGCCGGAGGTGGCCCACCTGGAGGTGGCGTACCGGCAGGGCCGGATCTGGCGGGAGGGCGATCCGGTCTGGTACGGCGACGTGCCGGCCCGGCACGAGGCGATCCCGGTCCGGCTGCGGACCGCCGAGGGGGAGGCCGGCGAGGTGATCGCGGTGGTCGGCCGGGACACCAACCTCTCCACCGCCCGCACCCCCAGCCAGCTGGAGCTGAACTACCTCACCACCGCCGACGACCTGGCCCAGATGATCGCCGACGGCACCTTCCCGCCGCCCCGGCACCCGGGCGAGACCACCTCGGCGCCCCGGGTGGGCGACGGGCTGGTCCGCCTCGACGCGGGCGGCAAGGTCACCTACGCCAGCCCCAACGCGCAGTCGGCGTACCGCCGGTTGGGTTACGCCTCCCACCTGGTGGGCGAGGATCTGGCCAAGCTGCACCGCCGGCTGGCCAGCGACCCGCTCGACGGCACCGAGGCGGCGAACGGCATCCTCGCCGCGCTGCGCGGCGAGGGTCCGCCCCGCCGGGAGATCGACGCCCGGGGGGCCACCATGCTCACCCGGGCCCTGCCGCTGATGCCCGCCGGGGTGCCGATCGGCGCGCTGGTCCTGGTCCGCGACATCACCGAGGTACGCCGCCGCGACCGGGCCCTGATCACCAAGGACGCCACCATCCGGGAGATCCACCACCGGGTGAAGAACAACCTCCAGACCGTCGCCGCGCTGCTGCGCCTGCAGGCCCGCCGGGTGTCGATGCCGGAGGCCCGGGTCGCCCTGGAGGAGTCGGTACGCCGGGTCGCCTCCATCGCCCTGGTGCACGAGACGCTCTCCATGTCCAGTGACGAGGCGGTCGAGTTCGACGGGATCGTCGACCGGGTGGCGAGCGCGGCGACCGAGGTGGCCGCCACCGAGGTGAGCGTCGGGATGCGCCGTACCGGCAGCTTCGGGGTGCTGCCCGCCGAGATCGCCACCTCGCTGGTGATGGTCCTCAACGAGTTGCTCCTCAACGCCGTCGAGCACGGGTTCCCGCCGGCCGAGGAGGGAGGCGAGCCGGCAGAGCCGGACGCCCCGCCGGAGGTGGTCGTCTCGGCCCACCGGCACCGCAAGCAGTTGCACGTCTCGGTGGCCGACAACGGGCGCGGCCTGCCGGCCGAGTTCGACGCCGACCGGGGCGGGCGGCTCGGGTTGCAGATCGTCCGGGCGCTGGTCACGGGGGAGTTGCGCGGCAGCATCGAGCTGCGCCACGGCCCGGCCGGGGGCACCGAGGCGGTGCTGGTGGTCCCGCTGGCGAAGGCATGAACCGGGCCGGCCGATGACGGTCCGGTTGCCTGGCGGTGACGCTCGGGTGAATGTGAGCAGGGTGACGGGGGATCTGGTGCCCGATGTGGCATTCGATCCATTTACGGGCATTGACACCTTGCGGACGACTGAATAGTTTTCTAGCTCAACCATCAAGCAGGCACGGCCATGCCGCCGTGCCCGGCTTCCTGGACGCGTCCGGCGACATCTCGCCCGCACTGTCGGGGAGACGTGCTGCTTGGCGAGCGGGGGAGACGGAGCGATGACCTCACCACCTGCGGTCGACCCGGCCGCGGTGCTGTCGCCGACTGCGGAGTTCCGGGTACCGACCCAGCTGTCGAGGTGGACCCCCCGCAGGCCCACCGGCGCGCCGCACCGGCCCGCGTACGCCCCGGTGCCGCTGCCGCCGACGGACGACGAACTGGTCTCCTACCGCAAGCGGCGGATGGCCGCGCTGATGGTGCCGTCGCTGATCAGCTTCGGTTGCCTGATCACCAGCCAACTGCTCTTCGTCCGGCTCACCCCGTGGCTCTGGCTGCTCGCCCCGCTGCTGTTCTTCACGATCGTCTACTACCTCATCTCGCTGGCGGTCAACCTGTTCACCCCGGGCTTCGACATGGCCCGCCACCAGGAGCTGGTCCGGACCTGGCGGCCGGCGCGGCACCCGAGCGTCGACGTCTTCCTGCCGGTCTGCGGCGAGCCGCCGCACGTGCTGCGCAACACCTGGGAGCACGTCCGGGCGATGGGCGGTCACTACCGGGGCGAGGTCACCGTCTACGTGCTCGACGACTCGCCCAACGAGGCGATGGAACGGATGGCGCTCGCCTTCGGCTTCGTCTACCAGCGGCGGCCCAACCGGGGTTGGTTCAAGAAGGCCGGCAACATGCGGTACGCCTTCGAGCGCACCATGAGCGACTTCATCCTGGTCCTGGACGCCGACTTCGTCCCGCGCAAGGACATGCTCGACCAGATGCTGCCCTGGTTCGACGCCGAGCCGAAGACGGGCATCGTGCAGTCCCCGCAGTACTTCCGGGTGCACCTGGGGCAGACCTGGGTGGAGCGTGGGGCCGGGGCGGTGCAGGAGCTGTTCTACCGGTCGGTGCAGGTCTCCCGGCAGGCGCACGACTCGGCGATCTGCGTCGGCAGCTGCGCCATCTACCGCCGGGACGCGCTCTTCTCCATCGGCGGATCCACCCTCATCGAGCACTCCGAGGACGTGCACACCGGCTTCGACCTGCGGATCAAGGGGTGGAACCTGCGGTACATCCCGGTCGTGCTGGCGGCCGGGCTCTGCCCGTCGGACGTGGACTCGTTCTTCACCCAGCAGTACCGCTGGTGCGCCGGCTCGATGAGCCTGCTCGGCTCCAAGAAGTTCTGGTCGACGAAGCTGCGGCTGCGGGCCCGGCTCAGCTACATCTCCGGCTTCTGTTACTACCTGCACACCGGGCTGTTCACCTTCGTCGCGCCGATCATCCCGGTGCTGATGCTCACCGCGTTCGCGCACCAGATCGCGCTGGCCAACTACCTGCTGATCGTGCCCAGCGTGGTCTACAACATGATCATTTTCCCGTTCTGGCACCGCAACCGCTACGGGCTGGAGAGCTGGACGGTCAAGATGATCTACGGCTGGGCGCACGCCTTCGCCATCATCGACATCGTCCGGGGCCGGCGGATGGGCTGGCAGCCCACCGGCGGCACCGCCAAGAAGAGCAAGACCAGGCGGTTGTGGACCGGAATGCGGGTCTGGACCGCCGGTAGCGGCCTGGTCTGGGCCGGCGCCGCCGGCTGGCGGATGCTCGTCGAACCGGCCCCGTGGATCTTCGTACCGGCCCTGCTCAGCGCCGTCTTCTACCTGGCCGTCGTCGGGCAGGCGCTGCTTGTCGACCCGGAGAAGGACGTCGAGGTCGTGCGGTGAGGACGAAGTACCTGGTCACCTTCATGGTGGTGCTCGCGCTGGCCTTCACCGAGTTCGCCGTGCTACGCAAGGTGGACATCACGGTCACCGAGGCCGGCGGACCGGCCGGGGTGGCCGCCGCCGAGAAACAGGTCCCGGCGTACGACGTCACCGCGCTGAAGTCGCCGAAGGGCAAGTACCTCGGCGTCACCGTGACCGGCGGCGCGGAGATGGACCGGGTCAGGAAGTTCGCCGAGGAGACCGGCAAGACCCCGAACCTGGTGGCGATCTTCGAGAGCTTCGACGACAAGTTCGCCGCCAGCGAGGTCCGGGAACTGCACAACTACGGCGCGCTGGCGGTGATCCGCTGGGAGCCGTACGACGTGCCGCTGCGGGACATCGCCGCCGGCAGGCACGACGCGTACGTCAAGGAGTTCGCCACCGCCGTACGTGCCCTGAACCTGCCGATCGCCCTCACCTTCGCCCACGAGATGAACGGGCACTGGTACTCCTGGGGCACCAAGAAGACCAGCGCAGCGGAGTACGTCGCCGCCTGGCGGCACCTGCACGAGATCTTCACCCAGCAGGGCGCGACCAACGTGATCTGGACCTGGACCCCGAACGTCGTCAACTACCTGCGCAAGGTCAGCATCAAGGCGCTCTACCCCGGTGACGCCTACGTCGACTGGGTGGGCATGGACGGTTACTACACCAACCGGGGGCCGAAGACGTTCCAGGACCTCTTCGTCCCCACGATCACCCAGATCCGCGCCTTCACCAGGCGTCCGCTGCTGATCGTGGAGACCGGCGTCGAACCGAGCGCCCGGCGGCCGGGCCAGATCACCGACCTGCTGACCAACGTGACCCGGCGCAAGGACTTCCTGGGGGTGGCGTACTTCAACATCAACGGCTCCGGGAAGTGGAACATCGACCGGGACGACGCCGCGCTGCGCTCGTTCCGCCGTTCCGCCGCGAAGGACACCTACGGCTTCGACATCAGGACGGTGAAGTGACCGCGCCGGCGATCCAGTGGACCGGGCAGGCCGACCCGGCGGAGGTGACCGGCACGGTCGTACCGGTGCGGTCCGGGGGCCGGGGCGGGTGGTGGGCGCTGCTGCCGGCCGTCGTCGCGCTCGGCTTCGGCTGGTGGCGACTGGACGCCCGGGACCTGTGGAACGACGAGCTGGTCACCTGGCACGTCACGGCGCTCTCGGCCGACCAGTTCCGGATGCTGGTCGGCAACATCGACCTGGTCCACGCCGGCTACTACGTGATCATGTCGGTGCTGACCACGTTGACCGGGGACTCGACGATCGCCCTGCGGCTGCCGTCGGTGATCGCGATCGGGCTCACCGCCGGACTTGTCACGCTGATCGGGCGGCGACTCTTCGACACCCCGGTCGGTGTGCTTGCCGGGCTGGTCTTCGCCCTGCTGCCCACCGTCTCCCGGTACGCCCAGGAGGCCCGGTCCTACGCCCTGGTCACCCTGGCGGCGGTGGCGGCCACCTGGCTGTTCCTGCGCGCGGTGGACCGACCCACCCGGGGCCGCTGGTGGGCGTACGGCGTGCTGTTGGTGCTGGTCGGCTGGCTGCACTTCGTCGCGTTGCTGGTGGTGGTCGCGCACCTGTTCCACCTCTGGCGGTCGGTCGGCGGCGAGGAACCGAGGTGGCGGTGGGCGGCCTCCACCGGCATCGCCGGGCTGTTCGTCCTCCCGGTGCTGATCCTCGCCAGCCGGCAGTCCGGGCAGATCTCCTGGGTGGAGAACGACGCCGACGCCGTGCTCCGTTTCCTGGCGAACCTGACCGGCACGACGGCGACGCTGGTGCTGGTCGCGGCCCTCGCCGTCCTCGCGGTGGCGGTGGCCGGGCGGCAACGGCGGGCGACGGTGCTGATGCTGCTCGTCTGGGCCCTGCTGCCCCCGATCGCCGGTTACCTGACGTTCAGCGTGGTGCATCTCTTCCTGGCCCGGTACTTCCTGTTCACTGTCCCGGCCTGGGCGCTGCTCGCCGCGTTCGCGGTCTGCCGCACCGCCCAGCTGCTGACCCGGGGACGACTGCCGGCGGCCTGGCTGGCCGGTGCGCTGGTGCTGCTGCCGGTGCTGGCCTGGCAGACCCTGCCGGCCCAGGAGAAGGTGCGGTCCAACGAGGCCGACGGGCAGCCCCGCTACCTCGACGCGGTCCGTTACCTGGGGACACAGGTCAAGCCGGGCGACGGGGTCGCCTACAACGACGGGTTCGGTGGCCCCAGCGACGTGGCCCGCAAGGCCGTCGACTACGGCCTGCGCGACCAGTCGCGGCCCAGAGACGTCTTCGTGGCCGTCGCGGCCCGGCAGACCGGCTGGCTGACCGCCCGCGAGTGCCCGGAACCGTTGCCCTGCCTCGGGGACACCAGGCGGCTCTGGCTGGTCGAGACCGAGCACCTCAACGATCCGTTGGCCGGGCTGCCGCCGGCCCGGGAGGCCCTGCTGCGGCAGCGTTTCCTGATCCGGCACGTCGAGCGGTTCGACCGGGTCCGGGTGGTACTGCTGGAGCGCAAGCCGGCCTGACCGGTCGCCGGCTCAGCCGTTGCGCACGAGCAGCGCCACGGTCACCCCGGGCCGGGGCCGGACCTCCGCGACGGTGAACCCGGCCCGCAGCGCGTCACCCTTGGCCCCGGGCACCGCCGCGAGCGGGTCGTCGCGCCGCCCGGCGACCACCAGCCAGACCCGGTCGACGCCGGCCAGGCACTCGGCTGGCCGGGCGCACTCGTCGACCCACAGGTCGGCCCGCTCCCGCCGGTCCCCGGTCACCAGCACGTCCCGGGGGTGGATCCCGGCGATGGTTCCGGTGCCGGGTCCGCCGCCCGGCGGGTCGGTCGGCACGCCGGTGGGCGCGTCGTCGCCCCGCCGGGTCAGGTGGTAGTCGACGCCGAGGTCGAGGAAGAGCCAGCCGTCGCGGGGTGCGTAGACCACCGCGTCACCGGGGCGCTGTCCGGCGGCGATCACCGCCGCCGCCCCCCGGTAGTCGACGGTCGCGCTGCGCGGCCAGCCGTGACTGTGCCGTACCGCTGCCTGGTCCGGCAGCCCGAGCAGCCCGGCCAACACCACCACCGCCACCCCCGCCCCCGTCCCTGCCGCGACCCCGGCCCTCCTCCCTGCCGCCTCCTCCACCCCCGTCCCTGCCGCCATCCCTGCGGGGCCGGCCCGTCCTGCCCCGGCGGGGCCGGCCGGCTTCGTCCCCGCCGGGCTCGGCCGCGCCGCCTCTGGTAGGCCGGTCCTCGTCGGGGCCGTGGGCGGCGACGGCCCGGCCAGGGCGGCACCGGCGAGCAGGCAGGCGAAGGGCACCGTGAAGAACAGGTAACGCGGCACCCAGAGAGGTACGGCCAGCGCGGCGACGAAGAGCAGGAGCACCGGCAGCACCGCGCAGGCCCCGGGGAGCAGGCCGCGCCATCCGGATCGGGCCGCCCCGAGCGCGGCGAGCCCGACCAGTACTCCGCCCACCACACCGCCCTGCGCCAGACCGCCCGGCAGGGCCGCCAGATCCGCCAGCCGGGCCGGGGCGATCCAGTCGAGCTGGTGGGACCGCTGCCCCTGCGCGACGACCAGCAGCGGCGCCAGCACCAGCACGGCCCCCAGCACAGCCACCGCCCACCCCGACAACCGTCGATCCCGCAGCCTCCCACCCGACCCGTCGTCACCCGACCCGTCGTCACCCGGCCCGGCGTCGTCCGGTTTGGCCGTGCCCGGTCGGTGGGGAGCGGTGCTCCTAGCGGTCAGCACCACCACGGCGTGCGCGGCGAGCAGGCCCAGGGCGAGCAGGTGCGCCAGGCCGAGCCCGGCGACGGCCGCAGTGTAGAAGGACCAACGCAGCACCCCGGGGCGGTCCAGCGCGCGGACCAGCAGCAGGGTCACCAGCACGGCGAAAAGGGTCACCAGGGCGTAGGGCCTGGCCTCCTGCGCGTACCGGGAGGTGGCCGGGAGGACCGCGAAGAGCAGGCCGGCGAGCAGGCCGGCAGGTGCCCCGAACAACCGCCGACCGAGTACGGCGGTGAGGCCGGCTGCCCCCGCCATCGCCAACACCGAGGGCAGCCGCAGCGCCGTCACGGAATCGCCTAACAGCCTGGTCCAGGCATGCACCAGCAGGTAGTACGGCCCGGTCGCCGCGTCGACGGTGCGGGTGAGCCGGAACAGGTCTCCGACCGGTCGGGTGGCGGCGCTCCAGGTGGCCAACTCGTCGCGCCAGGGCTGAGCCCGACTGATCCCGTAACATCCGGCGACCAGGGTGACCATCAGCGGAACCGCCCAGACCAGCGACCCCACCCACCGCCCTGAGTACCGCGTTTTGGACATTGCGCCCACCGGTCGAGGATTTCACACCCGGCCCGACGATGCGGCCGGAGCCGGAGCCGGAGCCGGTGTGACTCTGGGTTCGATCACATGGGGGGCGTGGAAGCTGTCGCGGCCGGCACCACCGCCCTCGGCTGGCGCTCCGGCGGCTGATGCGCCCGGTGCCTACGGTGCCCGTGGCGTCAGTGGCGCGTGCCGTGGACGTCGGGCTGCCGGCCAGGTCGGGCCTGTTCGCACCGGACATCGCCGCTACCTACGGGGGTGGGGTTCGCATCCTTTGGAGCTGATGACGTAAACGATTCACCATCGACACCCGCGTGACTCAGGCTACTCACCCGCCGCCGAGGTCGACTTCCCCTCCGGCGGCTTCCGTTGTCCCGGCCGCCCATTCGGCATTCGTCCCCGGCCCCGCATCGGGCCCCGGCTCCCGGCCTCGGCTCCCGGCCTCGGCCCCTGGCCTCCGGCCCTCGGGGCGACGATCGCAATATCATTTGTGTCTATCGATGTCAGCGCCTGGCCCGCTCGTCGGAGTCGCGATTCGTTCTCGTCATCAGCTCGAAAGGCGCTGAAGAGGTATGGGTGGGGGCGGGGCGGCAGGCGGGATGGCATGTTCCGCCGAGTCGGGAGCAGTTGGTCGGGCGGTGGGCGGCACGCCGACTCGGCGAGCAGGCGGGGCTCCGGGCGAGGGACGCCGGGTGTGGCGTGTGCGGGTCCGAGTGCATGCGGGTCCGGTGAACAAGCATGGACTCGGGTGCGACGGCGGGCGTGCGGACAACGGACTCGACGGCGGGCGAGCGACAAACGGACTCGACGGCGGGCGAGCGACAAACGGACTCGACGGCGGGCGAGCAAGGTGGGTGGGCGTCGGGCGCGCAAGGTGGGGTGCGCGGAGGGGGAGCGTTGCGGACAGGGTGGGGCGGTGACGGTGGGGATGCGGTCCGTGATGTGGGATGTCGCACGTGGTCATTGGCCGGTCTGCGGGGGGTGTGGGAGCATGGCGGTATGACCGCCGCTGTCGTCCGCCGCTTCGTGGCCCGCCGCCACGTCGACTACGGCCGCGTGCGCAGCGCGCTTTGTCCGGCCCACTGACGACGCCCGACCCATCCGTCTCGGGCGCGTGTACTGCGCCGGCCGTTCCGACACCGTTGTCCTCGGCCCTTCCAGGGCCGGTCGCCGCCGCGTCCGCGCTCCCACCGAGGCACCGCAGAGACAACGGAGGACGCCGCAATGGCGGTCAGCAGCACCCCGGCTCGTCCCGGAACCCCGACGGCCCCCGCCGTACCCGCCACCCGTGCCCCCCGTCGGCCCCGCGGGGAGGGACAGTGGGCCCTGGGTCACCGTGAGCCGCTCAACCCCAACGAGCGGATCAAGAAGGACGATGACCCGCTGAACGTCCGGGCCCGGATCGAGAACATCTATGCCCACGGTGGTTTCGCCTCCATCGACCCGCAGGATCTGCGCGGCCGGTTCCGCTGGTGGGGGCTCTACACCCAGCGCAAGGCCGGCATCGACGGGGGTCGCACCGCCGTGCTGGAGCCGCACGAGCTGGAGGACGAGTTCTTCATGCTCCGGGTCCGGGTCGACGGCGGTCAGCTCTCCCTGGCCCAGTTGCGCGTGGTCGCCGACATCTCCCGGGAGTTCGCCCGGGACACCGCCGACATCACCGACCGGCAGAACATCCAGTACCACTGGATCCGGGTCGAGGACATGCCGGAGATCTGGCGTCGGCTGGAGTCGGTCGGCCTGCAGACCACCGAGGCGTGCGGCGACTGTCCCCGGATCGTGCTGGGTAGCCCGGTCGCCGGCGTGGCCGAGGACGAGCTGCTCGACGGGACCCCGGCGATCGACGAGATCGTCAGCCGGTACGTCGGTGACAAGGCGTACTCGAACCTGCCCCGGAAGTTCAAGACCACGATCTCCTGGCTGGTCGACACTCCGTACGAGGCGAACGACATCGCCTTCCTCGGGGTCGAGCACCCGGAGCACGGCCCCGGCTTCGACGTCTGGGTCGGTGGCGGTCTGTCCACCAACCCGATGCTTGCCAAGCGGCTCGGCGTCTGGGTGCCGCTGGCCGAGGTGCCCGACGTCTGGGCGGGAGTGGTCGGCATCTTCCGCGACTACGGCTACCGCCGGCTGCGCAACCGGGCCCGGCTGAAGTTCCTGGTTGCCGACTGGGGTGTGGAGAAGTTCCGCGAGGTGCTGGAGAAGGACTACCTGGGGCGCACCCTGCTCGACGGTCCGGCCCCGCAACTGCCCGACAAGCCGGTCGACCACATCGGCGTGCACCGGCAGCGCGACGGGCGCAACTACGTCGGGGCCGCCCCGGTGGTGGGGCGGGTCTCCGGCGGGCAGTTGACCAAGCTCGCCGACGTGGTCGAGGCACACGGCAGCGACCGGGTACGACTCACCCCGTACCAGAAGCTGCTGGTGCTCGACGTGCCGCCGGCGCGGACCGAGTCGCTGGTCGACGAGCTGCGCGGGATCGGCCTGGAGGCCCGGCCGTCGGCCTGGCGGCGGGGCACCATGGCCTGCACCGGGATCGAGTTCTGCAAGCTGGCCATCGTCGAGACCAAGGCGCGCGGTGAGGAGCTGGTGGCCCGGTTGGAGGAGCGGCTGCGCGACTTCGACGCGGACATCTCCATCCACATCAACGGCTGCCCGAACGCCTGCGCCCGGACCCAGGTCGCCGACATCGGCCTCAAGGGGCAGCTGGTGGTCGGCCCGGACGGCCAGCAGGTGGAGGGCTTCCAGGTGCACCTGGGTGGCGGGCTGGGGATGGCCCAGGGGCAGACCGCCGGGTTCGGCCGCAAGCTGCGCGGCCTGAAGACCACCGCCGACGAGCTTCCCGAGTACGTGGAACGACTGGCCCGCCGCTACCTGGCCGGCCGGACCGAGGGCGAGACGTTCGCCAACTGGGTGATCAGGGTCGACGAGGAGGAACTCCGATGAGCGAAACCCGATCCGCGCCGCTGTACTGCCCGTACTGCGGCGAAGAGGACCTGCGGCCGAACGAGGCCGGACACGGCGCCTGGGAGTGCCACGCCTGCGCGCGGGTATTCACCGTCAAGTTCAACGGCCTGCTCAGCCGGGCGGTGGCCCGATGACCGGCCTGCTCTCCGCCACGAACCTGGGCCTGGTCGGGCCCGGCGGTCCGCGACCGACCGACCCGACCCGGCGCGACCCGGCCGAGCTGCGGGCGTTGGCCGAGCGGGCCGGCCGCGAGCTGGAGGGCGCTCCGGCGTTGGAGATCGCCCGCTGGGCGGCCGACACCTTCGGCGACCGGTTCTGTGTGACCAGCTCGATGGCCGACGCCGTGCTGGCCCACCTGGTGTCCCGGGTCGCTCCCGGGGTGGACGTGGTCTTCCTCGACACCGGGCTGCACTTCCCGGAGACGCTGCGGGTCCGCGACGAGGTGGCCCGACGGTTGCCGGTGAACGTCCGCTCGATCCGGCCCCGGCAGACCGTCGGTCAGCAGGACGGCGAGTACGGGCCCCGGCTGTTCAACCGTTCACCCGACGACTGCTGCCAGCTGCGCAAGGTCGAGCCGCTGGAACGGGCCCTGTCCGGGTACGACGCCTGGGCCGCCGGGTTACGCCGGGACGAGTCGCCGACCCGGGCGAACACGCCGGTGGTGACCTTCGACCCCCGGCGCGGCAAGGTGAAGGTGAACCCGATCGCCGCCTGGTCCCAGTCCGACGTCGACTCCTACATCTCCCGTTACGACATCCCGGTCAACGAGCTGCTCGCCCGGGGCTACGGCTCGATCGGCTGCTGGCCCTGCACCCGCCGGACCAGGGCGGGGGAGGACCCGCGCGCCGGCCGGTGGGCCATGTTCGAGAAGACCGAGTGCGGCCTGCACCTCTGACCGGGCCGGAGCAGGTCCCCCCGGTGGTGCTGGTGGCGCACGGCAGTCGGGATCCGCGGGCGGCGGCGGCGACCCGGGCGCTGGCCCGGGCCGTCGAGGCCGCCCGCCCCGGCACCCCGGTGCTGCCCAGTTGGCTGGACCACACCGACCCGGGGCCGACGGAGGTGCTGCGAGGGCTGGCCGCCGCCGGTCACCGTACGGCGGTGGTGGTGCCGCTGCTGCTCACCGCCGCGTACCACCGGCGGGTGGACGTCCCGGTGGCGGTGGCGGCGGCCCGACAGGACGCGCCCGAGCTGACGGTACGGGTGACCGACGTGCTCGGGCCGGCGGACGGGACGGTGGACGCGGGGTTGCTGTCCGGGCTGGGCCGCCGGCTGACCGAGGCGGGGCCGGGACCGGTCGACGCGCTGGTGCTGGCGGCGGCGGGGACCAGGGACGCGCGGGCCCGCGGGTCGGTGGGTCGGGTCGCCGTCGCCCTGTCACACGGGTTCGGGGTGCCCTGCACGGTGGCCTACGCTTCGGCGGCCCCGCCGACGGCCGAGGTGGCGGTGGCCCGGTTGCGGGCGGTCGGTGCCCGGCGGGTGGCGGTGGTGGCGTACTTCCTGGCGCCGGGGCTCTTCCACGACTCGGTGGTGGTGGCGGCGCGGCGGGCGGGTGCGGTGGCGGTCGGCGCGCCGTTGAACGATTCGCCGGAGTTGGTCGGCCTGGTGCTGCGGCGGGTCGACGCCACGAATGTCGGGTAACCGAGGGTCACCGCGTTGACATTACTCTACGTTATTGCATCGACACCCGAATTCGGTCAACTGCCCATTACGGAGAGTGGGGAAAGCGGAACGCCCCGGCGGGGTGGTGGACCCGGCCGGGGCGGACAGCGTGTGATCGGTTTCAGGCGGAGTGAGCGCGCAGCACCCGGAGGCCGCCACGGCGCTTGACCGCGCGGCGTTCCTCTTCGCTCATCCCGCCCCAGACGCCCGCGTCCTGACCGGACTCCAGCGCCCACTGCAGGCACTGGTCGGTCACGGAGCAGCGCCGGCAGACGGCCTTGGCCTGCTCGACCTGAAGAACCGCCGGGCCGGACGTCCCGATCGGGAAGAACAGCTCCGGGTCCTCGTCGCGGCAGATGGCATTGTGACGCCAGTCCATGGCGGCAACACTCCTCATTCTGGATGGGCGGAAGATAACGCTCGTGCTTTTCTTATATCCGTCCGCAGTGCCGGTCGTGACGGTTCGCGTACGACTATTCGGCATTGCGTGAGCAGACTCGTTCAGCGCCTGGGCCTGCTGGAACCGCTCAAGCGGTCGAGCATATCCAGGCAATGTCTCGGTAACTCAAGTTCGCTTGTGAATACTTTCACGAACAAACGCGATGTCAAGGGTGACGCTCGGAAAAACTCCGCTCGGTGAGCAAGCTCACGACCCTTTTGTCCGGTTTTCAGGCTTCCCCGGTTACCCGGCGTACCACAGTCGAGGATCAATATAGTACAGTCCGCGTGACAATGCTGACATTTCCGGCACTACCTCCTCGGTGTGGCGGCCACCGCGCCGTGCGGTGTCCCGACCGCTCGACCTAGGGCGTTACCCGAGACCTAACAGATTACTCTCAGTGCGCCGGAAACGGAGGAAAATCTGACCTTGTGTCGCTCGCCGAGGTAGTCGCCGTCCAGCTGGAAGGCCTGTGGACGGGCCGAGACCAGGGTGAACTCGTCCACGTCGTGCAGCCGGAGCACCTGCTTGCCGCGCGGATCGGGGTGTCGGGACAGGAACTGCGTCACCGTCCGTGTGGTGCTGGCGACGCGCAGCTGACGAAGCGCCATCACGTCCAGCCCGAGATCGAACGACGCCTCCGGGTTCGGGTTGATCTCCCGCTCGCCCAGGTACGTCCACGGCGCGGTGTTCTGGATGATCACCGTGCCCAGCTCGCCCTCGGCCGGCTCTCCCGGCCGCTCCAGGCTGATCGCCGGGTGCCGCCGGTCCGAACTGAGGAAGTAGTGACTCAGGGTGGAGCGGAAGTAGAGCGACGGTGAGGACACCCGCCCCCGCCGCCGGGCCTGCTCCACCCGGTGGATCACCGCCGCGTCCAGGCCGAAGCCGGCACAGAAGGTGAAGTAGCGGTCGTCGGCCAGGCCCAGCCCGATCGTCCGGGACCGGCCGAGCCGCAGCCCCTCCAGGATCATGCTGGTGCCGTCCGCCCACTCCCGGGGCAATCCGAGGGCACGGGCGAAGACGTTCGTCGAACCACCCGGCACGGTGGCCAGCGCCGGCAACCGCTCCGCCGGGGAGCCGCCGGTACGGATCGTCGGCGGCTCGGCGGTCATCAGTCCGTTGACCACCTCGTTGACCGTGCCGTCGCCACCGAGCGTGACCACCAGGTCGACGCCCTCCTGGGCGGCCTCCCGGGCCAGGTCGGTGGCGTGACCCCTGCGCCGGGTGTACCGCACCGACAGGTCTACTTGGCTGCGCAGTGCCCGGACCAGCACGTCCCGGCTGCGTTCACTGGTGGTGGTGGCCTTCGGATTGACCACCAGGACGGCCCGCATGGGCGGCACTTTACGTGATCGGGCGGGGGTATCGTGGCCCGCGTGACGATCGACTCCGCGCCGGTTCCCGACACTCTGCGCTGGGCGGTACGCCTGCTGCGGGCCGAGGCGGTCGCCCTCGCGCTGATCTCCGGATGGTTGGTCTGGGCCGACCTGACCGCCACCAGGACCGACCTGGTCTCGGCACTCTTCGTGACCGGGTTCGCCGTCGCCGGCGCCGTCGCGCTCTGGGCGTTGGGCGGGGCGTTGGCCCGCCGCCGGGCCGGTGCCCGCGCCCCGGCGATGGTGCTGGAGCTGATGCTGCTGCCGGTCGGCTGGTTCATGATCGGCGGCGGGCTGGGCTGGCTCGGCGTACCGCTGATGGCGCTCGGCCTCGGCGTCTGCGCACTGCTGGTCAGCCCGCCCACCACGAAGGCCCTGGGCTTCGGCTGAGCCACCACCGGCGGACCGGGCCGAGACGCGTCGGCCGAGACGTCGGCCGTGCCCGCCGGGCGGTGCGGAGCCCGGCAGCGGCGGGTCAGTAGCTGGCGGAGCGGCGGGTCAGCAGGGAGATGGTGGCCCGGCCGTCGGCGGACTCGGCCGCCGCCGCCGTGGTCAGCGCGGTGAGCACCTTCCAGGCGAACGAGGACTCGCCCGGCAGCGCCGCACCGCGCACGATCGGCACCGTCACCTCGACGGTCAGCGCGTCCTCGGTGACCGCGAAACGGCACTCCAACTCGGCGTCGCGGGTGGCGATGGCGAGCAGCATCGCGCACGCCTCGTCCACCGCGATGCGCAGGTCCTCGATCTCGTCGAGGGCGAACTGGAGGCGGGCCGCGAGCCCCGCCGTGGCGGTGCGCAGCACGCCCAGGTAGCCGCCGTCGGCGGGCACGGTGAGGTGCACGACGTCGTCGGTCGCTGGCTGGCCGGTCAGTTGAGTCACGCCTCATCCCCCCGGTCCGGGACTCTACCCGGCCGGGCTCGGGCGTGCGTGGTCGACGTCACCCCAAGGCTCGCAAGAGCGTGTAGGGCCGTTCCACTGAGCCGGTAGGGAACCCACTCGGACATCGGTTCGGCCCCGATCGAGGCGTAGAAGTGGGCGGCCGGGTTCCAGTCGAGCATCCACCACTCCAGCCGCTGGTAGCCGCGCTCCACACAGACCGCGGCGAGCGTGGCGAGCAGCGCCCGGCCGGCCCCGGTGCCCCGGTGGGTCGGCCGGACGTACAGGTCCTCCAGGTAGATGCCGTGCACGCCGGCCCAGGTGGAGAAGTTGAGGAACCACAGCGCGAAGCCGACGGGGACGTCGTCGTCCACCGCGACATGACCGAACAGGGTCGGGGCCGGGCCGAACAGGGCATCGTCGAGCTGCGCCGTGGTGAGCAGGCACTGATCGGCGGCCCGCTCGTAGTCGGCCAGCTCGTGCACCATCGCGACGACGGCCGGCACGTCCTGTGGACGTGCCGGCCGGATCGTCGGTGCCGTGACGGGCAGGGTCACGCCTGCTTGGTCTCCCAGAAGATCTTGGAGATCTCGTCGATCTTCTGGAGCAGTTCGTCGGCCTTGGCCGGGTCGGTCGCACCCTTGGCGCCGGCCGCGCCGGCCGCCTTGGTTGCCTCGTTGAACAATTGGTGCAGGTGCGGGTACTTCTCGAAGTGCGCCGGCTTGAAGTAGTCGGTCCAGAGCACCCACAGGTGGTGCTTGACCAGATCGGCGCGCTGCTCCTTGATCAGGATCGCCCGGGTGCGGAACTCCGGGTCGGTGTTCGCCTGGTACTTCTCGCAGATCATTTTGACCGACTCGGCCTCGATGCGGGCCTGCGCCGGGTCGTACACGCCGCACGGCAGGTCGCAGTGCGCGCTGGCGGTCACACGGGGCGAGAGGATGCGGGGAAGTCGCATCAGGGTCCTCCATGGGAAGTTTGCGATGATCCGAGACGACACTACTCCTGAGGACGTCCCCGGCAGGGGCGGAGGGGAAACCTCGTGACGGTCGGCGGGTCCAGTCCCACCCCACGGCTGCCCGCCCCGCTCACCGCCGTGGGCGTGAGCGGGCCGTCCATGTCACCGACGCTGCGGCACGGCGACGCCGTCCTGGTCCGTCGGGGCGGTCGGCCGGTCCGTCCCGGGGACGTGGTGGTGGCCGTCTTCCGGAGCCGGCCGGACCTGCTGGTGGTCAAGCGTGCCGTCCGCCGCCAGGACGACGGTTGGTGGCTGCGCGGTGACAACGAGTTAGTCACCGACGACTCCCGGGTGTACGGGGTGGCCGACGTGCTGGGTCGGGTGCTGTTCCGCTACTGGCCCCGCCCCGGTCGGTTGACGCCGAAACCGATATGACCCTCCTCACATGCGGCCGAGGAGCGGCTGACTATGCTCGGGGGTGTTCGGGTGACCCCCCGCATCGCGTGTCGCCGCTCCGCCTCACCTCGCGCCCTCGCGCCGGCCGCTCCGTCTGCTTCGACAGATCCTGGAGTCACCATGTCTGCATCCACCGTGGATCCCGCTGATCCCGTCTTCCGGTTGCACCTCGGCGGCAAGCTGGCCGTCGCCTCGACCGTCCCGCTGACCAGCCGGGAGGACCTCTCCCTCGCGTACACCCCGGGGGTGGCCCGGGTGTGCGAGGCGATCGCCGCCGACCCGGCCCTGGTCGACGACTACACCTGGGTGTCGCACGTCGTCGCGGTCGTCACCGACGGCTCCGCCGTGCTCGGGCTCGGCAACATCGGCCCGCGCGCGGCGCTGCCGGTGATGGAGGGCAAGGCGGTGCTGTTCAAGCAGTTCGCCGGGGTGGACGCGGTGCCGATCTGCCTGGACACCCAGGACGTCGACGAGATCGTGGCGACCGTGCGGGCCCTCGCCCCGTCGTTCGGCGGGATCAACCTGGAGGACATCAGCGCGCCGCGCTGCTTCGAGGTGGAACGGCGGCTCGACGAGGCGCTGCCCATCCCGGTCTTCCACGACGACCAGCACGGCACCGCCATCGTGGTGCTGGCCGCGTTGCGCAACGCGGCGACCCTGCTCCACCGCAAGCTCGGTGACCTGCGGGTGACGGTGAGCGGGGCCGGCGCCGCCGGGATCGCGGTCACCCACATGCTGGTCGCCGGGGGAGTGGATCCCGAGCAGGTGGTGGTCTGCGACTCCCGGGGCGTCATCGGCCGGCACCGGCCCGATCTGACCGAGACCAAGGCGCACCTCGCCGAGACCACCAACGCCGAGGGCCGCCGGGGCGACGTCACCGAGGCGCTGCGCGGCGCGGACGTGCTGATCGGCGTCTCCGGCGGCCGGATTCCCGAGGCGGCGGTCGCCGGCATGGCCCCCGGCGGCATCGTCTTCGCGCTGGCCAACCCCCAGCCCGAGGTGGACCCCGAGGTGGCTGCCCGGCACGCGGCGGTGGTCGCCACCGGGCGCAGCGACTACCCCAACCAGATCAACAACGTGCTCGCCTTCCCCGGGGTGTTCCGGGGTGCGCTGGACGCGCGGGCCACCCGGATCACCGACGGGATGAAGGTGGCCGCCGCCGACGCGATCGCCCGGGTGGTCGACGGGTCGCTCAGCGCGGACGCCATCGTGCCCTCCCCGCTCGACCCCCGGGTCGCCCCGGCGGTGGCGGCGGCGGTCGCCGAGGCGGCCCGCCACGATGGCGTCGCCCGCGCCTGAGCCGACGCGCGGCGCACCGCCGACCAGCGGTGCGCCACCCGCGCCTGCCGGCGGCGTGCGCGGGCGGAACAGGCCGGGCCGGACCCTTCGTGAACGATCGTCGCGCTGTTACGGTGCGGATCATGCGTGCCGCCTATGCCTCCCGGTTCGACGCCGACAACCCGCTCGCCGCGCTCACCGTCGGCGACCGTCCCGAGCCCGCCCACCCGGAGGACGACTGGGTGACCGTGCAGGTCAGGGCCAGCTCGCTCAACCACCACGACCTGTGGTCGCTCAAGGGGGTCGGGCTCGCCGACGCTCAGCTGCCGATGATCCTCGGCTGTGACGCGGTCGGCACCGACCCGGACGGCAACGAGGTGGTCGTCTACTCGGTGCTGCCCACCCCCGGCGACCCGCGCGGCGTCTCCATCCTCTCCGAGCACTACCAGGGCACCCTCGCCGAGCGAGTGGCGGTACCCCGGGCGAACCTGTTGCCGCTGCCGAGCGGCCTGTCGGCGACCGACGCGGCCTGCCTGCCGACCGCCTGGCTCACCGCCTGGCGGATGCTCACCACCCGGGGCCGGGTCGCCGACGGCGAGTCGGTGCTGGTGCAGGGGGCCGGTGGCGGCGTCGCCACCGCGGCGGTCGCGCTGGGCGTGGCGCTCGGCAAACGGGTGTACGCCACCAGCCGCGACGCCGGCAAGCGGGAACGCATCGCCGCGCTGGGGGCGACCGCGCTGGAACCCGGTGCCCGGCTGCCGGAGCGGGTCGACGTGGTGGTCGAAACTGTCGGCGCGGCCACCTTCGACCACTCGTTGAAGTCGGCCGCCCCGATGGCCCGGATCGTGGTCGCCGGCGCGACCTCCGGCCACCTGCCGGCGGTGAACCTGCGCCGGGTCTTCGCCATGCAGCTGGAGATCCTCGGCACCTCGATGGGCACCCCGGACGAGCTGACCGAGCTGCTCGCCTTCTGCGCCGAGCACGAGGTACGCCCGGTGGTGGACAGCGTGGTCCCGTTCAGCCGGGTGGCCGACGCCTTCGCCCGGCTGCACTCCGACGAGGTCTTCGGCAAGGTCGTCGTCGACCACACCAGCTGACAGTCGTACCCGGCCTGGTCGGGACTGCCGGGCGGGTCGACCGGGCGGGTCGGGCGGCGACGGTGGGAGCGCTCAGAGTCGGTCGTCGAGGGTGGCGACGTCGCCCCGGGCGGCCGAGGCGGGGAGCCGGCCCTTGGCGGCCCGGTCGCCGTAGAGGGTCCAGCGGAGGAACTCGATCGTGGTGTCGGAGACCACCCGCAGGGCCGGGCCGTCACCGAGCAGCGCCCGACCGTGGTCGCCCCGGGGCAGGCTGAGCATCGCCTTGGGCCAGGGCACCGCGTCGAAGACGGCCTTGCCGGCGGCGTAGTCGACCACCTCGTCGGCCTGACCGTGCACGAAGAGCTGCGGGGCGGCGGCCCCGGCGAAGGCGGTGCCCACGCCCAGCCCGGTCCCGGCGAAGACCACCCCGGCGTCGAGCCGTTCGTCCCGGCCGGTGGTGAACAGGCCGATGGTGGTCACCCCGCCGGCCGAGTGCCCGGCCGCCGCCACCCGGTCGGTTGCCAGCCGGCCGCGCAGCGGGTCACCGGCCTTCGCGTCCAGCGCCAGCACCTTGTCCAGCACGTACGACACGTCGGCGGGCTGGTTGAGCACGTCGAGGACGCTGCCGTCGCCGCCCTTGCCGGTGTGCGGGAAGGTCGGTGCGGCCACCACGAAACCGGCCGCCGCCCAGCGGGTCAGCAGCACCTGGTAGTCGACGGGTCGCCCGTCGAGGCCGTGGCTGAACGCCACCACCGGGAACCGCCCTGTCGCCGCCGTCGCGTCGCGTCGCGCCGCCTCACCGGCGGTGCCCCGGGCCGGGTACCAGAGGGTCACCGGCAGCGGGCGGTCGCCACCCCGGTTCAGCTTCAGCTGTCGTACGCCGACCGCGAACGCCTCGGCCGGCGCGGTCCCGGCGGGAACGCGCGGTGCCGGCGTGGTGGCCTTCGGCGGCTCCGGCGGGGCCTCGGTGCGGGCGGGAGCCTGGGCCGAGCAGCCGACGAGGCCGGTGGCGAGCAGCGCGGTGGTCAGCAGGACCGGGGTACGGCGACGGAACATGAACCCGATTGTGCCCTGCTGGTCGGGCTACCCGGCCGGCTACGGCCCGTCGCACCCCCGGTGGACGTCCTCGTCACGGCCCGTGGACGTCTTCGTCGCGGCCCGGTGGACGCCCGCGTCGGGGCGGCGGTCACCGTCCGTCGTCGGTCAACCGGTCGTCGAAGGTGGTGACGCCGGGGCGGGCGGCGTCGGTACGCAGCCGGCGGCCGGCGTCCCGGTCGTCGTAGAGGGTCCAGCGCAGGAAGTCGGTGGTGGTGGCGAGGAACTCGTCGAAGCCGGGCCGGCCCGGGATCAGGTAGTCGCCGTGGCCCTGCCCGAGCAGACTCAGGAACGCCTTCGGGCCGGTCGCCCGCTGGTAACCGGCCTGACCGACGGTCAACGGCACCACCGGGTCGGCGGTGCCGTGCACGAAGAGCAGCGGGGCGGTCGGCCCGGCGAAGGCCCCGGCCAGCCCGCCCCCGGCGATGATCACGCCGGAGCGCAGCCGGGCCGAGTGGCCGGAGGTGAACATGCCTGCGGTGGTGAACCCGCCCGCCGAGTGGCCCGTCGCGGCGAACCGGCCGACGTCCAGGTGCCCGGCCAACGGGTCACCGGCACGGGCGTTCAGCCGGACCAGGTGCCGGATCACCCGCCAGGCGTCGGCGGGCTGGTTGCGGACGTCGGCGCGACTGAACCGGGCCGCCCGCCGGCTGGTGTACGGGTAGGTCGGCGCGGCCACCACGAACCCGGCGGCGGCCCACCGGGTGGCCAGCGCGGCGTGCAACTCGGGCAGGCTGCGCAGGCCGTGGCTGTGCACCACCACCGGGAACCGGCCCGAGGCGACCCGACCGCGCTCGGTCGGGTACCAGAGCGTCACCGGCAGCGGACGCGGCCCGGACGGGTCGACGGTGAGGGTGCGGACCGCGACCGGCCGGGCCTGGTCCGGGGCGTGTCGGGCCGGCGGTGGTGCCTCGGTGGCGGCGGTGGCCGGGCCACAACCGGCGAGCAGCGCGGCCAACAGCACGGCGCCCAGCCGTCTCACCCCCATCCCTCGACGGTAGGCGGTCGGCGGCCGGTGCGGCCCCGCCGTCCGGACCGATGGTGGTCAGCTCCCCGGTCGGTCAGCCCCCACCCGTCAGCTCGCGTCGGCCAGCACCGCGCGGGTCTGCCGGGCGATCTCCCGCTCCTCGTCGGTGCCGACCACGCAGATGCTCACCTCCGCGCCGGCCGGGGAGATCACCCGGTCCCCGGTGCCGGCGTTGCGCTCCGGGTCGACGGCGATGCCGAGCCGGTCCAGCCCGGCCAGGGCGGCGGCCCGCACCTCGGGGGAGTGCTCGCCCACCCCGGCGGTGAAGGTGACCGCGTCCACCCGGCCCAGCAGTGCGTAGTACGCCCCGACGTAGCCGGTGATCCGCCGGCAGTAGACGTCGAAGGCGAGGATGGCGGCCGGGTCGGCAGCGGCCCGGCGGGACAGCACCTCCCGCATGTCGTTGGCCCCGGTCAGCCCGAGCAGCCCGCTGCGGTGGTTGAGCAGGTCGTCGATCTCGTCGACGCTCAGCCCGCCTTCGCGGCGCAGGTGGAAGATGACGGTCGGGTCGAGGTCACCGCTGCGGGTGCCCATCACCAGCCCTTCGAGCGGGGACATCCCCATCGAGGTGGCCACGCTGCGTCCGCCGTCCACGGCGCAGGCGCTCGCCCCGTTGCCCAGGTGCAGGCTGATCGTGCGCAGCCGGTCGTACGGCCGGTCCAGCAGCTCGGCGGTGCGCTTCGACACGTACGCGTGGGAGGTGCCGTGGAAGCCGTACCGGCGGATGTCGTGGCGGCGGGCGGTGGCCAGGTCGATGGCGTAGGTGGCGGCGGCCTCGGGCAGGGTGTGGTGGAACGCGGTGTCGAAGACCGCCACCTGGGCGACGTCCGGCAGCAGCTCCCGGGTGACCTCGATGCCGGCCAGGTTGGCCGGGTTGTGCAGCGGGGCCAGCGGCACCAGCTCCTCGATCGCGGCGAAGACCGCGTCGTCGATCCGGACCGGGGCGCTGAACCGTCGGCCGCCGTGCACCACCCGGTGCCCGACGGCGGTCAACCCGGTCAGGTCGAGCCGACCCAGGATGTCCCGGACGGCGGTGGCGTGGTCGGCCGGTCCGCCGCCCGGCTCGCCGACCCGCTCGACGGTGCCGGAGTCGACCGTCGACTCCCCGTCGTAGAGCCGGTACTTCACCGACGACGACCCGCAGTTGAGTACCAGCACCCGGTCGGTCACGACCCCTCCTCCGGCGATCCGGCCGCCTGGATGGCGGTGATCGCCACCGTGTTGACGATGTCGGCGACCCTCGCGCCCCGGGACAGGTCGTTGACCGGCCGGCGCAGGCCCTGCATCACCGGCCCGACGGCCACCGCCCCCGCCGACCGCTGCACCGCCTTGTAGGTGTTGTTGCCGGTGTTGAGGTCCGGGAAGACGAACACGGTGGCCCGTCCGGCGACAGTGCTCTGCGGCAGCTTGGTCGCCGCGACCTGCGGGTCGATCGCTGCGTCGTACTGGATCGGCCCCTCGACCAGCAGGTCGGGCCGGCGCTCGCGGACCAGCCTGGTGGCGGCGGCGACCTTCTCCACGTCGGCCCCCGCGCCGGAGTCCCCGGTCGAGTAGGACAGCATCGCCACCCGGGGCTCGATGCCGAACCGGGCCGCCGTGTCGGCCGAGGAGATGGCGATGTCGGCGAGCTGGGCGGCGTCCGGGTCGGGGTTGACCGCGCAGTCGCCATAGACCAGCACCCGGTCGGCGAGCAGCATGAAGAACACGCTCGACGCCACCGAGACGCCCGGCACGGTACGGATGATCTCGAAGGCGGGGCGGATGGTGGCGGCCGTGGTGTGGGTGGCCCCGGAGACCATCCCGTCGGCGTGCCCGGTGGCCACCATCATGGTGCCGAAGTAGTTGGGCTGGGCCACGATGTCGTACGCCGACTCGACTGTGACGCCCCGGTGGGCGCGCAGTTCCGCGTACCGGGTGGCGAACTCGTCCCGCCAGCCGCTCCCGGCCGGGTCGACCACCTCCGCGCCGGTGAGGTCGATGCCCAGCTCCCGGGTGCGGCGGGCCACCTCGTCCGGACGGCCGAGCAGGGTCAGCTCGGCCACTCCCCGGCGGAGCAGGATCTCGGTCGCCCGCAGGATGCGCTCGTCGGTGCCCTCCGGCAGCACCAGCCGGCGGCGGTCGGCGCGGGCCCGGTCGATCAGGTCGTACTCGAACATCAGCGGGGTGACCCGCTCGGAGCGGCTGACCCGCAGCCGGCGGGCCAGGTCGACGGTGTCCACGTGGCCCTCGAACGCGCCGAGCGCGGCCTCGACCTTGCGCGGGTTGGCCGGGCCGGGCCGCCCCTCGATGTGGCTGGACGCCTCGACCGTGTCGTAGCTGTCGCTCGTCACCGAGAGCACGGCGAAGCCGGTGTTGAGCCGCTCGACCAGGCGCATCGCCCGGGGGTCGGGCTGCTCGCCGAGGGTGAGCACCACCCCGGCCAGCGAGACCTGCCCGGCGACGTGCGCGGTGCTCGCCGCGACCAGCAGGTCGGCCCGGTCACCGGGGGTGATCACCAGCGCCCCCTCGGTCAGGTGGTCGAGCAGGATCGGCACGTGCGCCGCGCCGACCACGTAGTCGAGCACGTCCCGACCGAGGGCCGCGTCGTCCCCGGCCAGCAGGGTGGCGTCGAGGGCCGCCGCCACCTCGGCCACCGTCGGCGCCGACACGCTCGGCACCTCCGGGATGGCGTACGTGGGGACCGGCAGCTCCGGCAGGGTCAGCGCCCCGGTCACCCGGTTGGCGATCACCGCCAGCACCGTCGCGCCCAGGTCCACCAGATCGTGGTACGCCCCCCGCGCCGTGGCCGCGGTCGTCTCCGGTTGCTGCCCGAAGCCGTCCACCACCGGCACCACCACGCTGCCGAACTCGGTGGCCAGCCGGGCGTTGAAGGCGAGTTCCCGGGGGCCGGCGCCGTCCCCGCCGTCGGCGAAGTCGCTGCCCACCACGACGACCGCCGGGCAGCGTCGTTCCACCGCCCGATACCGCTCGACGATCCGGGAGATCAGCTCCTCCCGCCGCCCGTCGGCGACCAGGGCCGCCGCCTCCGCGTACGTGGTGCCGGTCAGGTCGGCCTCGGGCAGGTCGATCCGGTAGCGGTCGTGCAGCAGGGCGAGGATCGGGTCGGGGCCGGCGTCGGAGACCAGCGGCCGGAACACGCCGATCCGCTCGACCTGCCGGGAGAGGAGTTCCGCGAGGCCGAGGGCGATGGTCGACTTACCCCCGCCGGACCCCACGCTGGTCAGGTAGACGCTGCGGGCCACGCCACCACCCTAGGAGATCATGTCGTCCGCCGCCCGGGACCTTCGCCCCGAACCGCTACCTCCGACGGCGCGGGTCGGCGTCGAGGATGCGATCAGAGTCTCATTCGTGGGACGCACTGGGAGCTGAGCGATCCTCGTGCCTAGACTCGCATCCCATGACTGCCGACCGCCTGAGCAGCAATAACGTGCCGAACCGGAGATCGATGCCGGTGGGTGCAATCGGCGGTCGGTCGACTGTTGGTCCAAAGTGTATCGATCCCGTGACGAATTTCGATGGGCCCACCGAGATTCAGCCGAGGGCGGCCCACCCGGTGGTGCGACGCCGGACCGCCGGCATCCCCGTCGGCTCGGCCACCCCGATCAGACCGGCCGCCCCGACCGACGGGCCGACCGTGGTGATCAGCCCGGCCGACGGTCCCACCGCGCTGATCGCCGCGGTGCCCGAGCTGACCCCGGTCTTCGTCGACCCCAGCGGCAGACGCCACTCCCGGCTGCGCTGGCTCGCGTACACCCTCGGGCTGGTGGGTCTGGTCTACACCGGGCTGGTGGGGGTCAGCTTCGCGGGCGGCATCGAGCCGCACACGGTCCTCCCTTTCGTGGACGAGGTCGAGCAGCCCGAGCGGTCGTCGTCGCCGCAGGCCGAGGCGCTCACCACCACGGCCACCACTCCGGCCGCCGCAGCCGCCGTGCCCACGACGGTCGCCACGCGTACGCCGAGGGCGAGCGCGCCCGCCGTCGTCCCGGCCACCCCGTCCCCGGCCGTCTCGCCCACCGCCACCCCCTCGCGGTCGCCCAGCGCCACCCGTTCGCCGAGCCGCAGCCCGGCGACCTCGTCGACGTCGCCCCGACCGACCCGCACCGTCCCGGAAGCCACCACGCCCGACCCGCCGGACCCGACCGGCGAACCGCCAGCCCTGCCCGACCTGCTGTCCGGCCGGGTCGACGACGCCCGTGCCGATGGCTGAGCCGGTCGTCCCGCCGACCCGCCGTCGCCTCACCGGGTCGGCCCGGCGTCGTCGGGCGGTACCGCCGCCGAGCTGGATCCTGCTGAGCACGGTGCTGACCCTGCTGGCCGGCGTGCTGCTCGTCGGCGCGTACGCCAACGCGTCGTTCGCCCCGGACCGCCGGCAGAGCACCGCCGGGCAACGCGAGGTGCCGACCTCGGTGGTGACCGGTGGGCCGATCATCAGTGCCAGCAGCGAGCTGGTCCGCTCCTACCGGCTGCCGCCGCGCACCATCGCGTTGACCTTCGACGACGGCCCCGACCCGGTCTGGACCCGCGAGGTGCTGCGGGTCCTGGACACCCACCAGGTCAAGGGAACGTTCTTCGTGCTGGGCTCGCAGGTGGCCCGGCACCCCCGGATTGCCCGGGACCTGGCCGACGGTGGGCACCAGCTCGGCGTGCACACCTTCACCCACCCCGACCTTGCCGAGCTGCCGGTGTGGCGGCAACGCCTGGAGTACGCCCAGACCCAGCTCGCCGTGGCGGGCGCGACCGGCCTGCGGACCTCGCTGGTGCGGTTCCCGTACTCGTCCCACCCGGGTGCGATCGACAACCGGGACTGGCCGGTGGTCACCGCCGCCGGTGACCTGGGCTACCTGACGTTCCTCAACGACACCGACAGCCAGGACTGGTCGCTGCCCGGGGTGGACCGGATCATCGAGAACGCCGCCCCGGAGGGCGACTCCGGTGCCGTCACCCTCTGGCACGACGCCGGTGGCGACCGGGCGCAGACCGTGGCCGCCCTCGACCGGTTCATCCCGATGATGAAGCAGCGGGGGTACCGGTTCGTCACCGCGACCGAGGGGTTGAACCTCGCCTTCGCCGCCGCCGGGGCGGACCACCGGGTGGATTCCGCAGGGGTCGCCACCGCCGGGGACCGGTGGCGTGGCCGGATGCTGATCTGGGCGGTGCAGGGCGCCGACACCATGCTTACCGTGTTCGGGGGGCTCTTCGTCGTCGTCGGTCTGCTCACCGTGGGTCGTACCCTCGCGCTGTTCGTGCTGGCCGGGCGGCACGCCCGACGCCGCCGGGCCAGGGGCTGGAGCTGGGGGCCACCGGTCACCGCGCCGGTGTCGGTGATCGTCCCGGCGTACAACGAGAAGGAGGGGATCGCCGCGGCGGTCCGCTCCCTGGCCGGTGGCGACCACCCCGGCGGGATCGAGGTGGTCGTCGTCGACGACGGCTCCACCGACGGCACCGCGGACATCGTCGACGCGCTCGGCCTGCCCAACGTCCGGGTCGTCCGCAAACCCAACGGCGGTAAGCCCAGTGCCCTGAACACCGGCCTGGCGCTGGCCCGGCACGACCTGATCGTGATGGTCGACGGGGACACCGTCTTCGAGCCCGACGCGGTCCGCCGGCTGGTGCAACCCTTCGCCGACCCGCAGGTCGGCGCGGTGGCCGGCAACGTCAAGGTCGGCAACCGGCGCAGCCTGATCGCCAAGTGGCAGCACATCGAGTACGTCATCGGCTTCAACCTGGACCGGCGGCTCTACGAGACGCTGCGCTGCATGTCCACGGTGCCCGGGGCGATCGGCGGGTTCCGGCGGGAGGCGCTGCGCTACGCCGGGGGGATGACCGACGACACCCTGGCCGAGGACACCGACATCACCATCGCCCTGGGCCGGGCCGGCTGGAAGGTGGTCTACGAGGAGACCGCCCGCGCCTGGACGGAGGCCCCGGCGACCATCGGGCAGCTCTGGAAGCAGCGTTACCGGTGGAGCTACGGCACCATGCAGGCGATGTGGAAGCACCGTCGCTCGGTGCTCGACAGGGGCTCGTCCGGCCGGTTCACCAGGCGGTGTCTGTTCTTCCTCAGCCTCTTCGGGGTGCTGCTGCCACTGCTCGCGCCGGTGATCGACCTGCTGGCCCTGTACGGCCTGTTCTTCCTCGACCGCAAGGCCACGGCGGTGGCCTGGCTGGTCATGCTCGGCGTGCAGACCGCCACCGCCGTGGTGGCGTTCCGGCTGGACCGGGAGAAGCTGGGGGTGCTGTGGGTCCTGCCTCTCCAGCAGTTCGTCTACCGGCAGTTGATGTACCTGGTGATGATCCAGGCGGTGGTCACCGCGGTGACCGGTGGCCGGCTGGGCTGGCAGAAGCTCCGCCGCACCGGCCTGGAACCCGCCGTCCGCACCGGCTGACCCCTCGCCGTCCCGGTCCCCGCCGGCCCGCGTTGACCGGGGTGCGGTGCCGGTCGGCGTCGCGGTGTGGTGCCGGCCCGCGTCGCGGTGCGGTGCCGGCCCGCGTCGCGGTGTGGTGCTGGTCCGCGTCGCGGTGCGGTGTTGGTCCGCGTTGACGCGCTGCGGCTCGCACGCGCCCTGGCACGACATGGTGCCCGGGGAACGAGGGCCGGGGCGGGCGGATGCCCGCCCCGGGCTCAGTCCTCGTCGAGGTCGTCGAGGCGGGCCAGCCAGGTGGCGAAGCGCTCGATCGGCGTCTCGAACTCGGGGTTGAGGTCGACGAAGTCGCGCAGCCGCTCGCCGAGCCACTCCAGGGTGACCTGCTCGTCACCCCGCCGCTGCACCAGTTCCTCGATCCCACGGTCGGTGAAGTACACCGCGCCTCCTCACTGCTGCGTTCCGTGCCTCGGACCAACTCGGAAAGTGGACATGATCCCTCCCGACCGGGGGCGCTCCGCCACCCGGGTGGCGGACGATCCCACCGGTCACCATGCCCCACTCGCCGCGCCCGCCGCGCAGCGGGTTCAGCTCTTTTGGGGAGAGTTGTTGTCGCTGGGGCGACAACAACTCTCCCCAAAGCTGCGGTGCGGCGTGGCCATGGCGTGGAGCGGTGCGGTGCGGTGCGACGTGGTGGGCGTGGTGCGGTGCGGCGTGGTGCGACGTGGCGTGGCGAGGTGCGGGGCGGGCCGCGACATGGGACGGCCCGCGCCCCTGGAGGGGGCGCGGGCCGGGGTGGTACCGGGTCGGGGCTGGTGCGGTCAGGGGCGGGGGAGGGCGGTGTCGATCAGCCCGGCCTGCTCCACCTCGTGCATCTTCGCCGAGCCGACCGCCGGGGCGGCGGCGGCGGGGCGGGAGATGCGGCGCAGCCGGACGTCGGCCAGGTGCTCCAGCAGGTTGAGCGCGACGAAGCTCCACGCCCCCTGGTTGGCCGGCTCCTCCTGCACCCAGGCGAAGTCCTCCGCGTTGGGGTACGCCGCGAGCGCCGCCCGGATCTCCTCCACCGGCAGCGGGTAGAGCTGCTCGATCCGGATGATCGCGGTGTCGGTGACACCCCGCTCGGCGCGGGCGGAGAACAGGTCGTAGTAGATCTTGCCCGAGCAGAGCAGCACCCGCTTGACCTGCTCAGGCGCGGGTGCGGCGGTGTCGGCCAGCACCGGGGCGAAGGTGCCTGTGGTGAAGTCCTCCACCGGGCTGACGCAGAGCTTGTGCCGCAGCAGCGACTTCGGCGTGAACACCACGAGCGGCTTGCGCTTCGGCGACAGGGCCTGGCGACGCAGCAGGTGGAAGTAGTTCGCCGGGGTGGTCGGGATGGCCACCCGCATGTTGTCCTCGGCACACATCTGCAGGAACCGCTCCGGGCGGCCGGAGGTGTGGTCCGGGCCCTGCCCCTCGTGGCCGTGCGGCAGCAGCAGGGTGACCGCGGAGCGCTGACCCCACTTCACCTCGCCGGAGGAGATGAACTCGTCGATCACCGACTGGGCGCCGTTGACGAAGTCACCGAACTGGGCCTCCCAGCAGACCAGCGCGTTGACGTTCTCCACCGAGTAGCCGTACTCGAAGCCCATCGCGGCGTACTCGCTCAGCAGCGAGTCGTGCACGAAGAACCGGGACCGCTCGCCGTCGGCGGTGAGCGTCTTGAGCGGCAGGTAGTCCTCGCCGGTCTTGGCGTCGACCACCGAGGCGTGCCGCTGGACGAAGGTGCCCCGGCGGGAGTCCTGGCCGGCGAGCCGGACGGTGACCCCGTCGTGCAGCAGCGAGCCGAAGGCGATGATCTCGCCGTACCCCCAGTCGATGTTGCCCTCGACGGACATCTTGGCCCGCCGGTCGAGCAACTGCTGGATCCGCTTGTGCGGGGTGAAGCCCTCGGGGAGGTTGACGTGCGCCTCGCCTACCGCCTTGACCACGGCGGCGTCGGTGGCGGTCTCCACCTGCGGCTCCGGCTCGTCCTCGCGGCGCGGTCGGGTGGCCTGGCGGGGGGTGGTGGCGGCATCCCGGGTGGCCTTGAAGACCCGCTCCAGCTGCGACTGGTAGTCGCGTAGCAGCTCCTCGGCGTCCTCGACGGTGATGTCGCCCCGGCCGATCAGCTCCTCGGTGTAGAGCTTGCGGACCGAGCGCTTCGAGTCGATGATCTTGTACATCTGCGGGTTGGACATCGAGGGGTCGTCGCCCTCGTTGTGCCCGCGCCGGCGGTAGCAGACCATGTCGATCACGACGTCCTTGTTGAACGCCTGCCGGTACTCGAAGGCCAGCCGGGCGACCCGGACCACGGTCTCCGGGTCGTCGCCGTTGACGTGGAAGATCGGCGCCTGGATCATCCGGGCCACGTCGGTGCTGTAGAGGCTGGACCGGCTGTACTCCGGGGCGGTGGTGAAGCCGACCTGGTTGTTGACCACCACGTGCACGGTGCCGCCGGTGCGGTAGCCGCGCAGCTGGGACAGGTTGAGCGTCTCGGCGACCACGCCCTGCCCGGCGAAGGCGGCGTCACCGTGCACCGCCAGCGGCAGCACGGTGTAGCCCTCCAGCTTGAGGTCGATCCGGTCCTGCTTGGCCCGGACGATGCCCTCCAGCACCGGGTCCACGGCCTCCAGGTGCGACGGGTTCGCCACCACCGAGACCTTGACCGAGTGGTCGCCGTCCGGGGTGGTGAACTTGCCGTTCTGCCCCAGGTGGTACTTCACGTCGCCGGAGCCCTGGGTGGAGCGCGGGTCGAGGTGACCCTCGAACTCCGAGAAGATCTTCTCGTACGGCTTGCCGACGATGTTGGCCAGCACGTTGAGCCGGCCCCGGTGCGCCATGCCGATGACGACCTCGTCCAGCCCGTCCTCGGCGGACGCCTCCAGCACCTCGCCGAGCAGCGGGATCAGCGACTCGCCGCCCTCCAGCGAGAACCGCTTCTGGCCGACGTACTTGGTCTGCAGGAAGGTCTCGAACGCCTCGGCGGCGTTGAGCCGGTTGAGCACGTGCTTCTGCTCGTCGGCGGCCGGCTTCTCGTAGCGGCGCTCGATCCGCTCCTGGATCCAGCGGCGCTCCTCCGGGTCCTGGATGTGCATGTACTCGATGCCGAGCCGCCGGCAGTACGAGTCGCGCAGCACCCCGAGGATCTCGCGCAGCTTCATCCGCTGCTTGCCGGCGAAGCCGTTGACCGGGAAGGTGCGGTCCAGGTCCCACAGGGTCAGCCCGTGCTGGAGGACGTCCAGGTCGGGGTGCTTGCGGATGGCGAACTCGAGCGGGTCGGTGTCGGCCATCAGGTGGCCCCGGACCCGGTAGGCGTGGATCAGCTCGTGCACCCGGGCGGTCTTGTTGATCTGCCCTTCGGAGTCGACGGCCACGTCCCGCACCCAGCGCACCGGCTCGTACGGGATGCGCAGCGAGGTGAAGATCTGGTCGTAGAAGCCGCGCTCGCCGAGCATCAGCTCGTGCATCACCTTGAGGAACTCGCCGGACTGCGCGCCCTGGATGATCCGGTGGTCGTAGGTGCTGGTCAGCGTGATGATCTTGCTGACCGCCAGCTCGGCCAGGGTCGCCTCGCTCATCCCCTGATACGGCGCGGGGTACTCCATCGCGCCGACCCCGATGATCGCGCTCTGCCCCTGCATCAGCCGGGGGATCGAGTGCACCGTGCCGATGCCGCCCGGGTTGGTCAGCGAGATCGTCGTACCGGCGTAGTCCTCCATGGTCAGCTCGTTGCGGCGGGCCCGCCGGACCACGTCCTCGTACGCCTGCCAGAACTGCCGGAAGTCCATCTGCTCGCAGCCCTTGATGGACGGCACGACCAGGTTGCGGGTGCCGTCGGGCTTGGTCAGGTCGATGGCGATGCCCAGGTTGACGTGCTCCGGGCGGACCATCGCCGGCTTGCCGTCGACCTCGGCGAAGGAGTTGTTCAGCTCCGGGTGCTCGACCACGGCGCGGACCAGCGCGTAGCCGATCAGGTGGGTGAAGCTGACCTTGCCACCACGCCCCCGGGCGAGGTGGTTGTTGATCACGATGCGGTTGTCGACGAGCAGCTTGGCCGGGACGGCGCGCACGCTGGTGGCGGTCGGCACGGACAGCGAGGCGTCCATGTTCTGCACGATCCGGGCGGCCACCCCGCGCAGCGGCGTGGTGCCGGCGGCGCTGGCCGTCGGTGCCTTCGCTGCCGGCTTGGCCGGGGCGGCCTTCTCGGTCGCGGCGGGCTTGGCCGGTGTGGGCTTGGCGGCGGTGGCCGGCTTCGCGGTCGCGGTCGGCTTCGCGCTGGCCGTCGGCGCCTTGGTGGCCGGGGCGGTCTTGCCGCCACCGGCCGGTTCCTGCTGCCCGGCCGGTTCCTGCTGCCTGGCCGGTTCCTGCTGCCTGGCCGGCTCGGACGTTGCGGCCGGGGTGCCCTTGCCGTCGGCCGGGCGCGGTGTCGCGGTGCCGGGGGCGGGTCGGTAGTCGGCGAAGAAGTCGTGCCAGGCCGAGTCGACGCTCGACGGGTCGGCGAGGTAGCGCTGGTACATCTCCTCGACGATCCACTCGTTCGGGCCGAAACCCGCCAGTGGGTTCTCCTGCGAAGTCTGCTGGGTCGACACGGCCGGTAATCGCCTCTTTCACGCGGGTCTGTGTGTCACGCGGTGTCCGCCGTCGTCCGGAAGTGCGAGTGGGCGGGGGATGGTTCCCAGGCTACGCCGTGAGATTACGGTAGGCATTCCCACCTCGGTCGGGTGGCCGGTTTCACAGAAGATGCCGGAAGTCAATCAGCTCTTCGTATCCTGTTGACTCCGGACCGGAGTGGGGCTTCGCCTCCGGACCTGAGGCGGGACCGGAGCGGGACAGGGCGACGACCACCTCCCGACAGCCGACCGGCCCGGCGCGACAGTCGTCACGCCGGGCCGGAACGGTCCGGAAAGCGGGTCGGTCAGGAGATGTCCCGCCGCCGCATGGTGAGCGTGCCGATCGCGCCGGCCACCACCGCGTACCCGATCAGGACCACCGCGCCCGCCCAGCGGGGCGGGTTGCCCGGGATCTCGGCCCCGCTGACCATCAGCGACGACGCCAGCGACGGCACCAGCACCTGGAGGTCGTTGATCCAGTCGCCCCACTTGGCGGCCAGGATGCTGATCGCGATGGCCGCGCCGACCGCGCCGCCCAGGTAGAGCAGGATGCCGGTGACGGTGGCGCCGATCTGGCTGCGGATCAGCACCCCGATCCCGACCCCGAGCACCGACCAGAGCAGGTACGCCAGGCCGTTGAGCGCGGTCGCCCGCCAGACCGCGCCGCTGCCGAGCTGGGAGCCCAGGTCGACGCTGCTCATCACCAGTGCCCCGAAGAGCAGGTTGAACACGGTGGTGACCAGCCAGAACAGCATGGCCAGGATGGCTGCGGCAGCCAGCTTGGCCAGCATCACCGCCGTCCGGTGCGGCACGGTGAGGAAGGTGGTGGTGACCGTCTGGTGGAAGAACTCGCTCGTCACCACGATGATGCCGAGCAACATCACGATCATCAGGCCGAAGAACTGCCCGTTGGTGTAGACGTTGGCGGCCAGGCTGTCCACCGACTGCACGGCCTGCATCTGGTCGGCCTGGTCGGCCGGTACGTCGCCGAAGTTGTTGCTGGCCAGCGCGTCGGTCTGCAACCAGTTGATCAGCGCGGTGAGCGCCCACAGCGGCACCGTGATCAGCCCGAAGATCCACCAGGTGCTCGTGGTACGGATCTTCAACAGCTCGGATCGGACCAGGTTCATCGGATGCCCGCCTTCCCGGCCGTCAGCTCCAGGAAGACCCGTTCCAGGTCGGGCCGTTCCGGGGTCAGTTCGTGCAGCTCGACCTTGGCGGCCAGCGCGGCCCGGCCGATCGCCGGCGCGTCCACCCCGCTGACCAGCAGCACGCCGTGCTCGTCGGTCTCCACCGTCGCGGACTGCTCGCGCAGCGCCACTGTCAACTCCTCGGCCTGCGGGGTGCGCACCCGCACCCGGCCGCTCTCTGCCATCGAGCCGAGCACCTGCTCCACCGGCCCCTGCCGGATCAGCTTGCCGGCCGCGATGATCACCACGTCGTCGGCGAGGAGCTGCATCTCGGACAGCAGGTGGCTGGAGACCAACACCGTGCGCCCCTCGTGCGCCAAACCCTTGAGGAAGCCGCGCATCCAGCGGATGCCCTCCGGGTCGAGGCCGTTGGCCGGCTCGTCGAGGATCAGCACCCGGGGGTCACCGAGCATCGCGGCGGCGATGCCGAGGCGCTGCTTCATGCCCAGCGAGTAACCCTTGAACTTGCGCTTCGCCGCCGGGGTGAGCCCGACCAGGGCCAGCGCCTCGTCGGCCCGGCTCTTAGGCAGGCCGGCCGCCGCGCAGATCACCCGCAGGTGGTTGATGCCGGTACGGCCCTTGTGCGCGCTGGACGCCTCCAGCACCGCGCCCACGTGCCGCAGCGGGTCGGTCAGGTCGGCGTACCGCTGGCCACCGATGGTCGCCGTGCCACCGGTCGGGGTGACCAGGTTCAACAGCATCCGTAGCGTCGTCGTCTTGCCCGCGCCGTTCGGGCCGAGGAAGCCGGTCACCCGGCCGGCCTCGACCGTGAAGGACAGGTTGTCGACCGCCCGTACGTTCTTGTACTGCTTGGTCAACCCGGACACGACGATCTGGCCGGTGCTGGGGCTCCACTGCCCGTCGGACATCGTTCTCCTCCCGTGCGGCGGCGCATCGTGCACCGCGTCCTGCGGCGCCGTTACGGAATGCGCCGCTGACCAGCCTCGCTGGTGACGTCAAGTTACGCCATCAGCCCGGGTCGGTAGGTCGTGCTCCCTCTCAGGCAGGAGGCGGTAGTCCTCAGGGACGAGACGCGGGCGGCAGTGCGACCCAGGTGGCGCGGGCCCGGCCGAGCAGCCCACCGGCGCTTCCGTAGAGGCTGGTGTGCACCACCGCCAGCCGGCCCTCGGCGGTGACCACCGCACCGGTGACCACGCACTGCTCACCCGGCTCGGGCAGCGTGTCGAGCGCGACGGCGAGCCGGCCCAGCACGTACGGCCGGCCGGGGGCGATCACCGTCCAGCCACCCGGGCAGTCCAGCGCCGCCCAGGCGGTCGGTGCGGTCACCCGCTGTGGCGTCCGCCACGGCGCGGCGGTCCGCCCGTCGGGCAGCCGGCCGGGAAAGATCCGCAGGCCGTCGGGGTGCTCCGGGCCGCAGACGTAACAGCCGGGGAAGGGGTGGTCGACCAGGCCCGGATAGCCGGCCGAGGCGGCGTGCGCGGTCGCCGGGTCGACCGGGGGGACCGGGGCGGGCGGGTCGTCGGCCGGGCGTACCTCGGCGACCAGGTGCCCGTCCGGGTCGTACACGTCGCCGTCGGTGAGGGTGAGCGGGGTGTCCAGCGGGGGTGGGCGACGCAGCGTCACCTCGACGGGCCGGTCCGCGCCGTACGCCTCGGCGAAGACCCCGGCGCTCCAGCCGCCGTTGCCCGAACCGGGCGGGCCGTTGTACCGGGATTCGATGATCATCAACCCTCCGCCGCGTCGTCCGTCCGGCCCAGGTGGCCGGCTTCCCCGCAGGCAGCCTCGCACACACCCCAGGCGTCCCGTCGGCCCCACCTGCCCCGCAGGTCACACGCGGGGCCGGACCGCCGACCGGCGTTCATCGGATCGACACCCTTCGCCGGGCGGCAGGCAACCCGGGGCACCTAGACAGGTCCCATGGCTGTTCTGCATGCCGCTGGCGCACCCCTGACGACCAGTGGATACACCCTGCTGATCGCCGACGACCCGACCCAGGTCGCGGCCGCGCAACGCCTGCGCCACGAGGTGTTCGCCACCGAACTCGGCGCGACCCTGCGCCCGGGGGCCGCCGGGCTGGACGCCGACGACCTCGACGTCCACTGCGACCACCTGATCGTCCGCGAGGAGCGCACCGGCGCGGTGGTCGGCACCTACCGGCTGCTGCCACCCGGCCGCACCGACCGCCGGTACGCCGCCGGTGAGTTCGACCTGACCGCGCTGGACCCGCTGCGCGACCTGCTTGTCGAGACCGGCCGCTCCTGCGTCCACCCGGACCACCGCTCCGGCGCGGTGATCAACCTGATGTGGGCGGGACTGACCCGCTACCTGCACCTGCGTGGCTCCAACTGGCTGGGCGGCTGCGCCTCGGTGCCCGTCGACGACGGCGGCCGGGCCGCCGCCGAGGCATGGGCGCTGATCCGGGCCGGGCACCTCGCGCCCCCGCCGCTGAGGGTGCGCCCGCTGCGGCCCTGGTTCGCCGAGCCGGGCGCGGCGGCACCGGAGACCGCCACCGGCGGCCCCGCCGGGCGGGCGCTGGTCCCACCGCTGCTGCGCGGCTACCTGCGGCTCGGCGCGTGGATCGCCGGAGAGCCGGCGTACGACCCGGACTTCCGCTGCGCCGACTTCTACGTGCTGTTCTCGCTGGACCGGATGAACCCGCGTTACCTGCGGCACTTCCTCGGTGGGGAGACGCGGTGAGCGCCGAACTGTGGCGACCGACCGCCGGCTGTGGCCCGGACTGCCTGCCGGGGGCGGGGCGGACGGAGGTGTCGCTAGGGCGGCGGGTGCTCCGGCTGCTTGGCGTGCTCGGGATGCTGCTGGTCGGGGTGGGTGTGGTCGTACTGCTGCCGGTGCTGCCGACGGCGGAGCGGGCGGCGGTGGTCCGGGGCTGGGCCCGGGGGACCGCCGGGGCGCTCGGCGTGCGGCTGACGGTGCGCGGTCGGCTGCCCCGGCGGCGGGCGCTGCTGGTCGCCAACCATGTCTCCTGGCTGGACGTCCTCGCGGTGCTGGCGGTCGCGCCGGCCCGGCTGCTGGCCAAGCGGGAGGTGCGGACCTGGCCGTTGCTGGGGCTGCTGGCCCGCGCCGCCGGCGCGGTCTTCGTCGACCGGTCGCGTCCCCGGGACCTGCCGCGCACCGTGGCCCGGCTCGCGGCCACCCTGCGGGCCGGTCACCCGGTCGCGGTCTTCCCCGAGGGGACGACCTGGTGCGGCGTCGCCCCCTCGGCGGACTGCCGGCCGCCCCGGGGGTTCCGGCCGGCGGCGTTCCAGGCGGCGATCGACGCCGGGGCCCCGGTGGTGCCGATACGGATCAGCTACCGCTCTGCTGCCACCGGGGCGACGACCACCACCGCCGCCTTCCTCGGCGACGAGACCCTGTGGCGCTCGTTGGGCCGGGTGCTGGCCGCCCGGGACCTGGTGGTGGACGTCGCGGTGACCGCCGCCCTGCACCCGGCCCCCGGCGCGGACCGCCGGGTGCTGGCCCGGGCCGCCGAGTCGGTCGTGCACCTGCTCCCGCCCCGCCCGGTCACCCGCCGCCTCACCCTGGCCGCTGTGCCCGTGGTCGCCCTGCCCGGGTCCGCGTCCGCGCCGGCCGCCGGGAAGGGCCTCGGTCTGGCCGCCTGACCCGTCTCACCCAAGGGGCCGCTTCGACGGCATGATCCACTCGGGTGGGCCGTTGTTGCGGTGTCCTGGCGACCGGTTACCGCAACACCGACCCAAGTGAGTGGATCGCGTCATCGAGGCGGCGGTCTGGCGGTGGCTGGTGTGCCGGTGGCGGGACGGCAGGTCCGCCCGTTGGCGGGTGTGGCCAGGGCGGCCTGTTCTGGGCGTAGGTGGTATGACGCTGTGGCATAAACATGACGGACAGGAATACTCGTCCGCCGGAGTTGGGGACGCCTCGGCTGGCGTGGGTCAGGTCGCCGGGCGGATACACCAAGGGACCGCTCGGCATCGTGCCGAGAGGTCCCTTCAGCGTTGGTTGTCCGCCCGGCCGGCATGGTCGCCAGCCTGACCCACTCGCGTGGGCCGATGTTGCGGTATCCCGGGTGACTGGTTGCCGCAACATCGGCCCACGCGAGTGGATCAAGGTGGGGGCGAGGCGGGGGTGGGCATTGGCGGGTTTGCGACTCACGACAGTCTTGTTCTATCGCGATGTATCGCGTTACGCTCTGCCCGTGCAGTGGCGCGGCTACCGGCCGCGACCCACCGAGGGGAGACGTCATGGCCACCTGGAAGGTCGACAGACCACAGCAGCTCACCATCGACGGGCCGGTCACCCGGCTCGACGTACGCCTGGTCACCGGGCGGCTCAACGTGGTCGGCACGGACGGCCCGGCCCGGGTCGACGTCACCCGGATCAGCAGCCGGCCGCTCATCGTCGAACACCGCGACGGTGTGCTCACGGTCGGGCACGAGCGCCACCCGCGCCGGCCCGGGCTCCTCTGGTGGCTCGGTCAGCTCGGTCGCCGGTTCCGCGCCGAGGTGTCCATCGCCGTCCCGGCCGACACGCTGGCCGACCTGCACCTGATCGACGGCTCGCTGGTCGCCTCCGGCCTGGTCAACGACAGCACCGTGAACGTCACCTCCGGGCAGGTCACCCTGATGGGCCTGGCCGGGCGCACCAGGGCACGGGTCGTCTCCGGCCCGGTCGAGGCGCTCGGCGTGACCGGTGAGCTCAGCCTGGACACGGTCTCCGGCGAGGTGACCCTCGCCGAGAGCGCGGCCGGCCGGGTGCACGCCAACACCGTCTCCGGGGCGATCACCTGCGACCTGGACAATCCCCGGCGCAGCGAGATCCGGCTCACCACCATCTCCGGGCCGATCACCGTCCGGGTCCGCGAGGACAGCGACCTCGCCGTCCACCTGCACACCACCTCCGGCCGGATCACCAGCGGCTTCCCCCAGGTCAGCGGCGCAAGCGGGATCGGACCGGTCAAGGACAGCCACGGGGTGCTCGGCGCGGGCGAGGGTAAGCTCTGGGCGTCCGCGACCTCCGGCAGCATCGCGCTGCTCGCCCGGCCGGTGGACGACGACCAGGAGGAGCAGCCGTGACCGCCGTGTTCAGTCACGGGCGGCTCCGGCTCTATCTGCTCCGGCTGCTCGACGACGGTCCCAAGCACGGCTACGAACTGATCCGGCTGCTGGAGGAGCGCTTCCTCGGCCTCTACGCCCCGAGCGCCGGCACCATCTATCCCCGGCTGCAACGCCTGGAGGCCGACGGCCTGGTCACCCACACCGCCGCCGGTGGCCGCAAGGTCTACGAGATCACCGAGAGCGGTCGGGCCGAGTTGCGCCAACGCGCCGACGAGGTGACCACCCTGGAGACCGACATCACCGCCTCGGTGGAGGATCTGTCCGCGCTGGCCGGGGAGATCCAGACCGAGGTACGCGGCTCGGTGCGCGACCTCAAGCGCGAACTGCGCGAGGCCACCCGGCAGACCCGGCAGACCCGCTGGGACCGCCCGGTGCCCGGCCCGACACCCCGCCCGGCGCCCGGCTCGACATTCCGCCCGGCGGACCCCGCTCAGGGCGATTCCCCCCTGCTGGCCGATTTCGACAAGCGATTGGCCGAGTTCACCGTCGAGGTCGGCGCGCTGGTCCGGGCCGGGCGGCTCAGCGACACCCAGCTCCGGACCGCGATCCGGGTCCTCGACGGCGCACTGGACGGGCTGCGCCGACTGCTGCGCTGACGGCCGCGGCGCGCTGACGTGGGCGGCGCGCTGACGTGGGCGGCGCGCTGGCGGCCGCGGCGACGTGCACGGTTGCGCTGATGGTTGCGCACGGCTGCCGCGTACGGCTGCGCAGGCTGGCGTGCTGGCGGCGGCCGGGCACGGCGGCGCGGGCCGGTTCACGGCTTCACAGGGTTTTTCCAGCGAGCATCCAGCGCCGGCGCAGCGACGTCACGGATGATGGCCGGCATGGCCGCTACCCATACCGAGGCGCGACTGCTCGTCGTCGAGGACGATCCCAACATCCTCGAACTACTCTCCGCCAGTCTCCGCTTCGCGGGGTTCGACGTGGCGACCGCCACCAGTGGCAGCGCGGCCCTGCACGCGGCCAAGGACCACCGGCCCGACCTGGTGGTGCTCGACGTGATGCTGCCCGACCTGGACGGCTTCGAGGTCATCCGGATGCTCCGCGAGGGCGGCACGCGTACCCCTGTGGTGTTCCTGACCGCCCGGGACGCGACCGACGACAAGATCCGTGGGCTCACCCTGGGCGGCGACGACTACGTCACCAAGCCGTTCAGCCTGGAGGAGCTGACCGCCCGGATCCGGGCGGTGCTGCGGCGCACCGCGACCGGCGAGCAGGCCCCGTCCCGGCTCACCTTCGCCGACCTGGAGCTGGACGAGGAGACCCACGAGGTGCACCGGGCCGGGCAGCGGGTGCAGCTCTCGCCTACCGAGTTCAAGCTGCTGCGTTACCTGATGCTCAACGCCAACCGGGTGCTGTCCAAGGCGCAGATCCTCGACCACGTGTGGAACTACGACTTCCGGGGCGACGACAACATCGTCGAGTCCTACATCTCCTATCTGCGCCGGAAGGTGGACAACACCCAGCCCCGCCTGATCCACACCCTGCGCGGCGTGGGCTACGTCCTGCGCAAGCCGGCGGCGTGAGCCCGCTCGACGAGGCGAAAGGGCGGATCCGGAGCGTCCCGCTGCGGGTCAAGCTGGTCGCGGCGGTGCTCACCCTGGTCGCCGTCGCCCTCGTGGTGATCAGCTCGCTGACCACGTACTTCCTGCGCGAGTACCTGATCGGGCAGGTCGACGGGGAGTTGCAGTCGGCAAGCGTCCAGGTCGGCCGGGCGCTGCCCAACCTGGAGAGCGGGCTGGCCAGGGCCACCCTGCCCACCGACTACGTGGTCGCCCTCGCCGACGGCGACGGCTCCCGGTTCATCGGGTACGACCCGGCCCTCGAACCGGACGACCTGCCACCGGTTCCCGCCGACGTGGCCGGATTCCGGGGTGACGAGGGCGATCCGTTCACGGTCCGGTCCCAGGACGGCCGGGAACGGTGGCGGATGCTCTACCGGGAACTCTCCGACGGCCGGGTGCTCGCCGTCGGACAGCACCTCACCGACGTCGACCTGGCCGTGAAGCGGTTGATCTGGATAGACATGCTGGTCGGTGGGGCGGTGCTGATCCTGCTCGCCTCGGTCGGCGCGGCCATCGTGCGCACCAGCCTGAAACCACTCGTGGAGATCGAACGCACCGCCGCCGCGATCGCCGGTGGCGATCTGACCCGCCGGGTGCCCGACCCGGAGGAGGGGCAGGAGTGCGCCACCTCCGAGCTGGGCCGGCTCTCCCGGGCGCTGAACGCGATGCTGGCCCAGATCGAGGCCGCCTTCACCGCCCGCGCCGCCTCGGAGATGGCCGCCCGTACGGCGGAGGCGGGTGCCCGGGACGCGGCGCACGCCGCGCTGGCGTCCGAGGCCCGCGCCCGCCGGTCGGAGGAGCGGATGCGGCAGTTCGTCGCGGACGCCTCGCACGAGCTGCGGACCCCGCTGACCACCATCCGGGGCTTCGCCGAGCTGTACCGGCAGGGGGCGGCCCGCGCCCCGGAACAGACCGCCGACCTGCTGCGCCGCATCGAGGACGAGGCGGCCCGGATGGGGCTGCTCGTGGAGGACCTGCTGCTGCTGGCCCGGCTGGACCGGGAGCGCCCGCTGTCGCTGGCCCCGGTGGAGCTGCCGGTGCTCGCCTCAGAGGCGGTCGAGGCCGCCCGGGTGGTCGCCCCGGAGCGGCGCATCGAGCTGGAGATCGCTCCGGGCTCCGGCCCGCTCGTGGTGTACGCCGACGACGCCCGCCTGCGGCAGGTGATCGGCAACCTGATGACCAACGCGCTTACCCACACCCCGCCGGAGGCGTCGGTGACCCTGCGGCTGCGCTCCGAGACCGGCAACCTGGCCGTGGTGGAGGTGGCGGACACCGGCCCGGGGCTCGCCCCGGAGCAGGCCGAGCGGGTCTTCGAACGGTTCTACCGGGCCGACGCGGCCCGGACCCGCCGGGCCAGCGGGATCACCAGCACCGGCCTGGGGCTGGCCATCGTCGCCGCGCTGGTCACCGCCCACCAGGGCACGGTCGAGGTGGACGGGACGCCTGGGGGCGGGGCGACCTTCCGGGTCCGGCTGCCGCTGCTGCCCGAGCCCGACGGCGACGTGGAGTGATGCTCCACCGGTCCCGGTGTGACTTTCAGAAAACTTCCAGGCAGGATCCAGGGTGGTGACAGTGCCACGGGGAAAACTATGGGCATGACCGAGTTCGAGACCGACCCGCAGCGTCGGCCGGCTGCCACCGACGCCGAGCCGTCGCACCCCTCCGCCGAGCCGTCCCGCGTCGAGCGCGGCGAGTCCGACACCACCGCCGCTCCGGGCGACGCCACCGCCGCTCCGGGCGACACCGCCGGCGCCGCGGGGGAGCCGGCCGGCACGCCAAACCCCGGATCGTCGTACGGGCCACCGTCGTCGCCGTACGCGCAACCCTCCGCCACCCCGTACCCGCAGGCTGCGTACCAGTCCGGTGCGTCCGCCGGCGACCAGGCGTACCGGCCCGGCTATCCGGCGTCCGGCTACCCGGGCTACCCGCAGGCGGGCCAGTACCCGACGGCCGGTTACCCACAGTCCGGCCCGCAGCAGCCCGGCCCGCAGCAGCCCGGGTGGGCCGCCGGTCATCCGGGCCAGCAGCAGCACCCCGGCGCACCGGGTCAGCCCGGTGTGGGCGCCCCCTCTGCCGGTTATCCGGGCCAGCCCGGTTCCGCCGGCCCGGGTCAGCCCGGTGGCGGTTACCCGGGCCAGCACGCCCTGGCCGGAGCGGGCCAGCCGTCTGCCGGCTACCCGGGGCAGACCGGCCCGGGTGGCCCGCAGCACCCCGGCCAGCCGGTCCCGCCGTGGGCGTCGGCCCCGGGGCCGCAGGCCGGCAAGGTGGCCAAGTTCGTCGGTGCCGGGATCGCGGTCTTCGCCCTGATGCTCGGCTCCGGCGTGGCCGGCGGCGCGCTCGCCCTGGCGGTCGACGGCGACCGGGGGGGCATCACCCGCACCTATTCGGCCGCGCCGGTCATCGACAGCGCCGACCTGCCCAAGATCGCGGCGTCGGTGCAGGACAGTGTGGTCTCCATCCTCACCGACAACGGTGAGGGTTCGGGCGTGATCCTCAGTGCCGACGGCTTCGTGCTGACCAACAACCACGTCGTCGCGTCCGCCTCCGGCGACACCGTCCGGGTGGTCTTCGCCAACGGCAAGACCGCCTCGGCCAAGATCGTCGGCACCGATCCGAAGACCGACCTCGCGGTGGTCCAGACCAGCGGCGTCGACAACCTCAAGGCGGCGAAGTTCGGCGACAGCGACGCCATGCAGGTGGGCGACCAGGTGCTCGCCCTGGGCAGCCCGCTCGGCCTCCAGGGCTCGGTGACCGCCGGCATCCTCAGCGCCCGGGACCGCACCATCCGGGCCGGCAGCGAAGACAGCCCGCAGCAGGCCCCGCAGGGTGGTGCCAGCTCGATCTCCGGCCTGCTCCAGACCGACGCCCCGATCAACCCGGGCAACTCCGGGGGCGCGCTTGTCAACACCCGCGGCGAGGTGATCGGCATCAACACCGCCATCGCCACCGCCGGGCAGGGCAGCACCGGCAACATCGGTGTCGGCTTCGCCATCCCGAGCAACAAGGCCAAGGACGTCGCCGAGAAGCTCCAGCGGGGCGAGAAGATCAGCCATCCGTCCCTCGGCGTCAGCGTCAACGCGGCCGAGGACGGCGGTGCCCTGGTCGCCGCGGTCGCCGGTGGCAGCGCCGCCGAGAAGGCCGGGATCCAGCGGGGTGACGTGATCACCAGGTTCGGGGACAAGGCGATCAACGACTCCAACGACCTCGTCGGCGCGGTGCAGGCCGGCAAGGTCGGCGACCGGGTCCAGGTGACCTACAAGCGAAATGGCACCGAGGCGACGGCAACCGTCACGCTCGCCGAGACGTCATAGCAATCAGACCTGCCTCCTCCGGGGCGGCGGGCGGCGGAGCCAAGGGGGTTGGCTCCGTCGCCCGCCGCCCTTCTTCCTGCCCGGGACGCTCGCCCGGCCGGGTGCGTTTGACCTCCCGGCCGAGGGGAAACCGCCGCTGATCCCGCTTACCGGGCAGCCGCCGATCCCGCTCATCCGGACAACGGGGGAGGATCCGTGACCGTGACCCACCGTCCGTCGGAACACCCGCCGTCCGGGCCGCCGCTGCGGATCGCGATGCTGGTCCCGCCCTGGCTGTCGGTGCCGCCCCCCGGGTACGGCGGGCTGGAACAGGTCGTGCACGGGCTGGTGGACGCGCTGGTCGGGCACGGTCACGAGGTGACCCTCTTCGGTGCCGGCCGGCAGCACGGGACGGCCGCCGGCTTCGTCTCCACCATCGACGAGTTGCAGTACGACCGGCTGGGCGAGTCGCTGCCCGAGCTGGCCCACCTGGCGCGGGCCAAGCAGTTGATCTCCGCCGCCGACTTCGACGTGATCCACGATCACACCACGATCGGGCCGCTGGTCGCCGGCCGTCGGGCGGTGCCCACCGTGGCCACCGTCCACGGCAACCCGGTCGGGGAGTACGGGACGGTGCTCGGTGACACCGACCACGGGGTGGGCCTGGTGGCGATCTCGCACGCCCAACGTCGGGCGAACCCCGGCCTGCCCTGGGTGGGTACGGTGCACAACGCGCTCGACGGCCGGGACGTGCCCGCCAAACGGGAACCCGGCCGGGGACCGGTGCTCTGGCTGGCCCGGTTCAGCCCCGACAAGGGCCCCGACCTGGCGATCCGGGCCTGTCGGGCGGCCGGCCTGCCGCTCACCCTGGCCGGCAAGTGCAACGAGTCCGCCGAGCGCCGCCACTTCGCCGAGGTGGTCCAGCCGATGCTCGGCGAGGACGTCAACGTGATCATGAACGCCGGCCGGGAGGAGACGCTGCGGCTGCTTGTCGACGCCCGCTGTCTGATCATGCCGATCCAGTGGGAGGAACCGTTCGGCATGGTGATGGTGGAGGCCATGGCGACCGGCACCCCGGTGGTGGCGTTGCGTCGGGGCGCGGTGCCGGAAGTGGTGGTCGACGGGGTGACCGGGCTGATCTGCGACGGTGCCGGGGAGTTGCCGGCGGCGATGCGCGAGGTGGTCCGGATCGACCCGGCGGCCTGCGTCGCGCACGTGGCCCGGAACTTCTCCACCGAGCGGATGGCGCGCGGCTACGAGGCGGTCTACCGCAGCGTCGTGCTCGGCACGACCCCGCCCCTGCACCGGCCCGTGCCGATCCACTCCCACTGACCGCTCCGAGCGGCGGCAGACCGCGCTGACCGCCGGGCCCCCTGCACCGGTCCGTGCCGGTCCGCTCCCACTGACCGGCCAGCGGTGCGGACCGGGCAGGCCCGGGTGGAGCAGACCCTCAGGTCGTCGTCGCGGCCAGGTCCCGGGCGGCGGCGTCGAGCTGACGACCGTACTCCCGGGTGATGCCGCCCTCGTCGATCCGGCGGGTGACCTTCGCGCGGAGCGCGGCGGCCTGG